>NZ_JAVACL010000003.1:0-457248 GCF_032658145.1 Streptomyces sp. MK7
ACCGTGGCGTGCTCGCGTGCCTCTCCAGGAACTCCGACACCCCGCTGGCCCGCCGGTGCGGCAGCAGTACCCGGGCCGTTCCCGCCAGCATGGTCTGGATGCGGGAGGACTGGACCTGGTCCAGGAGGTCCAGGACCCGGATTCCGGCGGCTGCCGCCTCGTCGGGACGCCCCCCGCGCGCGAGGTCGTCGGCCAGCTCGGCCGTGTACAGCGCGATGTTCCGGGTGAAGTGGGGGTCCTGCAGCCGTGCGGCCTGCCGTGCGTGCCGCGCCGCCCGCTCCCAGTCGCCGAGCGTGGACCAGCACTGCGCCTCCAGCCCCTGGAGCTCGGCCTCGCCGTAGAAGCTCATCCACTCCGGGTCGGTGTCCGAGGTGCCCCGGTCGTACAGCGCCTGGGCGCGGGTGAGGGCCTGTGCGCAGCCGGTGCGGTCGGCGAGCCCCGCCCAGCCGCCCGCCTCGCGCAGCGCCAGCAGCGACATCAGCCGCGCCGAGCCCAGCCCGCGCGCGACGCGCTGGGCGGCCTGCGCGGCGCGCACCGCCTCCCGTGGCCGCCCCGCGTCCCGCGCGAGGAACGCCGTGTTGCAGAACGCGTGCGCCTCCAGGGCGGGGTCCGAGGTCATGCGTGCGGTGGCCAGCGCCTCCGCGTAGTGCGAGCGGGCGTCGTCGAAGCGGCCGGAGTCGTGCGCCAGCCAGCCCACCGAGATGGCCAGTTCACCGGCGCCCGAGTGCAGCCGGTCCGCGGTGGCCTGCCGGGTCGCGCCCGCGTCGAGCAGCGCGTAGGCGGCGCGCAGCGGAGCCGCCGCGCGCCGGTAGAGACCGTCCGCGCCGTGCCGGTCGTCGAGCAACCGGATTCTGCGGACGGCCTCTTCGAGGGCGCCCGCGTCGCTCGCCCCGGCGCGGCGGACGGCCCGGTCCGCGGCGGAGGCGTCGAAGGCGAGCCCCAGGGGGCCCAGCGAGGCGGCGGCCACCGTGGCGCCCCCGCGGGTCATGAATGCGCGACGCAGCACGTCGCTCTCCTCGTGGTCTTCGTGCGGGTGGTACGGGTCGTGCTGGTGGTACGGATCTTGCCCGTGGTACGGGTCCTGCGTGCCGTACGAGTCATCACTGCCGTACGGGTCCTGCGTGCCGTACGGGTCGTAGTCCTCGTACTCGTACGGGTGATACGGGTGGGACGCCCCCGGCGTTTCACGCGGGGCGCGTTCCCGGCTCGTGACGCGCGGGCGGGGCGGGTCGTCCGCCGGCCCGCGCGCCGCGCGCCCACGGACGGCCGAGCGGGGCGCGAACCCCAGGTCGGTGAGTGTCCGGCCGGGGAACATGTGCAGGAACACCCGCTCGTAGGCGTAGTTGGGGCAGCGGATCTCGCCCGCCTCGACCCGGCCGATGTAGCGCGCGTCACAGCTGACCCGCTCACCGATCTCGCGGGCGGCCCGCCGCACCGCCGCGGCGAACTCGGCCGGCGAGCGGTGTCCGCGCAGTCGCCGGAAAGCGAGATTCGGCCGCGGTGGCCGTGGGGACTGAGACGAGGTCACCGTTGACGACGCCATGGCCGGGCCCTCTCGTGCGAACCGTCGAACCGTGCCGGATACAGGATGAGTTGTCCGACTTATCCGAGTGGCACCCTGTTTCCGGCGAGCAAGAACGTACCTGCTGTGTCCGGTCCGCCACGCAGTGTTTGGCTACAAACCGGATATCTCATCCACGATCTGCCATGAACTGCCATCCTTTGCGGCTGACTTTGTCCGTAGCCGTTGACGCGTTGCCGCGTTGGACCCGGTGGACCGGGAGCCACCCGGCTCCCGACCCGCTCGCTCACGAGGAGGGGTACGCGTGGTGGAGGCCGGGACGCAGTCCAACGGGAGCGTTGATTCCTGCGCGCCGTCACCGACGTCACCGATGCCGCCGACGGCGGTGACCGGGGCCGGGTGCGACCTGGTGACGGTGCCGGCACGGCAGGGCCTGGAGGCCGTCGACATCCTGCGCCGCGGGGCGGCGGACGCCGTGGGACCCGTACTGCACGACGACGGCGGGGACACGCTGGGCTTCGTGGTCCCGGCGGGCACGGCCGCGGGCTGGGACGTCCCGGGGAGCACCTGCACGAGGACGGACGGCCGCGGACTGCGGCTCGCCCCCGAGCGGCCCGTGGAGGGCTCGGACTGGCTGGTGCCGCCCGGGGAGGCCGATCTCACGACGGACCCCGCCGTGCTCCGGCGCGCCCTGGGCGAGGCGGCGCGGATGATCCAGGCGGCGGACAGCTGCAGCTGACACTTCCGGCGGCGCAGACGCCGCGGGCGGAGCGACCGGGCCGGATCGGCGCGACGGACTGACCGGCGTGAGGGACTGACCGGCGTGACCGGCTGACCGGCGCGACCCGCGCCCGCGCGTGCGGCCCGGTGCCGCTTGCGACAATGGCCCCATGGGAAGGTCCAGGAACCCGCGCCGTGAACGCGGAGCCGCCGAGGCCGTCGTCGAGCAGGTCGACGGCGGGCTGGCCGAGCTGATACCCGACCGGGAACGGGCACGGGGCTGGACCTTGCTGATCGACGGGGCCCCGCAGTCGTACGTCGACCTCGACGACCCGGCATATCTGTCCTTCGAGTACCAGCGGCGGCTCGGGCACGTCATCGATCTCGCCGCGCCCGCAGGGAAGCCGATCCACGCCGTGCACCTCGGCGGAGGCGCGTTCACGCTCGCCCGGTACGTCGCGGCCACCCGGCCCCGCTCCACCCAGCAGGTCGTCGAGCGGGACGCGGCCCTCGTCCAACTGGTGCGCCGCGCACTGCCGCTGGACGCGGGCGCCCGGATCCGGGTGCGGTCCGTGGACGCCCGGGCGGGACTCGCCAAGGTGCCGGACGGCTGGGCCGACGTGATCGTCGCGGACGTGTTCAGCGGCGCCCGTACGCCCGCCCACCTCACCTCGACGGAGTTCCTCGACGAGGTCCGCAGAGCCCTGAAACCCGGCGGGCTCTACGCCGCCAACCTCGCCGACGGCCCGCCACTGGCCCACGTCCGCGGCCAGATCGCCACCGCCGCCGCCCGGTTCGGGGAACTCGCCCTGGTCGCCGACCCGACCGTGCTGCGCGGCAAGCGCTTCGGCAATGCGGTGCTCGTCGCCGGCGACCTCCCGCTGCCGGTCGCCGAACTGACCCGCCGTGCCGCCTCCGACCCCCACCCGGGCCGCGTCGAACACGGCCGTGCCCTCACCGACTTCACCGGCGGAGCCCTCCCCGTCTCCGACGCCGCCGCGATCGCCTCACCGGCCCCGCCACCCTCCGTCTTCCGCTGAGCACCGCAACGGACGGACCGGCTCCGACGGAGCGACCGGCCCTAGTAGTTGCCGACCTCCACGTGCGGCGGCCCGTCGTGCCAGGTGCAGAAGACCGACACCCGGTTCGTGCCCGAGGTGAACTCCACCCGGATCCAGCTCTCCGTCTTCCACACCTGCATCGACCAGCCCGTTCCCGGGGTCGCGGAGACCAGGGTCGCCGAGGCCGTGCCGAGGTCGAAGACCGCCCGGCCGCCCGCCGTGTCGTAGCTCTTGACATGGCCGGAGGCGGTGGGGGAGGGGCTCGCGGGGCTGGTGGCGGGCGCCGGCTTCGAGGCGCTGGGGGCGGCCGGGGTGCGCGGCGACTCGCTCGGTCGCCGCGACGGGCTCGGTGACGGGGCGGGCCGGTAGGTGGAGGAGGCGAGCGGCGCCGACTCCGGCGTGGTCGCCCCGGCGGCCGTGATGGGCAGGGCGCGCGGCGGGTCGTAGACGGTGCCCGCCATCACCGTGTGAACACCCCACCACGACAGCGTGACCGCCGCGCTCGTCGCGAGCGACCACGCCAGTACGTGTACGAGTCCTCTGTGCATCGCGGCCATAGTGCCTCACCCGCCCCACCGGTGTCGCCGGCGGACGGCCGAGGTGAGTTTGTCCACAGGAGTTCGCCCGGTTCGTCCACAGGCGGTCGCGAGCGGTGCGGAGTTGTCCACAGGCCCGCACCGGACCGGTCGGCATGGCGTACGGTGCGGCGCATGGCAAGTGTGCTCGTGGTCGAGGACGACCAGTTCGTACGCTCGGCGCTCATCCGGCATCTGACCGACGCCTCGCACACCGTGCGCAGTGTCGGCACGGCGCTGGAGGCGCTGCGCGAGGTCGCCCATATCCGCTTCGACGTGGTCGTCCTGGACCTCGGACTGCCCGATCTGGACGGCTCCGAGGCGCTGAAGATGCTGCGCGGCATCACCGACGTCCCCGTCATCATCGCCACCGCCCGCGACGACGAGGCGGAGATCGTCCGGCTGCTCAACGCCGGGGCGGACGACTACCTGACCAAGCCGTTCGCCGTCGAGCACCTGTCGGCGCGCATGGCCGCCGTGCTGCGCCGTGCCCGCTCCGGCGCCGCCGAGGCCGCGCCGTCCACCGTGCTGAGCGTCGGCGGCCTGACCGTCGACCCGCTGCGCCGCCAGGCCGAGCTGGACGGCGTACGACTGGACCTCACCCGGCGCGAGTTCGACCTGCTCGCCTTCCTGGCCCGGCGGCCCGGTGTGGTCGTCCCGCGCAAGCAATTGCTGGCCGAGGTGTGGCAGCAGTCGTACGGCGACGACCAGACCATCGACGTGCATCTGTCCTGGCTGCGGCGGAAGCTGGGCGAGACCGCCGCCCGGCCCCGCTATCTGCACACCCTGCGGGGCGTGGGCGTCAAGCTGGAACCGCCCGGAGCGGAGCCGGCGCGATGAGATGGGCACTGGTCAAGGTCTGTCTGGCGGTCACCACGATGGTCGTGGTCGCCTTCGCGGTACCGCTGGGACTGGTCATCAAGGAGATGGCCCGCGACCGCGCCTTCGCAGGCGCCGAGCGCCAGGCCGCGGCCGTCGCGCCCGCGCTGTCCATCACCACCGAGCGCGACCAGCTGGAGCGGGTCGTCGCCTCGGCCGGCTCGGACGCGCAGATGGCCGTGCACATACCGGCGGCCGACGGCAAGCCGGCCGTCGACATCGGCCGCCGCCACGCCGCCGACGCGGACATCGCCACCGTGCGGAGGATGGGGCGCGCCTCCACCACCGAGGTGCCCGGCGGATCCACCCTGCTCCAGCCGGTCGCGCTCAGCTCCGGCGCCATCGCGGTCGTCGAGGTCTACGTCCCCGAGGCCGAGGTCACCAACGGCGTCGGCACGGCCTGGGCGGTGCTCGCCGGCGTGGGTGCCGCGCTCGTCGTCGGCTCGGTCGCCGTCGCCGACCGGCTCGGCGTGCGGATGGTGCGGCCCGCGCAGCGGCTCGTCGAGGGCGCGCACGAACTGGGGGAGGGCCGGCTGGGTGCCCGGGTGCCCGAGGAGGGGCCGACCGAACTGCGGCTGGCGGCGGTCGCGTTCAACTCCATGGCCGACCAGGTCGTCCAACTCCTGGCGAACGAGCGGGAGCTGGCGGCCGACCTGTCCCACCGGCTGCGCACCCCCCTGACCGTGCTGCGGCTGAACGCCGCCTCCCTCGGAGAGGGGCCGGCCGCCGAGCAGACCCGGGCCGCGGTCGCCCAGCTGGAGTGTGAGGTGGACACCATCATCCGCACCGCCCGCGAGGCCAAGCCGCAGACGGCGGCCGCCGGTCCGGGCGCGGGCTGCGACGCGGCCGAGGTGGTGCGGGAGCGGATGGAGTTCTGGTCCGCGCTGGCCGAGGACGAGGGACGCAAGTGGCGCGTGGCCGGCGTCGACCGGCCGGTGCGCACACCCGTGGCCCGCGCCGATCTCGCCGCCGCACTGGACGCCCTGCTCGGCAACGTCTTCCGGCACACCCCCGAGGGCACGGCCTTCGCGGTCGACGTGCACAACGGCGACGACGCCGTGATCGTGCTCGTCTCCGACGCGGGCCCCGGCATACCCGACCCGGAGGAGGCCATGCTGCGCGGAAGCGGCTCCGGGAACGACGGATCCACCGGGCTCGGCCTGGACATCGTGCGGCGCCTGGCGGAGTCCACCGGCGGCGACGTCCGGATCGGCGCCTCGGTGCTGGGCGGGACCGAGGTCCGCATCTGGTTCCAGCTGGCCGGACGCAGGCCTGCGGGCAGGGCCCGCCGGGGGGCCGTACGAAGACGCCGGGCGGGCAGGCTGGTCTCCACCTTTAACCGTCCCCGATCCCTTCCTTAAGCGGACCCTAAGATCCTCAACCACCGCCCGTATCAAGGGATTTGTCCCCTTCGGGGCCGCTAGCGTGCTGCCGCACCTCACCCCCAGTGAACAGCGAAGGCAGGCACGCGCATGAGCACGCACCGGCGCAGGATCAGTGGCAGGAACAAGGCGATAGGCGGTCTCGTGGCGGCCGCCGCGGTCGGCGGCGGAGCGCTCGTGTTCACCGCCACCGCGCAGGCGGCCGGGGTCGGAGCCGCGTACACCAGGACCAGCGACTGGTCGACCGGCTACACCGCGCAGTACGTCGTCACCAACAACAGCGGCCAGACCGAGAAGGACTGGAGGCTGGAGTTCGATCTGCCCGCGGGCGCGAAGCTCGGCTCGCTGTGGAACGGTGAGGCCGGCGTCAGCGGGCAGCACGTCACCGTGAAGCCCGCCAAGTGGGACACCGCCGGGCTCGCCCCGGGCAAGTCGGTCACCGTCGGCTTCGTCGTCAACGGCACCGGTGACCCCACCGGCTGCCGTATCGACGACACCGCGTGCTCCGCCGACGACGGCGCCACCCCCGAACCCACCGGCCGGCCCACCCGGTCCGCGACCCCGACGCCGACTCCCACCCCCACCAAGAGCTCCACGCCGACGCCGACCCCCACACCGTCCCAGAGCACCGGCACCGGCACCACCACCTCCGCCGGCTTCGCGCCCTACGTCGACACCTCCCTCTACCCGGCCTTCGACCTGCTGAAGAGCGCGGACGCGACCGGAGTGAAGAACTACAACCTCGCCTTCGTCACCGACGGCGGCGGCTGCACCCCGAAGTGGGGCGGCGTCACCGATCTCGGCAGCGACGGCGTGGCGTCCCAGATCGGCGCGCTGCGCGCCAAGGGCGGCGACGTACGCGTCTCCTTCGGCGGTGCCTCCGGCTCGGAGCTGGCCACCACCTGCTCCTCGGCGGACGCGCTGGCGGCGGCGTACGGCAAGGCCGTGGACCAGTTCAAGCTCACCAAGGTCGACTTCGACGTCGAGGGCGGCGCGCTGCCCAACACGGCCGCCAACACCCGCCGCGCCCAGGCCATCGCCAAGCTCCAGCAGCAGCACCCCGGCCTGGACGTCTCCTTCACCCTCCCCGTCATGCCCGAGGGCCTGACCCAGGACGGCGTGAACCTGCTGGCGAACGCCAAGTCCAACGGCGTGAAGATCTCCACCGTCAACATCATGGCGATGGACTACGGCGCCTCCTACAGCGGCGACATGGGCACCTACGCCGAGCAGGCCGCCACCGCCACCCAGGCCCAGATCAAGAGCGTCCTCGGCCTGTCCGACAGCGCCGCCTGGAAGACGGTCGCCGTCACCCCGATGATCGGCGTCAACGACGTCTCCTCGGAGGTCTTCAAGGTCGACGACGCCACCCAGCTGGTGAACTTCGCCAAGTCCAAGGGGCTCGGCTGGCTCTCCATGTGGTCCGCCACCCGCGACAAGCAGTGCTCCGGCGGCACCAAGCCCACCGCCGACGCCACCTGCAGCTCCATCACCCAGGACCCGTTCGCCTTCGCCAAGGCGTTCGGCGCCTTCAACTGATCGCGCCCGACCGGGCACGACCCCCCCGTGGGGGCGCGGCACTCCCCTAGTGCTTCCGCGTGCCGCGCCCCGCACTTTCCCCCGCCGGGGGTTCCTCCCCGTACCCCCGGTGTTTCGGTGCCCCGCCTGGTCAGAGAGCGTCCACCGGCGGAAGCTGCCCACTGCGGGCCGCCTTCCCGTACCAGTGGGCGCTGGACTTCGGAGTCCGCTCGAGGGTCTCGAAGTCGACGTAGACCACGCCGAACCGCTTGGCATAGCCGTAGGCCCACTCGAAGTTGTCCATCAGGGACCACAGGTAGTAGCCGCGCACGTCCGCCCCGTCCGCGAGGGCGCGGTGGACCGTCGCCAGGTGGGCGTGCAGGTAGGCGATGCGCTCTGGGTCGTGCACGCGGCCGTCGCCGTCCACCTTGTCGGGGTAGGCCGCGCCGTTCTCCGTGACGTACAGCGGCACCCCGGGCGCCAGACGGCTGTAGCGCATGATCAGCTCGTGCAGCCCGTCCGGGTCGATCGTCCAGCCCATTTCCGTGCGGTCGCCCGGCGTCTGGTGGAACGCCACGTCGTCCGAGCCCGGCCACGGCGAGTGCTCGCTCGCCCCGTGCCCGTCCGCGCGCGGGCCCTCGGGCGCCCTCTCGGGCGAGGAAACCAGCGCGGGCGTGTAGTAGTTGAGGCCGAGCGCGTCCAACGGCTGCTGGATGTCCGCGAGGTCCTTGCCGAGGACGAACGACCAGTCGGTGACCGACGAGGTGGCCTCCAGCAGCGTCGCCGGGTAGGCCCCCTGCAGCATCGGGCCGTGGAAGACGCCGTTGGCCAGGTCGTCGATCCGCTGTGCCGCCGCGAGGTCCGCCGGGTCCTGCGACAGCGGCCGGATCACCTGGGAGTTGAGGCTGACGGCGACCGAGGCGCGGGCGGGCAGCACCGAGCGCAGCGCCTGTGCGGCCAGTCCGTGCGCGAGGTTCAGATGGTGGGCCGCGCGCAGTGCGGCCTGCGGCTCGGTCCGGCCCGGCGCGTGCACTCCGGAGCCGTAGCCCAGGAAGGCGCTGCACCACGGCTCGTTGAGCGTGGTCCACTGCTCCACGCGGTCGCCGAGCGCCTCGCCGACGAGCTGCGCGTACTCCGCGAAGCGCAGCGCGGTCTCCCGCTCGGGCCAGCCGCCCGCGTCCTCCAGTTCCTGCGGCAGGTCCCAGTGGTAGAGGGTGAGGGCCGGTTTGATCCCGTGGGACAGCAGCTCGTCGACCAGCCGGCGGTAGAAGTCCAGGCCCACCTGCACGGCGGGGCCCCGGCCGGTGGGCTGCACCCGCGGCCAGGAGACCGAGAAGCGGTAGGCGTTCAGGCCCAGCTCCGCCATCAGGGCCACGTCGTCGCGGTAGCGGTGGTAGTGGTCGACGGCGACGTCTCCGGTGTCGCCGCCGGCCGTCCTGCCGGTCGTATGGCTGAAGGTGTCCCAGATCGAGGGGGTACGGCCGTCCTCCCGCACCGCGCCCTCGATCTGATACGCGGACGTCGCCGCGCCCCAGAGGAAGGCGGGAGGGAAGGACACGGTCATCGGTTCGGGCATGGAATCGCTCCCACGAGTCGAGTGGGCCCCATTATGCATGGGAGCGCTCCCACACCAACAGGGGGTTGCCGCGAAGCACACCTGGACCGGAAGCCTCCGCCCAGCCGACTCGGCGGTGCGCACGGCTTGGGGCGCGCATGGTCCGGCAGACCCGCGGGCCGGGATGGACGGGGCGGCCCTGCTGAGCCGTCGGCGGCCCGAACCGAGCTGTCGCCGGGTCCCTGGCTCCTGCCGAGCCTCCGCGTCGCCGCTCAGTCGCCGCCGGCCCGCCGCCGAGCCCCCACCGGGCCGCCCCCGAGTCCTCGCAGGGCCGCCCCTCAGCCCTGCCGGACCGTCCCTCAGCCTCGCCGGACCGGGTCGCGGCGTCGGGGACGGCCAGGGCCACCGAGTCGGTGCGACGGGCGACCAGGGAGCGGGCCGCGCGGTTGGGAACGTAGCCGAGTTCGGCGATCGCCTGCTCCACGGCCGCCCGGGAACGGGCGCTGACCTTGGGCGAGCCGTTGATCACCCGGGAGACCGTGCCGCGGCCGACGCCTGCGCGGGCGGCGACGGCGTTCAGGGTCGGGCGCCGGACGTCCGCGGTCCTGTGCGGCTGCGGCAGTTCGGCAGCGGTCATCGTTCACCTTCCGGTGCCTCGTGGGGGGTCGCTTCATTCCGGCCCAGAAAAATCCGGCCACCGCCCCGGAGCCCCGCGCGGAGCCGCCGCTTCCGTGGCCGACCCGCCGGTGACCTGCGCGAATCGGGCGTGAGGCCGGACGATGACGGGGTGGTTACGCCCCGTCGTGCGACACATTCACGTGACGCGCGGAACACGCTTGCGCAACAACGCCGTTTTCAAGTCTTGACACCTGGCCCAGCAGCAAGGAGTCTTCCGGACATGCCGCGTGGGAGCGGTCCCACGGGTGACCGGGGCTCTCTCCCGTGTGGACGAAAACCACCAACGGCCCTTCCCTCTGTACCCATTGGCACACCGTTGACCAGCACCTTTTCACCGCACGCCGAGTGCTGTGGGCTGGCCGCTGCTCGATCCCGAGAGGGCAGGTCCGGACCGTCGTACCTCGGCGGTCGGATTCCTGAGGTCCCCGTTCCCCACTGGAACAAGGAGTAGTGGAATGCGCATCACCCGTACCGGCGGTGGCCGCGGTCGCAGAGCAGCGGCCGTGGCCACGACGGTTCTGACGGCCTCGGCCCTGCTGCTGACCGGTTGCAGCAGCGACAACGGCGACGATTCGAACGCCTCGGATTCCAACGGGAACATCACGCTCAAACTGGCCGACTTCGGCCAGTTCGGCTACAAGGAAGCCGGCCTGTTCGAGCAGTACCACAAGCTGCACCCGAACATCACGGTCAAGGAAGACACCACCACCGATGAGCAGGTCTACTACCCGAAGCTGCTTCAGCAGCTGAACTCGGGCAGCGGCCTGGCCGACGTCACGGGCATCGAGGTCGGCCGCATCAAGGAGGTCGTCGACACCCAGGCGGCCAAGTTCGCCGACCTGAGCAAGTCCATCAACGTGAGCGACTGGGTCTCCTGGAAGGAGAAGCAGGCCACCGCGAAGGACGGCACGGTCATCGGCGCCGGCACCGACATCGGCCCGATGTCCCTGTGCTACCGCAGGGACCTCTTCCAGAAGGCCGGTCTGCCCTCCGACCGCGACGCCGTGGCGAAGGCGGTCTCGGGCGGCTGGGAGGACTACCTCAAGCTCGGTGAGCAGTACAAGCAGAAGGCGCCCTCCGGCACCTTCTTCATGGACTCCGCGAGCGCCATGTACAACGCGGTCGTCAGCTCCTCCGCGCAGCAGTACTACGACGCCGACGGCAAGGCGGTCTACAAGGACAGCGCGGCCGTCAAGCAGGGCTGGAACCTGGCCGCCGAGGCCGCCGCGAAGAAGCTGAGCGGTGGTCTGCCCCAGTTCCAGGACCCGTGGCAGGCGGCGCTGCGCAAGGGCAAGATCGCTTCCATGGTGTGCCCGGCCTGGATGGCCGCCCAGATCTCGACCTACTCCGGTGACGCCTACAAGGGCAAGTGGGACATCACCCGCGCCCCCGGCACCACCGCGGCCAACTGGGGCGGTTCCTTCCTGGCCGTGCCCAAGAGCGGCAAGCACGTCAAGGAGGCCACCGAGCTGGTCAAGTGGCTGACCGCTCCCGAGCAGCAGGCCGCCGTGTTCAAGGCCGTCGGTGTCTTCCCCTCCAACACGGGCGCCTACGGGCTGGCCAGCGTGAAGACCGCCAAGCTCCCGTACTTCAACGACGCCCCGATCGGCCAGATCTACGCCGACGAGGCCAAGTCCATCCCCGAGGCCGTGCTCGGCCCGAAGGACGGCGTGATCAAGGACACCATCTCCACCCAGATCAACAACATGGAGCAGCGGGGCACCAAGCCCGACAAGGCCTGGAAGGACGCGACCGACACGATCGACAAGGCGATCGGCTGACGACCGCCCGGGGTGCGGGCGGTCCCTCCGGCCGCCCGCACCGCGCCCGCGCGCGGAGCCGTACGACGGCTCCCGCCGCGGGCGCGAGGCAGTCGAGCGGGGCCGGCCCGGGCACGGGACCACGAGCAACGGGATCCTGTTCCAGCACGACCACGCTCAGCAGGACCACAGCCTGGCCGGCGCTTCCCGCCGGGCCCGCCGCGCCCGGCGGGAACCACCGGACAGGCGGGCACCAGGCCCCAGGCCGGTGCCCGGCCGGCCGGACCCCGTGTCCGGTGGCCGGGCCCGGCCCCGCACGCACGTCAGGCCGTGGCGCGGACCGCCCGGAACCGCGGTCGATCCGCACAGGGAGCGGCGGGACGGGTGCCCGGCCCCTGCATGTGCCTCCCGCCCCGTAACCGGCCCAGAACCTCCAGGGAAGGACTCCCTCCGTGGCAACCACGACTCCCGCACGGGGTGCCTACACCCCGCCCCCCGGCGGCTCCGGCGCCGCGCCGGACAAGCGCGCCACGTGGCGTAGCCGGCTGTGGCGCTTCGACGACATCGCATCGCCGTACGCCTATATCGCCCCCTTCTTCCTCGTCTTCGGCGCCTTCGGGCTCTATCCCCTCCTCTACACGGGCTGGATCGCCCTGCACCGGGTGGAGATGACGAGCCTGAACCAGTCCGAGTGGGTCGGCTTCGACAACTTCGCCAAGATCCTGCAGGACTCCGAGTTCTGGACGGCCGTCTCCAACACCTTCGTCATCGGCGTCATCTCCACCGTTCCGCAGCTCCTCGTGGCCCTCGGCCTGGCCCATCTGCTCAACTACAAGCTGCGCGCCAGCGCGTTCTGGCGGACGGTCATCCTCACCCCGTACGCCACCTCGGTGGCCACCGCGGCCCTGGTCTTCGCCCTGGTCTTCAGGGCCGACGGCGGCATCCTCAACTGGGTGCTGCACTTCTTCGGCGCCCCCAGCGACACCGACTGGGGCAACGGGGACTGGACGTCGAAGATCGCCATCTCGGTCATCGTGATCTGGCGGTGGACCGGCTACAACGCCCTGATCTATCTCGCGGCCATGCAGGCGGTGCCCAGCGACCTGTACGAGGCGGCCTCGATCGACGGCGCCACGCGCTGGCAGCAGTTCCGCAAGGTGACCATTCCCTCGCTGCGTCCGACGATCCTGTTCACCATCGTCATCTCGACGATCGGTTCCATGCAGCTGTTCGGTGAGCCGCTGCTGCTGCAGGGCGGCACCCTCGGCTCCGTCGGCGGCAGTGACCACCAGTACGAGACGCTCAGCATCTACCTCTACAACTACGGCTGGAAGCTCGGGCATCTGGGCCCGGCCGCGGCCGTGGCCTGGGCGATGCTCGTCCTGCTGCTGCTGATCGCCCTGATCAACTGGATCGTCGGCCATCTCGTGCGCAAGAGCGCGGCCTGACGGGAGCGATATCCATGACCACGACCAGTCCCACCAAGACCGCCGCGCCGGGCCTTCCTCCGGTGAGGCACGCCGCCCCGTCGGACAAGGGCCGCGGCCGTTTCAAGATCGGCGCGGGCCAGCAGCTCAAGGGCGGCCCGTTCACCTACGTCGCGCTCGTCGTCGTCGGCGTGGCCTCGATATTCCCGCTGTACTGGACGCTGGTGGCCGCATCCCACGATCAGCAGCGGGTCCTGGACAGCCCGCCGCCGCTGATTCCGGGCGGCAGGCTGTTCAGCAACCTCCAGTCGGCCTGGGACCAGGCCCACCTGGGCAAGGCCATCGTCAACAGCGTCATCGTGGCCGGCTGCATCACCGCCGCCACCCTGTTCTTCTGCACCCTGGCCGGCTACGCCTTCGCCAAGATGCGCTTCCGCGGCCGTGGTGTGCTGATGACGGCGGTCATCGCCACCCTGACCATTCCGCCGCAGCTCAGCGTGGTCCCGCTGTTCATGCTGATGTCGGACATCGGATGGGGCGGACACCTGGAGTCGGTGATCTTCCCGACCCTGGTCGGCGCCTTCGGTGTCTTCTTCATGCGCCAGTACCTGCTGGAGGCCCTGCCCTACGAGTTGATCGAGGCGGCCAAGGTGGACGGGGCGAGCAACATCCGCATCGTCTGGAACGTGGTGCTGCCCGCGGCCCGGCCCGCGATGATGGTGCTCGGCATGCTCACCTTCGTGCAGGCCTGGAACGACTTCTTCTGGCCCTTCCTCGCGCTGAACCAGGACAACCCGACGCTCCAGGTCGCGCTCGGCCAGCTCAGCGCCTCCTACACCCCCGACCAGAGCATCGTCATGGCCGGTGCGCTGATCAGCACGCTGCCGCTGCTGGTGGTCTTCGTCGTCTTCGGCAAGCAGATCGTCGGAGGGATCATGGCGGGCGCCGTCAAGGGCTGATGCCGTCGGGGCCGGCCGAGGCCGGGCGCGCGGCCCGTGCGCGTCGCCGTACGTGCCGTCGCCCTCGCCCGCGCCGGCCGCCCCGACGACCGGTCTCCCGCCGCCCGTCTCCTCCAGCCCGACCGGCTCCTCCTCCAGTCCGGCTCTTCCTTCAGTCCGTCTCCTCCTCCAGTCCTCTTTTCTTCGGTCCCTCTTCTCCAGCCGTCTCGTACGGCCTGTCGTGCGCCGTCCGTCGCGTGGTGCCTGCCACGCGTAGGCACCCGTACGGCCCGTCCGGTACGACCCGCACCTCCGGCCCGCCCCGCACGCGGGCCGTACCGGACCGGGCGCCCACACGCCCCTGCCCCACTCGCCCCCCTCGACCCGCGATCGCCACCTTGCCCCCCACCTGCCGCCGTGCACCCCACTCCACCGCCCCCCCACTCGTCCCACCGCACTCGCCCACCCCCGGCACCCACCCGCACGCGCCGACCGGCCGTCCCGCACCGCCGGACCACCGTCCGTCCCCTTCTCACGCCATTTTGGGAGCGTTCTCACCATGACCGCCGTACGACCCGAGACCAGTGCCCAGCAGGCATCGGACACCTCCTTCCCGCCGGGCTTCGTCTGGGGTGCCGCCACCGCCGCCTACCAGGTGGAGGGCGCCGCCGCCGAGGACGGCCGCACCCCCTCCATCTGGGACACCTTCAGCCACACCCCGGGCAAGGTGCGCAACGGTGACACCGGTGACATCGCCGCCGACCACTACCACCGCTACCGCGACGACGTCGCGCTGATGAAGGACCTCGGCCTCAAGGCGTACCGCTTCTCCATCTCCTGGTCCCGGGTCCAGCCCACCGGCCGCGGGCCCGCCGTCGAGCGCGGCCTGGACTTCTACCGCAGGCTCACCGACGAGCTGCTCCAGGCGGGCATCACGCCGGTCGCCACCCTGTACCACTGGGACCTGCCCCAGGAGCTGGAGGACGCCGGCGGCTGGCCGCACCGCGACACCGCGCACCGTTTCGCCGAGTACGCCGACATCATGGCCCGCGCTCTCGGTGACCGGGTCGGCGTGTGGACCACCCTGAACGAACCGTGGTGCAGCGCCTTCCTCGGCTACGGCTCCGGCGTGCACGCGCCCGGCCGTACCGACCCGGCCGCCACCCTGCGCGCCGCGCACCACCTCAACCTCGCCCACGGCCAGGCGGTCGGCGCGCTGCGCTCCGTCCTGCCGTCCACCGCGCAGACCTCCCTCACCCTCAACCTGCACCAGGTGCGCCCGCTGACCGACAGCGCGGCCGACGCCGAGGCCGCGCGCCGCATCGACGCGGTCGGCAACCGGATCTTCACCGGCCCCGTCCTGGACGGCGCCTACCCCGAAGACCTGCTCGCCGACACCGCGCACCTCGTCGACTGGGACCAGCTGGTGCACGACGGCGACCTGGCGGAGATCTCCCGGCCCATCGACGTGCTCGGCGTCAACTACTACTCGCCGACCGTGGTCTCCCTCGCCACCGACACAACCGCCACCACCAAGAACGACGGCCACGGCGCGAGCGACCACTCTCCGTGGACCGGCTGCGACGACATCGCCTTCCACCTCGCCAACGACGACGTGACCGCGATGAACTGGGCCATCGACGCCGACGGGCTGCACACCCTGCTGACCGGCCTCGCGGCCTCGCACCCGCAGCTGCCGCTGATGGTCACCGAGAACGGCGCCGCCTTCGACGACTACGTCTCCCCCGAGGGGCGCGTCAACGACCCGCAGCGGATCGCCTATCTGCACGCTCACCTCGAGGCCGTGCGCCGCGCCGTCGCCGACGGGGCGGACGTGCGCGGGTACTTCCTGTGGTCCCTGCTGGACAACTTCGAGTGGTCCTACGGCTACTCGAAGCGCTTCGGCGCCGTCTACGTCGACTACGCCACCCAGCGCCGTATCCCCAAGGCGAGCGCCCACTGGTACGCCGGAGTGATCCGCAACAACGCCCTGCCGGCCGCGTGGTGAGCGGAGCCCAGGGCTGACCCGACCGTCGGGTTCCAGGGGCGCGGCAGTCACCCGGGGCCGCGCCCCGTCGCGGTCCCGCGCGGCCCGGTCACGGTCCCGCGCGGCCCGAGGAGCGTGGGGGCCGCGGTGGCGCGGGGGAGGGACGATGGGGGCGGGAGCGGAACAGGTCCCTACTGTTACATTCCTGGCCTGAGGGGTGCGAACGGAAGGCGGCGACTATGGCGGTCAACGGTGGGCGGGGCCGGGGCATCCGGCGGCCGACCCTGGAGGAGGTCGCTGCCCGGGCCGGTGTGGGCCGCGGCACCGTGTCCCGCGTGATCAACGGCTCGCCACGGGTCAGCGACGCGACCCGGGCCGCGGTGGAGGCCGCGGTCGCGGAGCTCGGCTACGTCCCCAACACCGCCGCGCGGGCCCTGGCGGCCAACCGCACGGACGCGATCGCGCTGGTCGTGCCGGAGCCGGAGACCCGGTTCTTCGCGGAGCCGTACTTCTCCGACATGCTGCGCGGTGTCGGCGCCGAACTGACCGACACCGAGATGCAGCTGGTGCTGATCTTCGCGGGCGGCGACCGCGAGCGGCGGCGGCTGGCCCAGTTCCTGGCCGCGCACCGCGTGGACGGGGTGCTGCTGGTGTCGGTGCACGCGGACGACCCGCTGCCCGACCTGGTGGCCCAGCTGGAGATCCCGGCGGTGATCAGCGGCCCGCGCTCGGTGGCGGAGACGCTGACCTCGGTGGACTCCGACAACTACGGCGGCGCGCGCTCGGCCGTGGAGCACCTGCTGGAGCGCGGCCGGCGCCGTATCGCCCACATCACCGGCCGCATGGACGTCTACGGCGCCCAGCGGCGCGTCGACGGCTACCGCGACGCGCTGCGGGGGGCGGGCGTCACGGTGGACGAACTGCTCATCGAGCCGGGCGACTTCACCGAGGAGGGCGGCCGTCGCGCGATGACCCGCCTGCTGGAGGGCGCCCCGGACGTGGACGCGGTCTTCGCCGCCTCGGACGTGACGGCGGCCGGCGCCCGCCAGGTGCTGCGCGAGCGGGGCCGTCGCATACCGGACGACGTGGCCCTGGTCGGCTACGACGACTCGGCCATCGCCCGCCACATGGACCCGCCGCTGACCAGCGTCCGCCAGCCCATCGAGGAGATGGGCCGGGCGATGATCGATCTGCTCCTGACAGAGATCGCCGACCGCCGCCCCTCGGCCCCCGGCGGCCCGGAACGCCGCCACGCGGTGCTCCCCACGGAGCTGGTGATCCGTACGTCGTCGTGAGGCAGGCCCCGGCGGACGGAGGGGGCTCCGCCCGGCGTCCGGGCCGGGGCCCCTGGAAAACCAATCAGCCGGTGACCTCGACGTATGTCGGAAGGTCACCGGCTGATTGCTCAGGGTGAGTGACGGGACTCGAACCCGCGACATCCTGGACCACAACCAGGTGCTCTACCAGCTGAGCTACACCCACCATGACCGGCGGCGGTTGACTTTCGTCGTTCCCCGACCGGCCGAGAAAAAGTGTACAGGGTCCGAAGGGGTGCTCGCGCACGAGTTTCGCGGCGCCCCTTCGCGGCACCCGGTCAGCCCTGTGTCATCCGTGCTGAGCAGGCATGACGTACTTCGCGGCGATCGTCTTGGCGGTCTCGGAGTCGGGGCCGGGCTGCGGCACGAAGACGGCCTCGCGGTAGTAGCGCAACTCCGCGATGGACTCGCGGATGTCGGCGAGGGCGCGGTGGTTGCCGTTCTTCTCCGGGCTGTTGAAGTACGCCTTCGGATACCAGCGGCGGGCCAGCTCCTTGATCGAGGAGACGTCGACGATCCGGTAGTGCAGATAGCCCTCCAGCGTCGGCATGTCGCGCAGCAGGAAGCCGCGGTCGGTGCCCACCGAGTTCCCGCACAGCGGCGCCTTGCCGGGCTCCTTCACGTACTCGCGGACGTAGGCCAGGACCTGCTCCTCGGCGTCCTTGAGCGTCGTGCCCCCGGCCAGCTCGGCCAGCAGGCCGGACGCGGTGTGCATCTGACGCACCACGTCCGGCATCGTCTCCAGCGCCGCGTCCGGCGGGCGGATGACGATGTCGATCCCCTCGCCGAGCACGTTCAGCTCGGAGTCGGTGACGAGGGCGGCCACCTCGATGAGCGCGTCGTCGGACAGCGAGAGGCCGGTCATCTCGCAGTCGATCCACACCATGCGATCGTTCATGTGTCTCACCTTACGGCGCTCCGCCGCGGGCTGAGCCGACCGTGCGGCGACGGGGACGGGGTGGGCAGGCGCGCCGGCGCCTGCCCACCCCGTTCTCTCCAGCCGTCCGTCAGCCGTCGCTCAGACGCCGCCGCGCTGTCCCGGCAGGCTCGCCGACAGCGCCGCCGGAGCACGGCGGGCGGCCTGGTGCGGCAGGGAACCCTCGGTGTGCAGGGACGACGACGCGGGGCCCGAGGGCTGCGGGACGCCGACCGGGGCCGCCGCGGCGCCCACGCCCGTGGGGCCGGTCACGTTCGCCGGTCCCGCTGTCTGCCCTGGTCCCTGGCCCGGTCCCGCCGGACCCGTCTCGCCGTCCCCGGGCCGCTCGCCCTGCGGCCTGCGCGCGCGGTACGCCGCCCGGTACGCGGCCGGGGACGACCCCAGCTGCCGCCGGAAGTGGCCGCGCAGCGCCACGGGGGAGCGGAAGCCGCAGCGGCCCGCCACCTCGTCCACCGAGTAGTCCGACGTCTCCAGCAGGCGCTGCGCCTGGAGCACCCGCTGCGTGATCAGCCACTGCAGCGGTGCGCTCCCGGTGAGCGAGCGGAAGCGGCGGTCGAACGTACGACGGCTCATGTACGCCCGCGCCGCCAGCGTCTCCACGTCGAACTGCTCGTGGAGGTGCTCCAGCGCCCAGGCGACGACCTCGGCGAGCGGGTCGGCGCCGATCTCCTCCGGTAAAGACCTGTCCAGGTAGCGCTCCTGACCGCCGCTGCGGCGCGGCGGAACCACCAGGCGGCGGGCCAGCGCGCCGGCCGCCTCGTTGCCGTGGTCCGTGCGCACGATGTGCAGGCACAGATCGATCCCGGCCGCCGTGCCCGCCGACGTCAGCACGTCGCCGTCGTCGACGAACAGCTCTCTGGGATCGACGTGCACCGACGGATAGCGCTTGGCCAGCGTCGGCGCGTACATCCAGTGGGTCGTCGCCGGGCGGCCGTCCAGCAGGCCCGCCGCCGCCAGGACGAACGCCCCGGTGCACAGGCCCACGATGCGGGCGCCCTCCTCGTGCGCCCGGCGCAGCGCGTCGAGCGCCTCCTCCGGTGGCGGAGAGGTGATCGACCGCCAGGCCGGCACGACGACCGTGCCCGCCCGCGAGATCGCCTCCAGGCCATGCGGCGCGGTGAGTTCCAGGCCCCCTGTGGTCCGCAGCGGGCCGTCCTCGCCGGCTGCCACCAGCAGGCGGTAGCGCGGCACTCCGGCGTCCTGGCGGTCGATCCCGAACACCGAAAGCGGTATGGAACTCTCGAAGATGGGGCCGCCGCTGAACAGCAGCACCGCGACGATCTCCTTGCGGCGTCGCCCGGAAAGCTTCCGGGCCGCGGTTTCCGGCGCGGCAGTGGAGTCGTGGCTCATACTGCTAAGCCCCCCTCGGTGGTCGCGGCTCCTCGGTTGTGTCGCTCCTGCACGTTTCCCCTCGGTCCTGCACGAGTCCCCCGCCGTAAGTACCGTCAAGATCGAATCTACTGTGTCCCGCCGTGCCACGGTGACCAGTTCAGCACCCGGCACATTGTCGACATGGCAACTTGGCGTGAAGCATTCGATCACGAAGCGTCGCACTCGTGGGGCGTGCAGGGAAGTGCGCCTCGTCGCAGTGGCCAATCCCCGTAGGGTGCGCAGGGTCGCCGAGACCCTTTCGGTGCAGGTCGAACGGGGGTTGGGGGGTACCTCGGCCGGGCGATGCACGAGTTCGAGAAGTTGGCTGAAAAGATACGGGCGCGTGCGCGGAAACCGGTCAGGCGGCCGGAGTCGTACCCCCGGTGTGACGGCCGCCCCGATGTGCCCCCGTGCCCGTCCGCTGGTGCCGTCCGCGGTGCGGGACGCGCTCCTCCGCGCGCAGCCGGGCCGCCCCGCGCTCCGACTGTCTCAACAGCACGCGACAGACCGCGGTCACGGCCGCCAGCCCCAACGCGGTCCCCGTGGCTCCGGCCAGCGAGGTGCCGTACCAGACCAGCACCACCGGCACGAGCGCGCAACTGAAGACGCCCCACCGAACCACATCACCCACGCTGTCCCCCACCCGCCCATGGGAGGTGTCGCCGGCACGGCCGTCTCCCCCGGCGCTCCCGGCGCGGCCCCCTGCGGCACCCCCCGCGCGGCAGCCGGCCCCTGCCTCCCCGAGGCCGCCGTGACCCGCCCCGCCGGCGCCCTCGGCCGCGACCGGCGCGGGGCGTGGCGACCGGGGCCGGCCGGGGGCGGGGTGAGGTGCGGACACGGTGGGCTCCCTGCGGTGCTCCCTGCGGCGGTGGATCATCTGGGTTCAACGCATGTTCGATGGGTCGGTCACTGTGCGGCACCGGACGGTGTCCCGGCGGGCCTCCCGAGTGAGGGGTGACCGGGCGGTCGCGGGGAGTGAACCACGGGCAAACCGCCTGTACGGGGCAGCAACCATTGCGTTACGGGCGCCTGTCGTGCATGCTCCGGGAGACCGCCACGGAGAGTGCGCGGGATCTGGGCTAAGGAGGAGTGCCGCCGTACCCTTGGGGGTATGGGGACGGGAAGACGATTCCCGGACACAGCATTCGCCACAGACTGTCGTCCCCGACAAAGGATCACATCGCCGAGACAGCCATGGCCGGTCACGAATTCTTCGAACCCGCGGACCGCAAGCGGCCGGTCGCCGACCCCGCGTCGGTCGATCCCCTGGCGGAGCAGGAACCACGCCATCCCTGCGATCCGGCGTTCAAGCACGGCGTAGTCGTCGGCTTCGACGGATCGAACTCCAGTGAACGCGCCCTCGCCTATGCGATCGGGATGGCCCATCGCACCCGGTCCGGGCTGATCATCGTGCATGTGGCCAACCGGCTGCCCACCACGGTGTGGGCGGGCTGCGAACCCCCGGTCTTCGTGGACGTCCCCGACCACCGCACCGAGGTCCTCGGCCTCGAGCTCGCGTGCGCGGAGTACCTCGCCGAGGTGCCCTGGATCCTGGTCGAGCGCGGCGGCGACATCTGCCACGAACTCGAGGAGGTCGGCAAGGAGTACGAGGCGGACGCGATCGTCGTCGGCTCCTCGCACGGCATCGTGGGACGCCTCTTCGGCTCGGTCGCCGGCCGGCTCGCCAAGCGGGCCCAGCGGCCCGTCGTTGTCATCCCGTAACGGGCCCAAATCCCTTTCGTGACCTGGCACGTCAGTGTGACGACCGCCCAAGCTACTCGCGCGTAGAAGGTGTTTGTGCCCTTGTGAAGGGCATATATCGGTCACCGCACAACTGCACACAGGAATGAAGGGAGCCCGCCGTGGCCAACGACGTCTCTGCGGGAAGCACCACCACCACGATCGCCGGCCGACTCGCCCTGTTCGTCACCCTGTTGGCCTTCGGCCTCGGGTACACGGGGGTCATCCACTCCGTGACGGCGGACGACGCCGTGACCATCGCTCACTATGTCGGCGGCGTAGCCCTGTTCCTCGTCGGGCTGCTGGCCTTCCGCGACCACGACAGTGCCTCCGGCACGGCCTACACCGCCCTCGGAGCCCTGTGGTTCACCTGGGCACTGTCCTCCGGCAACCAGATCTCGGCCAACAGCTCGGGCCTGTTCCTGGCCCTGTTCGCCGCCGTGGTCCTCTCGCTCACCCTCGCGGGCGGCGACCAGCTCACTCAGGCCACCTACGGGCTGTTCTTCGTCTCCCTGCTCCTGCTCGCCGTGGCGCGCTTCGCCGACAACTCCAGCCTGGCGAAGGTGGGCGGCTGGTTCGCCGTGGCGGCCGGGGCGGCCGCCTGGTACGCGGCGACCGCGGCCCTCGCGCACTGGCCGACGGCCCTTTCGCGACGCGCTGCCGGCCGAGGTGTGACGGCCACCGGCTGAGCAGCCGTCGGGCCGGGGTTCTGGGCGGGCCCCGGCCCCTGAAGAGAACGACCCCCTGTGCAGGTGGCACACAGGGGGTCGTTCACGTCTCCGGCCGGGGACGGTGCCTACTCCACCGTCACCGACTTCGCCAGGTTGCGCGGCTTGTCGATGTCCCGGCCCAGCGCCAACGCCGTGTGGTAGGCGAGGAGTTGCAGCGGGATGCCCATCAGGATCGGGTCCAGCTCGTCCTCGTTCTTGGGCACGACGATCGTCTGGTCGGCCTTCTCCTGCTCCTGGTGGGCGACGGCGAGGATCTTGCCGCTGCGGGCCTTGATCTCCTCCATGGCCGCGCGGTTCTTCTCCAGCAGGTCGTCGTCCGGCACGATCGCCACCGTGGGCAGCGCGGGCTCGATCAGCGCCAGCGGGCCGTGCTTGAGCTCGGAGGCCGGGTAGGCCTCGGCGTGGATGTAGGAGACCTCCTTGAGCTTCAGGGAGGCCTCACGGGCCACCGGGTAGCCCCGGACGCGCCCGATGAAGAGCATGGAGCGGGCGTCGGCGTAGCTCTTCGCCAGCTCCTCGATCTCCTCCTCCTGCTTCATGATCTCGGAGATCTGCTCGGGCAGCCTGCGCAGCCCCTCGATGATCCGCTTGCCGTCGCGCACCGACAGATCGCGGATCCGGCCCAGGTGCAGCGCGAGCAGCGCGAAGGCGACGCAGGTGTTGGTGAAGCACTTGGTGGAGACCACGCACACCTCGGGACCGGCGTGCACGTAGATGCCGCCGTCCGCCTCGCGGGCGATCGCCGAACCCACCACGTTGACGACGCCGAGGACCCGCGCGCCCTTGCGCTTGAGCTCCTGAACGGCCGCCAGCACGTCGTAGGTCTCACCGGACTGGGAGACCGCGATGTACAGCGTGTCGGGGTCCACGACCGCGTTGCGGTACCGGAACTCGGAGGCCGGCTCTGCGTCGGCGGGGATCCGGGCCAGCTCCTCGATCATCTGGGCGCCGATCATGCCGGCGTGGTAGGAGGTGCCGCATCCGAGGATCTTCACCCGGCGCACCGCGCGTGCCTCACGGGCGTCGAGGTTGATGCCGCCCAGGTGCACGGTGGCGAACCGGTCGTCGATCCGGCCGCGCAGCACCCGGTCCACGGCCTCGGCCTGCTCGTGGATCTCCTTGTGCATGTAGGTGTCGTGGCCGCCCATGTCGTAGGAGGCGGCCTCCCACTCCACGGTGGTCGGCTCGGCGGTCGTCCGGGTGCCCTCGGTGGTGTACGTGCGGAAGTCGTCGGCCTTGAGGGTGGCCATCTCGCCGTCGTCGAGGGTGACTATCTGCCGGGTGTGGGTGACCAGCGCGGCGATGTCGGAGGCGACGAACATCTCCTTCTCGCCGATGCCGAGCACGACCGGCGAGCCGTTGCGGGCCACGACGATGCGGTCGGCGAAGTCGGCGTGCATGACCGCGATGCCGTACGTGCCCTCGACCAGGCGGAGGGCGGCGCGGACCTTCTCCTCCAGCGTCTCGGCCTCGGAGCGGGCGATGAGGTGGGTGAGGACCTCGGTGTCGGTCTCGGAGAGGAACTCCACGCCGTCCGCCTCCAGCTTGCGGCGCAGGTCGGCGGCGTTGTCGATGATGCCGTTGTGCACGACGGCGACCTTGTCGTCGGCCGACATGTGCGGGTGGGCGTTGACGTCGGACGGGGCGCCGTGGGTGGCCCAGCGGGTGTGGGCGATGCCGGTGGTGCCCTTGAAGCGCGCCGGGACCTTGGCCTCCAGGTCGCGGACCCGGCCCTTGGCCTTGACCATCTTCAGGCCGGCCGCCTTCGGCGAGGTGACGACGATGCCCGCCGAGTCGTAGCCGCGGTACTCCAGGCGCTGCAGGCCCTCCAGGAGCAGCGGGGCGACGTCACGCTTGCCGATGTATCCGACGATTCCGCACATATAAGTCCCTTTTCTCCCCGTATTCCCGAGTTGATGTCGCTGTCGGCTCTGGCGGCGATGGTCAGCCGTAGACGATCCGTCGCAGTTGCCGCAGCGAGAGCTCCGGCGGCGCCACCGCGCGGTACTTCAGTTCCGCCCCGATCCGTTCGAAGATCTCCGCGTTCACCAGGCCCTGGGCCTGCATCTCGCGGTGGCGGCGGCGGACGAACTCCTCGGCCGTCTCGTCGAAGTAGGCGAGCACGTCCTGGACCACCCGCAGCGCCTCGCCCCGGGTCAGGGGTGTGGACCGCGTCAGATGATCAACGAGTTCGTCGTGCACCCGGTAGATCCTGGAGTACGGGAGATGCTTTCGCAACAATCTTGCCCGATTTCGGGCAGGGGCTGCCGCCCAGTGTTCCGATCACGTGCGGTCCTCACGCGCGGTCCCCACGTGCGGTCTTCACGCGCGGTCCTCACATGCGCTTCAGGACCGCCTGCTTGGCCAGGGTGAACTCCTCGTCGGTGAGCACCCCCGTGCGGTGCAGCTCACCCAGTTCACGCAGCCGCCGCAGCAGCGCGTCGTGATCGTCCTCCGCCGCCGCGCGCTGCTGCGGCACCCCGGCCTCCGGGGCCCGGACCACCGCCGCCTCCGGTGCGGCCCCGGGGTCCGCCGCCCGTATCTCCCCGGGCTTTCCGCCGGACGCGGCGGGATGCGGCAGCCGCGCCTGCACGGCCGCCGCGACCAGCGCCATCAGCGGGTCCTTCTTGAAGCCCCACAGCTCCACCGCGTGCGGGTCGTACTTCGGCGGGGTCCCGGTCGGGGCGCCGCGCACCGTGAAGCGCAGGCAGCCGTTCTCCAGCCCGGCCGCCGGCACCCACTCCACGGCCGTGATGTCCGCCAGCGCGAGGGAGCGGGCGCCGCCGGCGGCCTTGGCGTCCTCCGTCTTCCAGTTCCACTCCAGCCGCACCTGCTCGCCGTCGAAGCTCGCCGTGCCGTCCCCGGCGGCCACCGACACCGGCAGCGATGGGCCGGACAGCAGATACCGCGTCACCGGATCGGGTGAAACCTGCTCCAGCAGCAGGGCGCTGCGGACCTCGTCCACGAAGTACTCGGCGACGCCGTACCGGTCCGACTCCACCAGCAGCTGGTAGGGGTCGTGGGGCTCGGTCAGCCGGCCGCCGGTGGCGAGCAGCAGCGGGTCGGCCCCGTCCCGCAGCCGCAGCCTGAGCCGCCCCGTCTTCCTCCCCTGTTCGAAGGAGACGCCCGCCAAGGCGTCCAGCGGGACGGTGAGTTCGCCCAGCGTACGGCGGAGCAGACCGACGTTCCGGTCCCGTCCGGGAGTCAGCCGCAGGGCCTCGCCGTCGAACGTCCAGGTGCCGTCCTTCTGGATGATTTCCGCCATGGGGGGATTGTTTCACCGCTGGTGCGAGAGAGTGGTCTACACCCATCGGGTGCTCGCCGAGCCCTCGAACCCCGTGTGAAGGGAGCGCATGTGAGACGGCACCACAGCACGACTCCCCGCAAGCCCCGTACGGCCATCCGGGTGACCCACGTCCTCGGTTCGCTGCTGCTCGTGGCGGCGGCCGGGGCGTTCACGGTCGCCGCCACGCCCGCCAAGGGCGCGCCGCCGGCCGCGACCCCGCTGAGCCAGGTGATCCCCGCGCCCGCCTCCGTCCACGCGGGCGGAGCCGCGTACCGCATCACGCCGGCGACCCGTATCCGCGTCGACGGCGGCGCCGAGGCCCGCCGGGTCGGCACGTACCTCGCGGACGTCCTGCGGCCCTCGACCGGCTACCGGCTGCCGCTGACCACGCACGGCCCGGGGGGCATCCGGCTGCGCCTGGCGGGGGGCCCGTTCGGCGCCGAGGGCTACCGCCTCGACAGCGGGCCCGGGGGCGTGACCATCACCGCCCGTGAACCGGCGGGTCTCTTCCACGGCGTGCAGACCCTGCGCCAGCTGCTGCCCGCCGCCGTCGAGAAGAAGTCCGCGCAGCCCGGACCCTGGCCGGTCGCGGGCGGCACTGTCCAGGACAGCCCCCGCTACGCCTACCGCGGCGCCATGCTCGACGTCTCCCGTCACTTCTTCACCGTCGACCAGGTCAAGCGGTACATCGACGAGCTCGCCCTCTACAAGATCAACAAGCTGCATCTGCACCTCAGCGACGACCAGGGCTGGCGCATCGCCATGGACTCCTGGCCGCGCCTGGCGACCTACGGCGGCTCCACCCAGGTCGGCGGCGGCCAGGGCGGCTACTACACCAAGGCCGACTACCAGGAGATCGTCCGCTACGCCGCCTCCCGTTACCTGGAGGTCGTGCCCGAGATCGACATGCCCGGCCACACCAACGCCGCCCTCGCCTCCTACGCCGACCTGAACTGCGACGGCGTGGCGCCCCCGCTCTACACCGGCACCAAGGTCGGCTTCAGCTCGCTGTGCGTGCCCAAGGAGGCCACCTACGGCTTCGTGGACGACGTGATCCGCGAGCTGGCCGCCATCACCCCGGGCCGCTATCTGCACATCGGCGGCGACGAGGCGCACTCCACCAGCCATGAGGACTACGTGAAGTTCATGGACCGGGTGCAGCCCATCGTCGCCAAGTACGGCAAGACGGTCGTCGGCTGGCACCAGCTGACCGGCGCCACCCCGGCCAAGGGCGCCCTCGCCCAGTACTGGGGCCTGGACTCCACCAGCGCCGCCGAGAAGGCGCAGGTCGCCCAGGCCGCGCAGAACGGCACCGGGCTGATCCTGTCCCCGGCCGACCGCGTCTACCTCGACATGAAGTACACCAAGGACACCCCGCTGGGGCTGGCCTGGGCCGGCTACGTCGAGGTCCAGCGGTCCTACGACTGGGACCCGGGCAGCTATCTGCCGGGCGCGCCCGCCTCCGCGGTCAAGGGCGTCGAGGCCCCGCTGTGGTCGGAGACCCTGTCCACCTCCCCCCAGATCGAGTACATGGCCTTCCCCCGGCTGCCCGGCGCCGCCGAGCTGGGCTGGTCCCCGGCGGCCACCCACGACTGGGACACCTACAAGGTGCGGCTCGCCGCGCAGGCCCCGCGCTGGGACGCCCTGGGCATCGGCTACTACCGCTCGCCCCAGGTGCCCTGGCCCGCCGAGTAGGACGGACGCACACCGACGGGCGCCCCGGAGGACCGTACTCCGGGGCGCCCGCCCGTCTTCGCGGCCCTACAGGCCTGCCAGCGGGTTGCGCAGGGTGCCCACCAGCTGCAGGGCGCCCGACGGATCGGCCAGGTCCACCATCTGCCGGTTGTCGCGCAGCTGGAGCCGGTTGAGGCAGGACAGCGCGAACTCGGGGGCGAACAGGTCGTACCGGCGGAATCTGCCGGCGAGTTCGGGCACCGACTCCTGGTACTCGCGCGCAACCTCGGCGACCGTCCGCCAGAAGGCGTCCTCCTCCAGGATCCCCTCGGCGGCGAGGTGCGCGGCGAGGAAGCGGAAGAAGCAGTCGAAGACGTCCGTGAACACCGACAGGAGCTTGTGGTCCTCCGGTACTTGTACCCGGATCCGGGCCACCTCCGGCGGCAGCACCGCTTCCGGGTCCATCACCGCGATCTCCTCGGCGATGTCCTTGAAGACCGCCCGCCGCACCACCCCGTCCCGCAGGACCAGGACGACGTTCTCGCCGTGCGGCATGAAGGCCAGGTCGTGGGCGTAGAAGCTGTGCAGGATCGGGGTGAGGTAGGCGCGCAGGTAGTGGCGCAGCCACTGCGCGGGCGGCAGCCCGGAGCGTTCGATCAGCGCGCCGGCGAAGGAGGCGCCCTCGTGGTCCACGTGCAGGAGCGAGGCCATGGTCGTCAGGGTCTCGCCGTCCCGGAGGGTGGGCACCGGGCTCTCCCGCCACAGCGCGGCCAGCATCTTGCGGTACGGCGAGGTGCGGTCGGTGGCCTGCTCGTACTCCCGGTGCCGGTAGCCGACGGCCGCCCGCTCGCGGATGATCGACAGACCGGTCGCCTTCAGCACGGGGTCGTTCTCGATCAGCCCGGCCAGCCAGTCGTTGATCGCCGGGGTGGCCTCCATGTAGGCGGCCGAGA
Organism: Streptomyces sp. MK7; assembly: GCF_032658145.1. Classification (NCBI taxonomy): domain Bacteria; kingdom Bacillati; phylum Actinomycetota; class Actinomycetes; order Kitasatosporales; family Streptomycetaceae; genus Streptomyces; species Streptomyces sp. MK7. The sequence continues at coordinate 28,011 of NZ_JAVACL010000003.1, forward strand.
GCCCGCGCATGAAACCCATGTTGAGCACGGACAGGGCCGTCTTCACATAGTGCCTCTCCGGACGGGAGGCGTTGAAGAACGTCCGCACGGACTGCTGGGCCAGGTACTCGTCGTCGCCCTCGCCCAGGCAGACCAGACGGCGGCGGGCCACCTCGGCGGCGAAGGTGACGGAGAGCTTGTTCCACCACTGCCAGGGGTGGACGGGGACGAACAGGTAGTCGGCGGGGTCCAGGCCCTGAGCGGTGAGCACGCCGTGGAACCGGCGGACCGTCTCCTCGCCCAGCTCCGCCCGCAGGAAGGACTCGTACTCGATCCCGGCACCCGCCGTGAACGCCGCCCGTGAGCGGTGTGCGGCCAGCCACACCAGCCGGACGGGACGCGCGGTCTCGGGGGCGTACGACAGGTACTCGTGGACACCGAAGCCCAGCCGGCCGTTGTTGGCAACGAAGCACGGGTGGCCCTCGGTCATGCCGGTCTCGATGTCCTGGAAGGAGCCCCGCGCCAGCTCGGCCGACGAGATCCGTGGCTTGGCGAGCTTGTAGCAGGTGCCGGCGAGGGTGGAGGAGATCTCCTCCAGATAGACGGGCAGGACCTCGTCGCTCAGGCCCAGGGACCCCTTGAACTCGGCGAAGAAGTCCAGGGCCGAGAGGGGGAGTTCGGTGCCCTCGCGATGCCGGGTGATGGAGCCGGCGTCGACCTGCCAGTGGTCCAGGGCGCGCCGGACGGCGGAGAACCGGTAGGCGGTGAGTCCGTCGTCGCCGCGGACGACGTACCGTTCACCCTCCTGCTCGGGCGTGATCAGCCGCTCGTGCGCGAATTCGGCGAGCGCCTTGCGTATGAGCAGGCGGTCGGCGGCCGCCCAGCGCTCGGGGGAGAGGTGGGCGACGGCGTCGGCGAGGCTCATACGGCCACCCCCGTGGCCGCGGTGAACCGCTCCCGCGTGCAGAAGCTCAGCAGGGCCTTCTTCTCCGGCTTCCGGATCTCCCGCTCGGGTTCGAAGCCGACGGCCTCGTTCAGGGCGCGCACGGCCGTGTTGCGCACGTCCGGCTCGACCACGACGCGGCGCACCGCCGGGTCCTCGAACAGGTGCCGCATCACGGCGGTGATCACGGCTCGCGTGAATCCGTGCACCGGTGTGTCCGTGGGCGCGACCAGAAAGTGCATGCCGACGTCGCCCGGCTCCGGTTCGTACAGGCCGGCCAGTTCCCGGTGGGCCGGGTCGTAGCGCTCCATCAGGAAGGCGGGCTCGCCGTCGTGCAGGCCGAGGAAGGCGTGGTGGTGCTCGTCCGCCGCGATGTCCAGGTACGCGCGCTCGACGTCCGCCGGCCCGGCGTCCTGCATCATCCAGAACGCCGCCTTGGGATGCGTGACCCAGCCGTGCAGCAGGCGGGTGTCCGTCAGGGGGTCCAGCGGGCGGATCGTGAAGGTCATGCGGCGAACTCCTGGAAGGCGATGGACTTCTCGACCGGGTAGTACTCGGTGCCGAGCAGCTCGCGGATGATGTACGCGTTGCGGTAGGCCCCCATGCCCAGGTCGGGGCTGGTGATGCTGTGGGCGTGGACGCCGGCGTTCTGGAGGAAGATGCCCCGGCCCGTCACGTCGATGGAGTAGTTGCGGGCGATGTCGAAGCGGCCGTGGCCGTCGAAGCGGAGGCGACCCTGGACCGGGGCGAGGAACGCTGGTGGCTCGTAGTGGTAGCCGGTGGCCAGCACCAGGCCCTCGGTGCGGATCTCGAAGTCCTTGTGCTGCTCGTCCTGGTGGAAGCCGAGGGTGTACACACCGTCCGCGTACGCGGCCGTCGTCAGCGAGGAGTTGGTGAGCAGGCGGGTGGGGACCGGACGGTCGCCGCTCTGGGCGTTCTTCTGGTAGAGCAGGTCGAAGATCGAGTCGATCAGGTCCGAGTTGATGCCCTTGAACAGGCCCTTCTGCTGCTTCTCCAGCCGGTGGCGGGTCTCCTCGGGCAGCGCGTGGAAGTAGTCGACGTAGTCCGGGGAGGTCATCTCCAGGGTCAGCTTGGTGTACTCCAGCGGGAAGAACCGCGGGGAGCGGGTGACCCAGTTCAGCCGGTAGCCGTGGACGTCGATCTCGGAGAGCAGCTCGTGGTAGATCTCCGCGGCGCTCTGACCGCTGCCGACGATCGTGATGGACTTCTTCCGCTTCAGCTCCGCCCTGCGGTGCATGTACCGGGAGGTGTGCAGGAGGTCGCCGCCCAGGTCCCGGCAGGCGGGCGGGACGAAGGGGACGGTGCCGGTGCCGAGGACCAGGTGCCGGGCGCGGAACGTCTCGCCGCGCCCGGTGCGCACCACGTACAGCTCGTCCTCGTACGTCACCTCGGTGACCGTGGTGCCGAAGCGGACGCTGCTCACCTTGCCCGCCGCCCAGCGGCAGTAGTCGTCGTACTCGATCCGCAGCGGGTAGAAGTTCTCGCGGATGTAGAACGAGTACAGCCGGCCCTTCTCCTTGAGGTAGTTGAGGAAGGAATACGGCGAGGTCGGGTCGGCCAGGGTGACCAGGTCCGACATGAACGGGGTCTGGAGGTGGGCGCCGTCGAGGAACATCCCCGCGTGCCACTCGAAGTCGGGCTTGGACTCCAGGAAGACGCCGCTGAGGTCGGCGATCGGCTCGGTGAGGCAGGCCAGGCCCAGGTTGAAGGGGCCCAGCCCGATCCCCACGAGGTCGTAGGTGCCGTTCGGGGCTTCAGGACGCGCGGTCAAGGGACTCTCCTCGGTACTGCTCGGCGTGGCCGGCGATCAGGTCGAGGACGGCGGCGAGGTCGGCCGGCCGGGTCTCGGGGTTGAGCAGGGTGAACTTCAGGTAGTGGCGGCCGCCGATCTTGGTGCCCGCCACCACGGCGTCGCCGGAGGCGAACAGCGCCTTGCGGGCGTGGAGGTTGGCGCGGTCGATCTCGGCCGGGTCGGTGACGGCCGCCGGGATGTAGCGGAAGACGAGGGTGGACAGGGCGGGCTCCACGACGACGTCGAAGCGGGGGTCCGCGGCCAGCAGCCGCCAGCCCTCCCGCGCCAGGTCGCAGACCTGGTCGAAGAGTTCGCCGATGCCGTCGGCGCCCGTCACCCGCAGCGTCATCCACAGCTTCAGGGCGTCGAAGCGGCGGGTCGTCTGGAGGGACTTGTCGACCTGGTTGGGGATGCGTTCCTGCACCATGCGGCGGGGGTTGAGGTACTCCGCGTGGTAGGTGGCGTGCCGCAGGGTGGCCGCGTCCCGGACCAGCACGGCGGAGGAACTCACGGGCTGGAAGAAGGACTTGTGGTAGTCGACGGTGACCGAGTCGGCGCGCTCGATGCCGTCGAGGCGGCCCCGGTGCTTGTGCGAGGCGAGCAGCCCGCAGCCGTAGGCGGCGTCGACGTGCAGCCAGGTGGCGTACCGCGCGCACAGCTCGGCGATCTCGGGCAGGGGGTCGATGGAGCCGAAGTCGGTGGTGCCGGCGGTGGCGACGACGGCCATCGGGACCAGGCCGTGCAGGCGGCAGCGCTCCAGCTCGTGGGCGAGGGCGGCGGTCCGCATGCGCTTGTCGTGGTCGACGGGGATCGGGACCACGGCTTCCTGGCCCAGGCCGAGGAGTTTCGCGGACTTCCTGACGCTGAAGTGGCCGGCCTCGGAGGCGAAGATCCGCAGTTCGGCCAGGTCGTGGCTCTTGGTCTCCTCGCGGGCCAGCAGCAGCGCCTGGAGGTTGGACTGGGTGCCGCCGGAGGTGAAGACGCCGTCGGCGGCGGGCCCGAGCCCGATGCGGGCGGCCGTCCAGTCGATGAGCTTGCGCTCGATCAGGGTGCCGCCGGCCGACTGGTCCCAGGTGTCCAGGGAGGAGTTGACGGCGGACAGGATGGCCTCGCCCAGCACCGCCGGGATCACCACCGGGCAGTTGAGGTGGGCGACGTAGCGGGGGTGGTGGAAGTAGACCGCGTCGCGCAGATAGACCTCCTCCAGTTCGTCGAGGGCCGCCGTGGTGTCGTGCAGCGGCCGGTCCAGGTCGATCCGCTCGATGCGGGGGGCGAGGGCGTCGACGGTGACGCCGCTGAACGGACGGTCGGTGGCGGCGAGTTTGGCGGCCACCCGCTCGACTCCTTCGGTCACGGAGCGGCGGTAGTGCTCCGCGGTGAGGTCATTGAGCAGGTGTGAGCGCATGTGGGGGCCTCCGCAGTGGATTCAATTTAGGTTAGCCTAACCTAACTTTCTGGAATCGGGGCATGCCTCTCCCGGGACCGGCCTCACTCCAGGGGCGGTCACTCGGCCGCCCGCAGCTGCTCCTCCGTCATTCCCTGCCGCCAGTACCCGACGAAGGTGATACGCCGCCGGTCGATCCCCCGCTCGCCGACGAAGTGCCGGCGCGCCGCCTTCACCTGCCCGGACTCACCCGCGAGCCACACGTACGGCCGCTCGGCGGCGGGCAGTCGAGCGGTCCGCAGGGCATCGACGGCCATGGGGGACCCGCCGTGCCGTACGAGCCAGGTGATGTCTGCGTCCGCGGGCGTCGACACGTCCTGGATGTCACCGGCGTCGGGCACCTCCAGCCAGGCGCGCACCCGGGTGCCGGCCGGAAGGGATTCGAGGATCGAGGTGGCGGCCGGCACGGCGGTCTCGTCGCCCCACAGGAGCACCAGGTCGGTGTCCTCGGGCGGGCGGAAGCGGATGGCGCGGTTGTCGGCGACGGCCGGGCCGAGCAGCAGCACCCGGTCGCCGGGTGTGGCGTGCGCCGCCCAGCGGGAGGCGGGTCCGGCGGGGGAGCCGGCCCCCGGCCCGACACCGTGCAGGGCGAAGTCGATGTCGATTTCGTCGGGGTCGCGGCGCAGCGCGCGCAGCGTGTAGGAGCGCATCACCGCCCGTACGTCGTCGGGCAGTTCGCGCCACGCCTGCCACCAGCCTTCGCCGCGTTCGACCGGTACGACGGGCTCGGGCCGGCCCGGGTGGGGCAGGAACAGGGACAGGGACTGGTCCCTGCCGTGCGAGTGGAAGGCCCTGAGGTCGGGTCCGGCGAAGGTGACCCGGAGCAGAGACGGACCGAGCCGCCTCGTCCGTACGACCTGGAGGGAGAAGAAACGGAACGGGGCGGCCACGGCCGTGGTCATGTGTGCTCCTGAGTTGTCGTCAGGGTGCCTTGTCGGGCTGCGCTGTCGGGGTGCGCGGTCGGGGTGCGCGGTCGGGGTGCGCGGTCGGGGTGCGCGGTCGGGGGTGAGTCGCGGAAAGGGGGGCGCTGGTCGCGTGAGGGTCAGGAGACCTTCTTCGCGTTCTCGATGGCCTTGGCGAGGTCCTCGAGGAGCGGGGCGCACTTGTCGTAGGACAGGATCGGCTCGGGGTTGCGGGCGATGACCTGGCCGGCCTTGACCGCGGGGAGCTTCTTCCAGGTGCCCTGGGTGATGTCGGCGGGCTGGATGGCAGAGGTGCGGTTGTCCATCATGATGATGTCGGCCGGGTACTTGTCGACGTTCTCCCAGCTCAGCGACTCGTACCAGCCGCCGCCCTTGGCCTTGGCCTGCTCCGGCGGCTCGACGAAGTTCACGCCGAGGGCCTTGAAGTACTCCAGGTCGACGGAGAGGTCGGTGCCGGAGACGTAGAACAGGTCCTGGCTGGCCGAGCCGGCCATCACCTTGATGTCCGGCTTGGCCTTGGCGGCGGCGCGCAGCCGGGCGGCCGCGTCCTCGAAGCGCTTCTTGGCCTGCTGGACCTTGTCGCCGGTGACGTCCCCGCCGAGCGACTTGGCGAGCGCCAGCATGCGCTGCAACGGCTCGGTCATCTGGCGGTCGTACACGGAGATGCCGACGCTGGGGGCGCCCACGGCCAGGATCTTCTTCTTGGACTCCTCGGGGACGTACCAGAGGGTGCCGGCGTCGTCGAACATCGTGGAGATGAGGACGTCGGGCGCGAGGGCCGCGTACTTCTCGATGTTGAACTGGCCCCACTCGTTGCCGAGGACCGTCACCTTGCTGACGTCCAGGTCGCCGGCCTGCACATCGGCCTTGCCGTCCTTGGTCGTCGTGGGACCGAAGACCCCCTTGGCCTGGACGCCGTAGTCGTACAGCGCGGCGGCGACCCCGACGAACGCCACGATGTCCGAGGGGACCTTGTCGGCCTTCGCGGTCTGCCCGCGGTCGTCCTCGAAGGTCCACGGGCCGGACTTGGCGGCCGCCGTCCCGCTGTCCGAGCCGCCGCTTTTCCCGTCGTCGGTTCCGCAGGCCGCGAGCGCGGCCCCGAGGCCGAGGGCGCCGCCCGCGGCGAGGACGCCGCGGCGGGGAAGGTGGGTGGCACGGGCAAGGGGCATGGGTGTGACTGCTTTCGAACGGGGCGGAGCGCCCGCCGGACAGGTTCGAAGCTAGGTTAGCCTAACCTTAGTTCGTGTCCAGAGGGTGGGGCGCCGCGCCCGTCCTGCCCGCAGCCGGCCGTGTCAGCCGGTGAGCCCCAGCTCCCGGGCGATCAGCATCCGCTGCACCTCGCTCGTGCCCTCGCCGATCTCCAGGATCTTGGAGTCGCGCCACATGCGGGCGACCGGGTACTCGTTCATGAAGCCGTAGCCGCCGTGGATCTGGGTGGCGTCGCGGGCGTTGTCGACCGCGATCGTCGACGAGTACAGCTTCGCCAGGGCCGCCTCCTTCTTGAAGGGCTCGCCGGCCACCAGACGGTAGGCCGCGTCCCGCCAGGCCAGCCGGGAGGTGTGGGCCTTCATCTCCATGTCGGCGATCTTGAACTGGATCGCCTGGTTGGCGCCGATCGGCCTGCCGAAGGCGTGGCGCTCCTTGGCGTACTTCACCGACTCGTCCACACAGCCCTGGGCCAGGCCCGTCGCCAGCGCCGCGATCGCGATCCGGCCCTCGTCGAGGATGCGCAGGAACTGCGCGTAGCCACGGCCCTGTTCGCCCAGCAGGTTGGCGGCCGGCACCCGGACGTCCTGGAAGGACAGCTCACGGGTGTCCGAGGCGTTCCAGCCGACCTTCGAGTAGGCGGGCGCGACCGTGAAGCCGGGCGTTCCGGAGGGGACGATGATCGCGGAGATGAGCGGCTTCCCGTCGGGCTTGCGGCCCGTCACCGCCGTCACCGTCACCAGGCCGGTGATGTCGGTGCCGGAGTTGGTGATGAAGCACTTGGTGCCGTTGATCACCCACTCGTCGGTGTCCGGGTCCAGCCGGGCCGTGGTCCGGGTGGCGCCCGCGTCCGAGCCGCCGTCGGGCTCGGTGAGGCCGAAGGCGCCCAGGATCTCGCCCGTGCACAGCTTGGGCAGCCAGGTCCGCTTCTGCTCCTCGGTGCCGAACAGATGGATCGGCATGGCGCCCAGGGAGACACCCGCCTCGAGGGTGATGGCCACGGACGAGTCCACCCGGGCCAGTTCCTCCAGGGCGATGCCCAGGGCGAGGTAGTCGCCGCCCATGCCGCCGTACTCCTCCGGGAACGGCAGGCCGAACAGGCCCATGCGGCCCATCTCGCGGACGATCTCGTAGGGGAACTCGTGCCGCTCGTAGAAGTCGCCGATCTTCGGCGCCACGACGTCGTGCGCGAACTCCTCCACCGTGCGGCGGAGTTCCTCCAGCTCGGGGGTCAGGCGGTGGTTCATCGTCGGTCACTGCTCCTTGTGGGAGAGGGCACGCAGGGTGCGGGAGGGACTGGGCCGGCCCAGCCGCCCGGCCATCCACTCGCTCGTGGCGACGAGACGGCCGAGGTCGACTCCGGTGTCGATGCCGAGGCCCCGCAGCATCCACACGAGGTCTTCGGTGGCGAGGTTGCCGGTGGCGGACTTGGCGTACGGGCAGCCGCCGAGGCCGCCCGCGGAGGCGTCCACGGTGGTGACGCCGTGCTGGAGCGCGGCCAGGGTGTTGGCGAGGGCCTGGCCGTAGGTGTCGTGGAAGTGGACGCCGATGACGCCGGTGGGCACACCGGCCTCGTTCAGCGCGGCCAGCAGCCGAAGCACATGGCCGGGCGTGGCGACGCCGATGGTGTCGCCGAGGCTCAGCTCGTCGCAGCCCATGTCCCGCAGCGCCCGGCAGACCCGGACCACCTGGTCGACGGGCACCGGCCCCTCCCACGGGTCGCCGAAGCACATCGACAGATAGCCGCGCACATGCGCGCCCCCGTCCTTCGCCCGCCGCACCACCGGCTCGAACATGGCCAGCGCCTCGTCCACCGTCCGGTTGAGGTTGGCCTTCGCGAAGGACTCGGTGGCGCTGGCGAAGACGGCGACCCGGGTCGCGCTCAGCGACAGGGCCCGCTCCAGGCCGCGCTCGTTCGGGACGAGGACGGGCAGGTCCACCGGGAGGCCGCTCACCATCGGGAACAGCTGTTCCGCGTCGGCCAGTTGGGGCACCCACTTGGGGTGGACGAAGCTGGTGGCCTCGATCGTGGTCAGGCCCGCGTCGGCGAGGCGGCGGATGAACTCCGCCTTGACCTCCGTCGGTACGGTCGCCTTCTCGTTCTGCAGGCCGTCGCGCGGACCGACCTCGTGGATCCTGACCCGGGCGGGCAGGCCGGGGGCCGGGACGGCCATGGGGAGACCGAGTTCCGGAATGCTCATGCCGTTTCCTCCTCCGCCGGTGCGATGACCGCCAGCACCTGGTCCATGGCGACCGTGGTGCCCGGTGCGACGTCCAGCTCGGTGACCGTGCCGGCGTGCGGGGCGGAGATGACGTGCTCCATCTTCATCGCCTCGACCACCAGCAGGCTCTGGCCCGCGGCCACCTCGTCGCCGACGGCGACCTTCACCACCGTGACCGTGCCCGGCATGGGGGCGGTCAGCGAGTCGGCGCCGGAATGGGCCGCGCGGATGAGGGAGGCGGCCACCGGGTCGTGGTCGCGCACGTGCCAGGCGTCGCCGTCGCGGCCGAGCCAGTCCGCGGCGCCGTGGAAGGTGTGGCGGACCCCGTCGAGCGTCACGGAGACCGTGTCCTCGGTGACCGTGTGGGCGCCGCGCGGGGCGTACTCCACCGGGTCGGTGACCCGCAGGTGGAAGGCCACCGGCTTGGGCTCACCGCCCAGCCGCCAGCCGGACGGCACGGAGAACGGGTCCGTCCAGCCCGCGCCCTTCGGCCGCAGCGCGTCCAGCCGTACGGCCGCGGCGGCCTCGAAGACCTCCTCCGGCACGTCCGTTCGGACCAGCTGGTCGACCACCCGCTCGACCAGCCCCGTGTCCAGCTCGCCCGCCACGACCGCCGGGTGGGCCAGCAGCCGGCGCAGGAATCCGGCGTTGGTCTGCACGCCCAGCGTGACCGTCTCCGCGAGCGCCGCGCGGAGCTTCCTCAGCGCGGTCGCGCGGTCGGGGCCGTACGCGATCACCTTGGACAGCATCGGGTCGTACAGGCTGCCGACCTCGGTGCCCTCGCTGAGCCCGGAGTCGGTGCGCACGCCGTCGCCCTGCGGCTCGCGCAGCCGCAGCACCGTGCCGCCGGAGGGCAGGAAGCCGCGCGAGGGGTCCTCCGCGCACAGCCGGGCCTCGATCGCGTGACCGGTGAGGGTGATGTCCCCCTGCGCGTACGGCAGGCGCTCGCCGGCTGCCACCCGCAGCTGCCACTCCACCAGGTCCAGGCCGGTGACGAGCTCGGTGACCGGGTGCTCCACCTGGAGACGGGTGTTCATCTCCATGAAGTAGAACGAGGACACGGGGGGTTCGGGGGGTGTCCCCCCGACCGGCGCAGTGCCGCCGGGGACGATGAACTCCACCGTGCCCGCGCCCCGGTAGCCGCAGGAGCGGGCCGCCTGGACCGCCGCCTCGCCCATCGCCGAACGGGTCTCCTCGTCGAGGAGCACGCTGGGCGCCTCCTCGATGATCTTCTGGTGGCGGCGCTGGAGGGAGCACTCGCGCTCGCCGAGGTGGACCACGTTGCCGTGGCCGTCGGCGAGGACCTGGATCTCGATGTGGCGAGGCCGGTCGATCCAGCGCTCCACGAGCAGGGTGTCGTCGCCGAAGGAGGCGCGGGCCTCGCGGCGGGCGGCGGCGATCTCCTCGGTGAGCCGATCGGCGTCCCGCACCAGCCGCATGCCCTTGCCGCCGCCGCCGGCGGACGGCTTCAGCAGCACCGGCATGCCGATCCCGCGGGCGGCCTCGGCCAGTTGCGCGTCGGTGAGTCCGGAGCCGCTGGAGCCGGGCACGACCGGCACTCCGGCCGCCTCGACCGTCTCCTTGGCGCGGATCTTGTCGCCCATGAGGGAGATCGCGTCCGCCGGGGGGCCGATGAAGACCAGCCCCGCCTCCTCGCAGGCGCGCGCGAAGCCGGCGTTCTCCGCGAGGAAGCCGTACCCGGGGTGGACGGCCTGGGCGCCGGTGCGGGCGGCGGCCTGAAGCAGCCGCTCGGCGGACAGGTAGCTCTCGGCCGCGGGCGCCGGGCCGATCCGTACGGCCGTGTCGGCCTCCCGGACGTGCCGGGCGTCCGCGTCCGCGTCGGAGAAGACCGCCACCGAGCGCACCCCGAGCGCGCGCAGGGTGCGGATGACGCGGACGGCGATCTCGCCGCGGTTGGCCACCAGAACTGTTTCGAACATGTCTACGAGGTCCCCCTCACATCCGGAAGACGCCGAACTGGGGGTCGCCCAGCGGGGCGTTGGCGCACGCGGTCAGGGCGAGGCCCAGTACCTGGCGGGTGTCCAGTGGGTCGATCACGCCGTCGTCCCAGAGCCGGGCGGTGGCGTAGTAGGCGTTGCCCTGGCGCTCGTACTGGGCGCGGACAGGTGCCTTGAAGGACTCCTCGTCCTCCACGGGCCACTCCTCGCCACGTGCTTCGAACTGGTCCCGCTTGACGGTGGCGAGCACGGAGGCGGCCTGCTCGCCGCCCATCACCGAGATCTTGGCGTTGGGCCACATCCACAGGAAGCGGGGGGAGTAGGCCCGGCCGCACATGGAGTAGTTGCCCGCGCCGTAGGACCCGCCGACGACGACGGTCAGCTTGGGCACGCGCGTGCAGGCCACGGCCGTGACCATCTTGGCCCCGTGCTTGGCGATGCCGCCGGCCTCGTAGTCGCGGCCCACCATGAAGCCGGAGATGTTCTGCAGGAACAGCAGCGGGATGCCGCGCTGGTCGCACAGCTCGATGAAGTGGGCGCCCTTCTGGGCGGACTCGGAGAACAGGATGCCGTTGTTGCCGATGATCCCCACCGGGTGGCCGTGGATCCGGGCGAACCCGGTGACCAGGGTCTGCCCGAACTCGGACTTGAACTCGGCGAACCGCGAGCCGTCGACCAGACGCGCGATGATCTCGCGGACGTCGTAGGGCGTGCGGGAGTCGACCGGCACGGCGCCGTAGAGACCGTAGGGGTCGACCTTGGGCTCCACCGGCTCGGTGACCTCCCAGGGCAGCGACCCGCGCGCGGGGAGGGTGGCGACGATGTTCCGCACGATCCGCAGGGCGTGGGCGTCGTCCTCGGCGAGGTGGTCGGTGACGCCGGAGACGCGGGAGTGCACCTCGCCGCCGCCCAGCTCCTCGGCGGTCACCACCTCGCCGGTGGCCGCCTTCACCAGCGGCGGCCCGCCCAGGAAGATCGTGCCCTGGTTGCGGACGATCACGGCCTCGTCGCTCATCGCCGGGACGTAGGCGCCACCGGCGGTGCAGGAGCCGAGGACGGCGGCGATCTGCGGGATCCCGGCGCCGGACATACGGGCCTGGTTGTAGAAGATCCGCCCGAAGTGCTCACGGTCGGGGAAGACCTCGTCCTGCATCGGCAGGAAGGCGCCGCCGGAGTCGACGAGGTACAGGCACGGCAGGCGGTTCTCCAGGGCCACCTCCTGGGCGCGCAGGTGCTTCTTCACCGTCATCGGGTAGTACGTGCCGCCCTTGACGGTGGCGTCGTTGGCGACGATCACGCACTCGCGCCCGCTGACCCGCCCGATCCCGGCGATCACCCCGGCCGCCGGGGCCTGTCCGTCGTACATCCCGTCGGCGGCCAGCGGGGCCAGCTCCAGGAAGGGCGAGCCCGGATCGAGCAGGGTGTCCACGCGGTCGCGCGGCAGCAGCTTCCCGCGCGCGGTGTGGCGGGTCCGCGCCCTCTCGCCGCCGCCGAGCCGCGCGGCGGCGAGCTTGCCGCGCAGCTCCTCGACGAGCGCGCGATGTGCCTGATCGTTGGCCCGCCAGGCCTCCGACGCGGGATCGGCCGCGCTCGTCAGCTCCGGTGCCTCGTGCATCCCTGTGGTCCCCTCACCCGGTGGTTCGACGTGGTCCACTGTTAATGAGCGTTAACCCATTTCCTTCAGGTTAACGAGCGCTAACCATCCTGTCTAGAATTGTTTTCATGACCACGCGAACCGACGCCCCCACCCGCCGCGAGCAGATCCTCAAGGAAGCCGCGCGGCTCTTCGCCGAACGCGGCTTCCACGGCGTCGGGGTCGACGAGATAGGCGCCGCGGTGGGCATCAGCGGCCCGGGCCTGTACCGGCACTTCGCGGGCAAGGACGCGATGCTCGCGGAGCTGCTGGTCGGCATCAGCGGACGGCTGCTGACGGGTGCGAAGCGGCGCCTGGCGGAGGCCGGCGGGGTGGCGGGCCCGGAGGCGGTCCTCGACTCGCTCATCGAGGGGCACATCGACTTCGCGCTCGACGACCGTCCCCTCATCACCTTGCACGACCGCGAGCTGGACCGCCTCCGGGACAGCGACCGCAAGCTCGTGCGCCAGCTCCAGCGGCAGTACGTCGAACTGTGGGTGGAGGTCGTCCGCCAGGTCCACCCGGATCTCGCCGAGCCGGCCGCGCGGTCGGCCGTCCACTCCGTCTTCGGCCTGCTGAACTCCACGCCTCACCTGGGGCGGCGGGGGTTCCTGCCGGGGCGGGGGGCGACGGCGGAGCTGCTGCACCGTATGGCGCGGGGGGCGTTCGCCTCGGCGAGTTCGCCTGCGGGATCGCCTGCGGCGGGCTGAGGGGGGGAGGGGCTGCGGGGCTCCGCCCCGCGCCCCCGGTTCGCCCAAGGGGTGGGTGTGTTGCGCGGGTGCGCGGCTGCGGGTGGGTGGGGGTCAGGCGCGCAGTTCCCCGCGCCCCTGGGTTGCTTCACGTGACGAGCGTTACCAGTGCTCCTTCTTTACGCCTTGCCGTACTCGCCGGTACGTTGTGTGAGCAAGCGCTTAGACAGTGGCGATGTACGTGGAGGTGGCGGCGTGCGCCGTACGGTGTTCAACGAGGATCACGAGGCGTTCCGGGAGACCGTCCGCGCCTTCATCGAGGCCGAGGTCGTGCCCGTCTACGACGAGTGGTTCGCCGCCGGACAGGCTCCGCGCGAGTTCTACTACAAGCTGGGCGAGCTGGGCGTCTTCGGCATCAACGTGCCGGAGGAGTTCGGCGGCGCCGGCCTGGACACGCACAAGTTCGAGGCTGTCCTGTACGAGGAGACCGCCCGTGCCGGCGTCTCCTTCGGCGGCTCCGGTGTGCACGTGCTGCTGGGCCTGCCCTACATCAAGCTGCTCGCCACCGACGAGCAGAAGAAGCGCTACCTGCCGAAGTTCGTCACCGGCGAGGAGATGTGGGCCATCGCGATGACCGAGCCGGGCACCGGCTCCGACCTCGCGGGCATGAAGACCACCGCCAAGCTCTCCGAGGACGGCACCCACTACGTCCTCAACGGCGCCAAGACCTTCATCACCGGTGGTGTGCACGCCGACCGCATGATCGTCTGCGCCCGCACCTCCGCGCCCCGCGAGGACGACCGCCGGTTCGGCATCTCCCTCTTCGTCGTGGACACCAAGGCCGAGGGCTACTCCGTCGGCCGCAAGCTCGACAAGCTCGGCCTGCGGACCTCCGACACCGCCGAGCTGGCGTTCGTCGACGTCAAGGTCCCGGTCGAGGACCTGCTCGGCGAGGAGAACAAGGGCTTCTACTACCTCGGCCACAACCTCGCCTCCGAGCGCTGGGGCATCGCCTTCGGCGCCTATGCGCAGGCCAAGGCCGCCGTCCGGTTCGCCAAGGAGTACGTCCAGCAGCGCACCGTCTTCGGCAAGCCCGTCGCCGCCTTCCAGAACACCAAGTTCGAGCTGGCCGCCTGCCAGGCCGAGGTGGACGCCGCCGAGGCCGTCGCCGACCGCGCGACGGAGGCCCTGGACGCCGGCGAGCTGACCCCCGCCGAGGCCGCCTCCGCGAAGCTCTTCTGCACCGAGGTCGCCCACCGCGTCATCGACCGCTGCCTCCAGCTGCACGGCGGCTACGGCTTCATGAACGAGTACCCGATCGCCCGCCTGTACGCGGACAACCGCGTCAACCGCATCTACGGCGGCACCAGCGAGATCATGAAGACGATCATCGCCAAGGACATGGGCCTGTAAGGGCCCCGACGGATCCGCGAAATCAGTGCAGGATACAACTGACGTATGAGTCAGGCACTTCAGTCGCTGCTCGATCTGCTCGACCTCGAGCGGATCGAGCAGGACATCTTCCGCGGGAAGTCGCGCTCCGCCGTGGTCCCGCGCGTCTTCGGCGGGCAGGTCGCGGCGCAGGCGCTGGTCGCCGCCGGGCGCACGGTCCCCGAGGACCGGCACGCGCACTCGCTGCACGCCTACTTCCTGCGCCCCGGCGACCCCGGCGCGCCCATCGTCTACACCGTCGACCGCATCCGCGACGGCCGCTCCTTCACCACCCGCCGGGTGGTCGCCGTCCAGCACGGGCAGCCGATCTTCCACCTCTCGGCGTCCTTCCAGACGTACGAGGAGGGCCTGGACCACCAGGCCCCGATGCCGCCCGCCCCGGACCCGGCCACCCTGCCCACCTCGCAGGAACGCATGCGGAACTACGACCACCTCGCCCCCGAGGTCGTCGAGCGCTTCCTGGAGGCCCGCGAGGCGGTCGACCTGCGCTACGTCGACGAGCCGCCGTACGGCAGGTTCGGCGAGCCGCGCGAGCCGCACTCGCAGGTGTGGTTCCGCACCAACGGCAAGCTCGAGGGCGTCATAGACCAGCCGCTGCTGCACGTCGTGCTCGCCACGTACGTCTCCGACATGACGCTGCTGGACTCGGTCCTGCTCGCGCACGGCCGGGGCGGCTGGGCGGTCGGCGACGTCGTCGGGGCCTCGCTGGACCACGCCATGTGGTTCCACCGGCCCTTCCGGGCCGACGAGTGGCTGCTGTACGACCAGGAGTCCCCCTCCGCCCACGGCGGGCGGGGCCTCGGCCAGGCCCGCATCTACACGCAGGACGGGCGCCTGGCCATCTCGGTGATCCAGGAGGGCGTGGTCCGCGTACCCCGGGAGCAGTGAGAGCCCGTCGTCGGGGCCGTCAGCCGGCCAGGCCCGCCTGGTCCAGCAGATACGCCGTCATCGGGTCGTAGTACCGGGGGCTGACCACGTGGTCGTCGAGCGGGACCGTCACCTGGACGGTCCCCTCGGCCTCGGCGAGGAAGAGCGCCGGGTCGTTGGAGTCGGCGTAGCCGACGGAGTCCACGCCGTGCTGTCCGGCACAGCCCGCCCAGCCGTGGTCGGCGACGACCAGGTCCGGCAGCGGGCGCCCCTCGCGCTCCAGGCCGGTGAGGATCGCGCGCATCGGCTCACCCGAGTGGGTGTGCCACAGCGTCGCGCCGTGCTCCAGCACCGCCACGTCCGCGAACTGCATGACGTAGCCCTCGTCGGTCTGCAGTCCGTCCGGGATGACGGTGATCTCGCACCCGGCGGCGCGCAGCGCGGCGGCCGTGGCGCGGTGCACGTCGAGCAGACCGCCGGGGTGGCCGGTGGCGAACAGCACCCGCTGCCGGCCGTCGGCCGCCTTGCGCAGCCGGCCGGCCATCCGCTCCAGGCCGGCGACGGTCAGCTCGGGGTCGATGGTGTCCTGACCGTACCGGTGCTCCGGGTCGTCGCTGACGCCGACCCGTTCCGCCATCACCGCGAGGACGTCCTGCTCGTCGCTCCAGCGGTCGCCGAGTTCCAGGCCGAGCCAGAAGTTGCGGTCGCCGTTCGACAGCCTGCGGTAGTGGGAGAGGTTGTTCTCGCGGGGGGTGGCGACGTTCCCGGCGATACGGGTCTTCACGAGATGGTCGAGGAGTTCGGCGCGGCTGGGCGTCCCGGTTATCGGCATGCCACCCATTGTGATGCAGTGATCCGCCTCCGTCGCCGGTGTTCCGGCCGCTGGGACGGGGCTCACGCCGGTCGTGTGGGCCGTGCCTGTCCGGCGGCGACGGCGGCGACGGCGGCCGCGCGGTCCGCCCGTCCGGCCGAGTCCGCCCGTCCGGCCGCGCGGTGCTGCCGGGCTCGCCCAGCTCGTCATGCCCGCCGCGCCACGCCACGTCCGCCCGGTCACGCCGTTCCGCCCATCTCGCCCCCGCCCCGCCCGTCTGTCGCGGCCGGCCGCGGCGCCGCTCAGAGTCTGCGCAGGGCGAACCACAGTTCCATGCGTGCGTCCGGGTCGTCCAGGTCGGTGCCCAGGAGGGCGGCGCAGCGGGTGATGCGCTGGCGGACGGTGTTGCGGTGGACGGACAGGGCGACCGCGGTGCGGTCCCAGCTGCCGTGCAGGGAGAGCCAGGTGCGCAGGGTCTCGGTGAGGGCCGGGGTGAGGGGAGCCAGCAGGGCGCGGGCGTGGGCGTCGGCCTCGGCGGGCGGGAGCAGGTCGGCGAGGCCGGGACCGCTGCCGGGGGCGCCGTGCCGGACCAGCGCGGCGCGGGTGGCGTGGGCGCGGGCCAGGGCGCGGGCCGCCTGGGTGTCGGCGGCGGGCCAGTCGGCCGGGGCGACGGCCGCGCTGACGCCGAGCGTCCAGCCGGGCTGCGGGCCCGGTTCGCGGTCGGCGGGGACGAGGACCCGTACGACGCCGTCCGCGAGGTCGACCAGCGCCGACCCGAGGGCGGCGCCGAGCGCCGAGGCCGCCACCGCGTCGGCGGCCTGCGCGCCGGGCCGCGCGTGCACGACGACCCATCGCCCGTCCCCGAGCAGCGGCGCGACCTCCTGGGCCGGGGCGCCCAGCAGCAGCCGCACCAGCGCCGAGGAGCGGGCCGCGCCCGCACCGCTCTGGTGCTCGCCGGTCAGCAGGGTCAGCAGGACGGCGGCCACGGAGGCGATGGTGTGGTCGCCCGGTTCGCGGTGCGGGGAGGCGACGGCGAGCACGAAGCCCTGCCCGGTGCCCAGGGTGTAGGCGGCGAGGTGGCGGCCCGCGACGGTGTCGGTGGCGGAGGAGCGGGCGCGGCTGGCGACGAGCCGGGCCAGCGCGTCCAGCGCGTCCCGCACCTCGGGCAGGTGTTCCTCCCGCCCGGCCTCGGCGACAGGGGTGCCCTCGGGCCCGTACAGCACCGTACGGCCACCCACCCGCTGGGCCAGCTGGCGCAGCACCGACGGCACCGGATCCGGGCGGGACGCGGCGGCGGCCAGGCTCTGCTGGGTCTCGGTGACCCGGCGGAGTTCGGCCAGGCGGGCCTGGGCCATCAGCTGCCAGACGGCGCGGGCGACGCCGGAGAAGGTGGTCTGCGGCGGCACTTCGAGCAGCGGCAGGCCGCGGGCGTCGCAGGCCGCCACCAGGGCGGCCGGCACCGTGTCGTGCACCGGCGCCACACCGAAGCCGAGGGCCGCGCCGCCCGCGGCGACGATCCGCGCGACGTAGTCGTCGAAGTACCCGCTCCCGGCCTGCGCGGTCGCCGCCCGAGGGGCCTGGACGCCCGCCGTCAGCAGCAGCTCGCCGCCGAGCAGATACGGGTACGGGTCGGCCATCTCCGAGGTGTGCGCCCAGTGGATCACGGTGCCGGAATCCGACGGCCCGGCGATCTGCCGCAGCGCCAGGTCCTCGCGGGCGAGCAGCGCCGAGAGCGGGACCGGTGGGGTGGGTGGGACCGCCGGCGCGGACGGCGACGGTGTGTCCTGCATGGTGTGCGTTCCCTCCATTCCGGCCCGTGTGAATGGATGAAAAGTACACTTCGCAGTCGCTTTCCGGCCACCTAGTGTCGACCCAGACCGGCAGCCGCGGGTACGGGCGGATGTCCCCGCGAGCCGCTGCCGACGTCCCCACGCAGATGCAAACGACACGCCACCGGGATGTGCGCGAAGGAGGGCCCCAACATGGCCGTCGACTACACAGTGATCGTCGTCTATCTGGCCGGCATGCTGGCCCTGGGCTGGTGGGGCATGCGCCGCGCCAAATCCAAGAGCGAGTTCCTGGTGGCCGGCCGCCGTCTCGGGCCCGCGATGTACTCCGGCACCATGGCGGCGATCGTCCTCGGCGGCGCGTCCACCATCGGCGGCGTGGGCCTCGGCTACAAGTACGGGCTCTCCGGGGCGTGGATGGTGTTCACCATCGGCCTCGGCCTGCTGGCCCTGTCCGTCTTCTTCTCCGCCCGCATCGCCCGGCTGAAGGTCTACACCGTCTCCGAGATGCTCGACCTGCGCTACGGCGGGCGCGCGGGCGTGATCTCCGGCGTGGTCATGTGGGCGTACACCCTGATGCTCGCGGTCACCTCGACCATCGCCTACGCCACGATCTTCGACGTCCTGTTCGACCTGAACCGCACGGTCGCGATCGTGCTCGGCGGCGCGATCGTCGTCGCGTACTCCACCCTCGGCGGCATGTGGTCCATCACGCTGACCGACATGGTGCAGTTCGTGGTCAAGACGATCGGCGTGCTGCTCCTGCTGCTGCCCGTCGCCGTCGTCAAGGCCGGCGGCTTCGGCGCGATGAAGGCCAAACTGCCCACCTCGTACCTCGACCCGCTGGGCATCGGCGGCGAGACCATCTTCACCTATGTGCTGATCTACACCTTCGGCATGCTCATCGGCCAGGACATCTGGCAGCGCGTGTTCACCGCCCGCAGCGACAGGGTCGCCCGCCACGGCGGCACCGTCGCCGGCACCTACTGCCTGGTCTACGCGCTCGCCGGCGCCGTCATCGGCACCGCGGCCAAGGTGCTCTACCCGAACCTGAGCAGCGCCGACGACGCCTTCGCCACCATCGTCAAGGACGAACTGCCCGTCGGTGTGCGCGGGCTGGTGCTGGCCGCCGCCCTCGCCGCCGTGATGTCGACCTCCTCCGGTGCGCTGATCGCCTGCGCCACCGTCGCCAACAACGACATCTGGTCGCGGCTGCGGGGCGCCGTCCACCGCACGGACGAGGAGCACGACGAGGTCAAGGGCAACCGCGCCTTCATCCTGGTCATGGGTGTCGCGGTGATCGCCACCGCCATCGCGCTCAACGACGTCGTCGAGGCGCTGACCGTGGCGTACAACCTGCTCGTCGGCGGGCTGCTGGTGCCGATCCTCGGCGGGCTGCTGTGGAAGCGCGGCACCGCGCAGGGCGCCCTCGCCTCCGTGACCGTCGGTGGCCTCGCGGTCATCGGCCTGATGGCGGGCTACGGCATCCTGGCCAACGAGCCGGTCTACTACGGCCTGCTGTCCTCCCTCGTCGCCTACGTCGCCGTGTCCCTGGCGACCCGGCCCACCGACGAGGCCGTCCTCACCGTCTGGCGGGAGCGGCTCGCCGGACAGAGCCCCGAACT
Source organism: Streptomyces sp. MK7 (assembly GCF_032658145.1). NCBI lineage: Bacteria > Bacillati > Actinomycetota > Actinomycetes > Kitasatosporales > Streptomycetaceae > Streptomyces > Streptomyces sp. MK7. The sequence continues at coordinate 47,363 of NZ_JAVACL010000003.1, forward strand.
CGCGTCCGAACCCGTCCCGGCTCACCAGTAGAGTCGTCCGGAAAGCAGTACATGCGCGACGAAGCGCAGGAAAGAAGGCATTTCACCATGAGCAGCAACGAGACGCCCCGCGGCCCCGTCGACTCCTCCCGCGTCCCGCGGTACGCCGGCCCCGCGACCTTCGCCCGGCTGCCCCGCCTGGACGAGGTCGGCACCGCCGACGTCGCCGTGGTGGGCGTGCCGTTCGACTCCGGCGTCTCGTACCGGCCGGGCGCCCGCTTCGGCGGCAACGCCATCCGCGAGGCGTCCCGGCTGCTGCGCCCCTACAACCCGGCGCAGGACGCCTCCCCGTTCGCCCTCGCCCAGGTCGCGGACGGCGGCGACATCGCCGTGAACCCGTTCAACATCAACGAGGCCGTGGACACCATCGAGGCCGCCGCCGACGACCTGCTCGGCACCGGCGCCCGCCTGATGACCCTCGGCGGCGACCACACCATCGCGCTGCCGCTCCTCAGGAGCGTGGCGAAGAAGCACGGCCCGGTGGCCCTGCTCCACTTCGACGCCCACCTCGACACCTGGGACACCTACTTCGGTGCCGAGTACACCCACGGCACCCCGTTCCGGCGTGCCGTGGAGGAGGGCATCCTCGACACCTCCGCCCTCTCCCACGTCGGCACCCGCGGCCCGCTGTACGGCAAGCAGGACCTCACGGACGACGAGAAGATGGGCTTCGGCATCGTCACCTCCGCCGACGTCTACCGCCGCGGCGCCGACGAGGTCGCCGACCAGCTCCGCCGGCGCATCGGCGACCGCCCGCTGTACATCTCCATCGACATCGACTGCCTGGACCCGGCGCACGCGCCCGGCACCGGCACGCCGGAGGCCGGCGGCATGACGTCGCGGGAGCTGCTGGAGATCCTGCGCGGCCTGGCGTCCTGCAACCTGGTCTCGGCGGACGTGGTCGAGGTGGCGCCCGCGTACGACCACGCGGAGATCACGTCGGTCGCGGCCTCCCACACGGCCTACGAGCTGACCACCATCATGAGCCGCCAGATCGCGGCGGCCCGCAACGCCTGACTCTCCCCAGAGGACCGAGAGCTGTGAACCACGACCACGACCTGGTACTCCGCCCGACCGATCAGCAGACGGCGGCCGCGCTGAATCCCCCTGACGGCCGCAACGGCGGAGACCTGGTCGTGGAAGCACTGGCCGGGCTCGGTGCGACGACCGTCTTCGGCCTGCCCGGCCAGCACGCGCTGGGCATGTTCGACGCCCTGCGCAGGTCTTCGCTGCGCTATGTGGGCCTGCGGGTGGAGAACAACGCGGGCTTCGCGGCGGACGCCTACGGCAGGATCACGGGCGAGGCGGCGCCGCTGCTGCTGTCGACGGGCCCGGGAGCCCTCACCTCCCTGGCCGCGCTCCAGGAGGCGGCGGCGGCCTCGGCGCCGGTCCTGGCGATCGGCAGCCAGGTCCCCACGGCCGGGCTCGGCGGCGGCCGCCACGGCTATCTGCACGAACTCCCCGACCAGGCGGCCTCGTTCCGGGGCGTGGTGAAGTCGGTCCACACCGTCCGCGCCCAGTCCCAGATCCCGTCCGCGATCGCCGAGGCCTGGAAGTCGGCGCTGACCGCCCCGCACGGGCCGGTGTGGGTGGAGATCCCGCAGGACGTGCTGCTTGCCGAGACGCGTCTGCCGGTGGTGACCGCGATGGACGCCACCCCGGACGGCCTGCCGCCGCGCCCCGAACTGACCGCGGTGGCGGCCGACCTGCTGTCGAAGGCGGCCCGTCCGGCGATCATCGCGGGCGGGGGAGTGGTCCGCGCGGACGCCTCCGGGAAGCTGCGGGCCCTGGCGGAGAAGCTGGACGCCCCCGTCGTCACCACCTTCGGCGGCAAGGGCGCGTTCCCGTGGACGCACCCGCTCTCGTTGCAGTCCTGGCTGGAGGACCGCCACACCACCGACTTCCTCGAGGACGCGGACGTCCTGCTCGTGGTCGGCTCGGGCCTGGGCGAACTGTCCTCGAACTACCACACCTTCAAGCCGCGCGGCCGGGTGATCCAGATCGAGGCCGATCTCGGCAAGCTGGAGTCCAACCACCCGGCCCTCGGCATCCACGCGGACGCCCGCCTGGCCCTCCAGGCGCTGCTGGAGACGGTGGAGGAGCGCGCGGACGCCACGGCACCGGACCGGGTGCGGGAGCTGCTCGCGAAGGTCGCCGACCGGATCGCCGCCCAGGAACTCACCCTGGAGCAGCGGGTGCTGGCCTCCGTGCGCCGCGCCCTGCCCGCCCACTCCCCGTCCTTCTGGGACATGACGATCCTGGCCTACTGGGCCTGGTCCGCCTTCGACGCGGGGTCGCCCAACACGATGCACTCGGCACAGGGCGCAGGCGGCCTCGGCTACGGCTTCCCCGCGGCGCTCGGCGCGGCGGCGGCCGACCCGACCCGCCCGGTCCTCGCCGTCTCGGGCGACGGCGGCGCCCTGTACTCCGTCGCCGAACTGGCCACGGCACGTCAGTACGACCTGAACGTCACCTGGCTGATCGTCGACGACGGCGGCTACGGCATCCTGCGCGAGTACATGACCGACGCCTTCGGCGAGCCCACGGCGACGGAACTGACCCGCCCCGACTACGTGGCCCTGGCCGAGTCCTTCGGCGTCCCGGGCGTCCGTACGTCCCCCGAGACCCTGGAGGCCGACCTGGCCAAGGCCCTGACCGCTCCGGGCCCCTCGGTGGTCGTACTCCCGGCCCTGCTGCGGACGTTCGCGCCGACGCACCTGGACTGAGGCTGCCGCCCACCGGCGAGGGCCCGACGCCGCCCCCTCGCCGGTAACGACTCGTCAAACACTTCCCGCCCGCACAACCATTCGCCCGATCCTGTGCGTCAACCGGGTATGACTCACTGGACAACCGGGCGCGTCAGAGCGCTCGCGGCGCTCGGGGCCGGCGCCGGGATGCTCGTTCCCTGCGTGGCCGCCGCGGCCCCCGCCTCGGCCGCCCCGGCCACCGTCAGCTGCACGTCCGGCAAGGCCGGGCTGGCCGTCAAGCTGCAGAAGGACATCACCGCGGCGATGGCGGGCCGCAAGGGCACCATCGCCGTCGGGCTGCGCGACCGCGGCACCAACACGACCTGCACGCTTCGGGAGTCCAGCGCCTACGACTCCGCCAGCGTGGTGAAGGTGACCGTCCTCGCCACGCTGCTGTGGGACAACAAGAAGCACAACCGCTACCTCACCGACCGCGAGGTCACGCTCACCAGGGCGATGATCACGCAGTCGGACAACAACGCGACCAGCAGCCTGTGGAAACAGCTGGGCCTGACGAAGATCAAGGGCTTCCTGGCCGCCGCCGGCATGACCTGGACCAAGCCGGGCGCGGACGGCTACTGGGGCCTGACCCAGATCACCGTGCGCGACGAGCAGAGGCTGCTCGGTCTGATCACCGCCAGGAACTCGGTGCTCAGCGACAACTCCCGCGCCTACATCCTCAAGCTGATGGGCCAGGTCGTCTCCTCCCAGCGCTGGGGCACGCCCGCCGGAGCACCGTCCTCCGTCGCCGTGCACGTCAAGAACGGCTGGCTGCAGCGCGCCACCCACGGCTGGCGGGTGCACAGCGTCGGCACCTTCAACGGCGCCGGGCACGACTACATGATCACGGTGCTCACCCAGGACAACAGCACCATGGACTACGGCGTGACGACCATTCAGAACATCGCCCGGGCCATCCACAAGGATCTCGTGCCCACGACGAGGAGCACGGTGCGCTACTCGCCGACGACCGCGCCCAGGGAGGCGTTCGTGGCGGTGCCGCCGACCGGCTGACGCTTCACGAGGAGGTCTCCCCTCGGTCATCCGGGCACCCTACGGTGACGGTCATGCGTCTGAGAACCGTACTCGCGACCCTCACCGCCGGCCTGGCGGCGGCCACCTGCCTCACCGGTCTCACCGCCGGGCCGGCCGCCGCCGGCACCCCGAGCGACCACGCCTGCTCGCCGTCCGTCTCCCTCGACCGCTTCGCCGACGGCCTCGACAAGACGACGTACGAGGGCACCTTCGTCGGCAACCTCTCCGCGCTCGCGGTGGACCGGCACGGCGAACTCGCCGCGCTCTCCGACCGCTCGTCGCTGTTCACCCTGAACCGCCGCACCCTCAGGCCCACGAGTGTGGTCCAGCTCGCCGACGAGAACGGGGCCGCGCTCGACTCCGAGGGACTCGTCGTCGACCGGGACGGCACCCGCCTGGTCACCTCCGAGACCGAGCCGTCCGTGCGCCGCTACTCCCGTGACGGCCGTATCCTCGACCGCCTGCCCGTGCCGGACTCCCTGAGGGTCGCCCCGGCCGGCCGAGCCACCGCCAACCAGACCTTCGAGGGGCTGACCCTGCTGCCCGGCGGAGACACGGTGCTGGCCTCCATGGAGTACGCGCTCTCCGGTGACACCCCTGGCATCGTCCGCTTCCAGACCTGGCGGCGGACCCCGGGCGGGCACTTCCGGCTCGCCGCCCAGTACTCCTACCGCACCGACGACGGCCTCGGCGTCCCCGAGGTCCAGGCCACGCCCGACGGCCGGCTGCTGGTCCTGGAGCGCGGCTTCACCGCAGGCGTCGGCAACACCGTCCGCCTCTACCTCGCCGACCCGCGGCACGCCACGGACACCAGCGGCATCGGGCACCTGACCGGGCAGCCCGGCGTCCGCCTGATCAGGAAGACCCTGCTCACCGACCTCGCCGCCTGCCCCTCCCTCGGCGCCACCGCCAGGCAGCCCCAGCCCAATCCCCTCCTCGACAACATCGAGGGCATGACGGTCACCGGCCGCGACGCCCGGGGCCGCCTGCGGGTCCTCCTGGTCAGCGACGACAACCAGAACGCGGTGCAGACGACCCGGTTCTATTACCTCCGGGCACGCACCGGTTCCTGAGGGGCGCGGGGCTGGATCGATGTGCGGCTCCGCCGCGTGGGCGCGACCAGCCCCCACCGAACCGCAGCTACAAAATGGCCCGACCCGCGGAACGAATCGTTGCGGAGGGATGAAATCCGCTCCCGTCCGTGTTGGTGCCTTCCGGTAGATCAGGCCGTCAGGGAGGCACCGACGTGGCAGCGCAACCGGGGGAGACACGAGGCTGGGCGCGCAGACTCGCCGCGTACGCGTGGCGCCGCCCCAAGGACGTGGTCCTCGCCCTCGGCGCCTCCCTCGGGGGTATGGCCGTCATGGCCGTCGTCCCGCTGATCACCAAGGTGATCATCGACGACGTGATCGGCGACCACAGCCGCGCCATGGCCCCCTGGGCGGGCGCGCTGGTGGGCGCCGCGCTCCTCGTCTACGCCCTGACCTTCGTCCGCCGCTACTACGGCGGCCGGCTCGCCCTCGACGTCCAGCACGACCTGCGGACGGACATGTACGGGACGATCACCCGGTTCGACGGCCGCCGCCAGGACGAGCTGTCCACCGGGCAGGTGGTCGGCCGCGCCACCAGCGACCTCCAGCTGATCCAGGGCCTGCTCTTCATGCTGCCGATGACCATCGGCAACGTGCTGCTGTTCCTGATCTCCCTGGCGATCATGGCGTGGCTGTCGCTGCCGCTGACCCTGGTCGCCCTGGCCGTGGCCCCCGCCCTGGGCTGGATCGCCCGGCGCAGCCGCACCCGGCTGCACCCCGCCACCTGGTACGCGCAGGCGCAGGCCGCCGCCGTCGCCGGGGTGGTGGACGGCGCGGTCAGCGGGGTCCGCGTGGTGAAGGGGTTCGGGCAGGAGGAGCAGGAGACCGCCAAGCTGCGGGCGGTCGGACGGCGGCTGTTCGCCGGGCGGCTGCGGACCATCCGGCTGAACGCGAAGTTCACCCCCGCCCTCCAGGCCGTGCCCGCCCTCGGCCAGGTCGCCATGCTGGCGCTCGGCGGCTGGCTCGCCGTGCGCGGCCACATCACGCTCGGCACGTTCGTGGCGTTCTCCACCTACCTCGCCCAGCTGGTCGGCCCGGTCCGGATGCTCGCCATGGTCCTCACCGTCGGGCAGCAGGCGAGGGCCGGCACCGAGCGGGTCCTGGAGCTGATCGACACCGAGCCGACGCTGACCGGCGGCACCAAGGAGCTGCCCGCCGACGCGCCCGCGACCGTCGAGTTCGACGACGTGTCCTTCGGCTACACCGACGGCCGCCCCGTCCTGACCGGCCTGTCCTTCGAGATCCGCCCCGGCGAGACCCTCGCCGTGGTCGGCTCCTCCGGCTCCGGCAAGTCCACGGTCTCCCTGCTGCTGCCGCGCTTCTACGACGTCACCCACGGCGCCGTCCTCGTCGGCGGGCACGACGTGCGCGAGCTGACCCTGGACTCGCTGCGGGCCGCGATCGGCCTGGTCCCCGAGGACTCCTTCCTCTTCTCCGACACCGTCCGCGCCAACATCGCCTACGGCCGCCCCGACGCCGGCCAGGAGCAGATCGAGGCCGCCGCCCGCGCCGCCCAGGCGGACCGTTTCATCGCCGAGCTGCCCGAGGGCTACGACACCAAGGTCGGAGAGCAGGGCCTGACCCTCTCCGGCGGCCAGCGCCAGCGCATCGCGCTCGCCCGCGCCATCCTGACCGACCCGCGCCTGCTCGTCCTGGACGACGCCACCTCCGCCGTGGACGCCCGCGTCGAGCACGAGATCCACGAGGCGCTGGGACAGGTCATGGAGGGCCGGACCACCCTGCTCATCGCGCACCGGCGCTCCACCCTCAATCTCGCCGACCGCATCGCCGTCCTCGACCAGGGCCGCCTCGCCGACATCGGCACCCACGACGAACTCCAGGAGCGCTGCGCCCTCTACCGCCGCCTGCTCACCGACCCCGACGAGCTCGGCGGTGTCTCGCCCGGCCACGCCCAGCCCGCCGCGCCGGCCGAGGACACCTCCGTACGGGACGAGCTGGACGCCGAGTTCGACGCCGAGCGCGGGGTGACCCCGCGGCTGTGGACCGGCGACCGCGAACCGAAGGACACCGCCCTGTCGGGCACCCCCGCCACCCCGGAACTCCTCGCTCAGGTGGGGGCCCTGCCGCCCGCCACCGACACCCCGGACATCGACGAGAACCGGGCGGTCAGGCCCGAGGACTCCTACGGCCTGCGCCGCCTCCTGCACGGCTTCGGGCTGCCGCTGCTCGCCAGCCTGCTCCTGGTCGCCGTGGACGCCGGGATGGGCCTGCTGCTGCCGGTGCTGATCCGGCACGGCATCGACCAGGGCGTGAGCAGGATGGCCCTCGGCGCCGTCTGGACGGCCTCCCTGCTCGGCCTGCTGGCCGTGCTGGTGCAGTGGGCGGCGCAGACCGGCGAGACCCGGATGACCGGCCGCACCGGCGAACGGGTCCTGTACGCGCTGCGGCTGAAGATCTTCGCCCAGCTCCAGCGGCTCGGCCTGGACTACTACGAGCGCGAGCTGACCGGCCGGATCATGACCCGCATGACGACGGACGTGGACGCCCTGTCCACCTTCCTTCAGACCGGCCTGGTCACGGCGTTCGTCTCGGTCGTCACCTTCTTCGGCATCATGGTCGCCCTGCTCGTGATCGACGTGCAGCTGGCCCTGGTCGTCTTCGCGACGCTGCCGCCGCTGATCGTCGCCACCTTCTTCTTCCGCCGGGCGAGCGTGAAGGCGTACCAGCTGGCCCGCGAGCGCGTGTCCGTGGTCAACGCCGACCTTCAGGAGTCGGTGGCCGGGCTGCGGATCGTGCAGGCCTTCCGGCGCGAGCGGGACGGCGGGTGGCGGTTCGCCGAGCGCAGCGACAGCTACCGCCGGGCCCGTATCCGGGGCCAGTGGCTGATCTCCGTCTACTTCCCCTTCGTGCAGTTGCTGTCCTCGGTCGCGGCGGCCTCCGTGCTGATCGCGGGCGCGGGCCGGGTGGAGGCGGCCACACTGACCACGGGCGCCCTGGTGGCGTATCTGCTGTACATCGACCTGTTCTTCGCGCCCGTCCAGCAGCTGTCCCAGGTCTTCGACGGCTACCAGCAGGCCACCGTCTCCCTCGGCCGCATCCAGGAGCTGCTCCAGGAGCCGGCGTCCACCACGACCGCCGCCGAGCCCCGGGACGTCCCCGCGCTGCGCGGCGAGATCGCCTTCGAGGACGTGCACTTCGCCTACGGCGCCGGCGACGGCACCGAGGAGGCGCTGAGCGGGATCGACCTGCGCATCCCCGCCGGCCAGACCGTTGCCTTCGTCGGCGAGACCGGCGCGGGCAAGTCCACCCTGGTCAAGCTGGTGGCCCGGTTCTACGACCCGACCGGCGGCCGGGTCACGGTGGACGGCACGGACCTGCGCGCGCTGGACCTGACGGCGTACCGGCACCGGCTCGGGGTCGTGCCGCAGGAGGCGTACCTCTTCCCCGGCACGGTCCGCGACGCCATCGCCTACGGCCGCCCGGACGCCACCGACGCCGAGGTGGAGGCCGCGGCGCGGGCGGTCGGCGCGCACGAGATGATCGCCACGCTCGAGGGCGGCTATCTGCACGAGGTCGCCGAGCGCGGCCGCAACCTGTCCGCCGGGCAGCGCCAGCTCATCGCACTCGCCCGGGCCGAACTCGTCGACCCCGACGTCCTTCTGCTGGACGAGGCGACCGCCGCCCTGGACCTGGCCACCGAGGCCCAGGTCAACCAGGCCACCGACCGGCTCGCGGGCCGCCGGACGACGCTGGTGGTCGCCCACCGGCTGACCACGGCCGCCCGTGCGGACCGGGTGGTGGTGATGGACCACGGCCGGGTCGCCGAGGACGGCACGCACGACGAACTGCTGGCCCTCGGCGGACGGTACGCCGAGCTGTGGCGGACGTTCGCCGGCGCGCCCGAGCCGGAGGAGCCGGTCAGCGCCTCCCGCTGAGCCGGCGCACTCCGCGGCCCGGGTCGGAGCACCCCGCGACCCGGGCCCGCGCAGCACGCAACCTTTCGATGCCTGTCGTGCGTCCGTACACCTGTACGCGTGTGTGAGTGATGTTCGGGGAGGGACGACCGTGAACAGTGGAGGAGCGCGCCGTCGGCTGGCGCTCGGTCTGGCCGTCCTGACCGGATCGGTGACGCTGGCGCTCGCCCTGCCCGGCGCCGCGCAGGCGGCGGCCTCCACCTGCTCCGGACGGGAGGTCAGGACGCTGTCGTTCTCCACCGGCTCCCTGCACGTCTACCGGCAGGGCGGCTACGTCTGCGCCGTCACCACCCCCGACCACCCCGGCCGCAAGCAGTCGATGTCCGTCACCGTCCAGGCCCGCGGCAACCGGCCCGTCACCGACTCAGGCCGCTACTCGTACCACGCCGGCCCGGTCACCGTGCACGCCGGCCACCGCTGCGTACGGGTGTCCGGATCGGTGGGTGGCGGGTCGTACACCAGCGGCTGGATCCTGTGCTGACACGCAGGCAGCGCACCGGGATTTTATCGGGCACTGTCAGCCGCAGCGGCTGCCCATGGCACGCCGGGCCGGGATGTCCCGGCTGAAGAAGAAGCGCGAGGCGCTGCCCACCCTCAGCTACACCCGGTGAGGCTTCCGCCTGAAGGACGCAGAATTGGACCTGGCGGGCGGGATCGCCCTGACCGTGGTGTGGTCGCGGGATCTGCCCGCCGACCCCTCCAGCGTCCGCGTGTACCAGGACAACATCGGGCACTGGTACGCCAGCTTCGTCGTCCCCGCCGTCGTCGATCCGCTGTCGGAGACCGGTGCGGTGATCGGCATCGACTGGGGCGTCAAAGACATCGCCACCACCACCTCCCAAGCCCACGATCTCCCGCACGCCGGGAGGATTCAAATCCTGCGGGCGCAGCCGACCGGGTCCGTCCCGCCGAGCTCGACGTACAGGGCGGTCGCGGGCGGGCACCGGTCGCGGGTGCGTACCGCGCGGACGACCCTGTACTCGGGTCTTCTGCGGCCCGTGCCGTCGCACGCGGTCTCCCGCACTTGCCCGCGGCCCGCGCCGTAGACGCAGTCGCCGACGACGGTGCGGGGGCCGCCCCCGCCGCCCGGGTCGCCCGGGTGCGGGGGCTCCAGGTTGCGCATGCAGGCGTAGCCCTGCGGGATCACACCGTCGCCGTCCTCGTGGGAGGCGGGCCGCTGGGCGCTGATGTGCAGCACGAAGTCGGTGTTCGCCGGGCACGGCGGGCCGCCGTCGGGGCTGCCGTCGTGACGGGCGATCACCCGGGCCGCCGCGCGTTCGCTCGTGCAGGGCACCTCGGTGAAGCTCGTGGTGCCGAAGGAGCTGCACTCGCCGGTCCCGAGGAACACCGCGCCGTAGCCGACGGGCCGCGGCGCGGTCGCCGTGGGCCGGCCGTCCTGTCCGGCGGAGCCGGAGGTCGGCCGCTGACATCCCGTCAACAGGGCGGCGAGCAGCACCGGCAGCGCGCACGCCACCCCCACGGCCCCACTCCTGCGCATCCTCATCCCCCCCGGGTCCGCCCCGTCCAGCGTGGCCCGCCGCAGCGGGGCCACGCCAGACATATGGGGTGGTTCGGGCCGTTCGGGGGTGGTGCACCGGGTGCGCTGCGTACGTCTCGTACGTCCGCTGCGCGAGGCCGGTCAGTAGGACAGGCCGTACCCGATGGGGTACAGGACCTGCGTCGGGTCGTCCGCCCGCTGCACGGGCACCGGCAGCTTGCCGCGCGGGTCGACCTGGCCGCCGATCACGCGGGCGGCGGCACGCAGTTCCACGTCGGTCCAGGAGTAGGCCGCGAGGCAGGCGGGCACGGAGGGGAGCTGAGCGACGTCGTAAGGGTTGCGGACGGCGACCGCGATCACCGGTCTGCCCGTCGCCACCAGCCGCTCCACCAGCGTCTTCTGCGTGCTGCCGGACGTGACGTTGTACGTCCCGACCACCACGGCGTCCGCGTCCGCCGCTGCCGCCACCGCCTTGTCGATGGTCGCCGCGGACGGGGAGGTGCCGGTGGACAGCGCGGTGGCCGTGAAGCCCAGCTCGGTCAGCGCGGCCGCGAGCACGCCGGTGGGCGGGCCGGTGGTGCCCGACGGGGAGGCGGGATCGGCGCCGACGACGAGGACCTTGTTGTGGCTGCGGCGCGACAGCGGCAGCAGGCCGCCCTCGTTGACCAGCAGCGTGGTCGTCCGCTCGGCGATGCGGTCGGCCGCGGCCAGGTGCTCCGGGGTGCCGACCGTGCGGCTGACGCGGGCCTGGGTGGTGTACGCGTCGTCGAACAGGCCCAGCTTCGCCTTCAGCCGCAGGATGCGCAGGATCGATTCGTCGAGCCGGGCCTCCGTCAGCTCCCCGCTGCGCACGGCCGCCAGGACCGCGTTCCAGGCGACGTCCATGGAGGGCGGGTTGAGCAGCTGGTCCACGCCCGCCTTCAGCGCCAGCACCGGCACCCGGTCGTCGCCGTACTTGGTGCGGACACCCTCCATGCCGAGGGAGTCGGTGATCACGACGCCGTCGTAGCCCAGCTCACCGCGCAGGATGCCGGTGAGGATCGGGTGGGAGAGGGTCGCCGGGTCGCCGGAGTCGTCGAGCGCGGGGAACTGGATGTGGGCCGTCATGATCGAGTCGATGCCGGCCCGGATCCCGGCCCGGAACGGCACGGCGTCCAGCTGCTCCCACACCTCGCGGCTGTGGGTGATGACCGGGAAGCCGTAGTGGCTGTCGGTGGCGGTGTCGCCGTGCCCGGGGAAGTGCTTGGCGGTCGCCGCGACCCGGGACCCCTGATAGCCCCTCACCTCCGCCGCCACCAGCCGGCCCACGGCGTCCGGATCGGCCCCGAAGGACCGTACGCCGATGACCGGGTTGGCCGGGTTGACGTTGACGTCGGAGTCGGGGGAGTAGTCCTGGTTGATGCCCATGGCGCGCAGCTCGGCGCCGGAGATCCGGCCGAGCGTACGGGCGTCGGCGGTGGAGCCGCCGGCGCCGATCGCCATGGCGCCCGGGAAGAGCGTGGCGGGTTTGCCGACGCGGCAGACGATGCCGTGCTCCTGGTCGGTGGCGACGAGCAGGGGCAGGCCGCGGGGCTGCTCGAGGGAGGCCCGCTGGATCCCGTTGGACAGATCGGCGATCTGCTGGGGGTCGTGGGTGTTGTGCGCCCAGGCGAAGTAGATGATGCCGCCGACGCGGTACCTGGCGATCAGCTCGGCGGCGGTGCGGACGCCGATCTCCTTGAGGTTGGCGTCGATGTCGGCCTGGTCGGGAGCGGTGGCCGAGGCACCGTAGACCCGCATCACGAAGAGCTGGCCGACCTTCTCCTCCAGCGTCATCCGGGAGATGAGGGCGCGCAGCTTGCTGTCGTCGTGGGATGCGGCGTGGGCGGTGCCGGTGCCCTGGACCGCGAGGGCCGCGGTGAGGCCGGCGGTGGCGGCGAGGACGGTACGTCGGGAGGGGCGTGCGGGGTGTCCCGGTCTTCCCGGGTCGTCCGTGCTGGCGTCGTGCACGTGCGCTCCTTCCGGAGGAGTTCCGCTGGAGAGTCGGCTGAGTCGCTTGAAGGAAACTTCCGAGGAGTCACCAATATCCGGGAAGTTTCTGCCAGTCAAGGGAACGCGCAGCACCGGCACGCGAGGTGAGGGGCCGTCATCGGCGCTGTGGGAGGGGGCGCGCCGATGACGGCGGGCCGCCGGGCGCGGTGCGGAGGAGAGGGTGGTCAGCGATCGCCCGGCAGCGAGAGCCGACACCGCACCGCGCAGACTCGCCGACGGCGTGCCGATGAGACGTGTGCGAGCCCACCGGGGTTCCCGCCCCCGGTCCCTCAGCCGTGGGACGCGACCGCCGGCCAGTGGTGGCGCAGGGTGCGGACCGTTTCCGCGATGGCCGGCCGGCGGGCTGCGCCGGTGCGCCACAGGGCGTACAGACGGCGCACCGGCATGGGGTCCAGGGGGACCTCGACGACGCCCCCGGGCAGCGGACCGCGGCCCAGACGCGGGATGAGCGCGACACCGAGTCCGGCGGCGACCAGGGCGACGAGGGTCGGGTTCTCCTCGGCCTGGTGGACGACGTCCGGCTCGTGACCGGCCGCGCGCAGGGTGCGCAGCAGCCAGTCGTGGCAGACCCGGCCCGGCGGCTGACAGATCCACCGCTCCCCGCCCAGCTCGGAGCGCCGTACCGCCGCCCGGCCCGCGAACGGATGCCCGGCCGGCACCAGCAGGTCGCACAGGTCGTCACCGATGACCGCCTGCTCCACCCCGGCCGGCGCGGGCAGCGGCGCGATGTCCCAGTCGTGCGCGACGGCGAGGTCGACGGCGCCCTTGGCGACCAGGTCCACCGACAGATGCGGGTCGACCTCGCTGAGCCGGGCGTCCAGCGCGGGATGGCGCCGGGCGAGGTCCGCCAGCACCGACGGCAGCAGCCCGCGCGCCGCCGAGGCGAACGCCGCGATCGTCAGCCGCCCGGCCGGCACCCCGCGCCGCTCCTCCAGCTCGGTCTCCGCCCGCTCCACGATCGCCAGCAACTCCCGTGCCGCCGCGACCAGCTGATACGCCTCGTCGGTGAGCCGCACCCCGCGCCCCTCGCGCTCCAGCAGCACCGTCCTGGTCTCCCGCTCCAGCTTGGCGATCTGCTGCGACACGGCGGAGGAGGTGTAGCCGAGCGCGGCGGCGGCCGCGCCGACGGTCCCGTGCACGGACACGGCGTGCAGGGCGCGCAGACGCTGGAGATCGAGCACGGTTCCTCCCGGGGGCGGGATCGGTGGGCGGACGGACCGGTCGGCGGACAGAGGTCGGCGGACAGACCGGTCAGCGATCCGGACCGGTTAGCGATCCTTCATTCAACAGTGCAGCAATCATCGCTGGTGCTTCACGGTTCACGCGAGTGATCCTCGACGCATGCGACCACCCCATGTGCTTCTCGCCGTCCTCGTCACCGCCGTCTGGGGCGTGAACTTCACCGTCATCGAGGTCGGCCTCGACCACTTCCCCCCGCTGCTGTTCTCCGCGCTGCGCTTCCTGGCCGCCGCGCTGCCCGCCGTCCTGTTCGTGGGCCGGCCGAAGGTGGCCTGGAAGTGGATCTTGGCGGTGGGACTGGTCCTCGGTGTCGCCAAGTTCGGACTGCTGTTCGTGGGGATGGACGCCGGCATGCCGGCCGGTCTGTCCTCGCTGGTCCTCCAGATCCAGGCGGTCTTCACCGCCCTGTTCGCGTTCGCGGCGCTGGGTGAACGGCCCACCCGGCTGCGGCTGGTGGGCATGGGCGTGGCCCTCGCCGGGATCGCCGTGGCCGCCGTGGACGAGGGCACCTCGGGCCCCCTCGGCGCCTTCGCCCTGGTGATCGCCGCGGCGGCCTGCTGGGGCGCCTCGAACGTGCTGACCCGCAAGGCCGCTCCGCCGGACGCCCTGAACTTCATGGTCTGGGTGAGCACCGTCCCGGTCCTGCCGCTGCTCGGCCTCTCCCTCCTGACCGAGGGCCCCGCACGCGACCTGGCCGCGCTGCGCGATCTGGACCGGCAGGGCGCGGCCACCGTCCTCTACGTCGCCTGGGTCACCACGGTGTTCGGCTTCGGCGCGTGGGGCTGGCTGCTGCGCCGTCACCCCGCCTCCACGGTCGCCCCGTTCTCCCTCCTCGTCCCGGTGTTCGGCATGTCCTCCGCGGGCCTGTTCCTGGGCGAGCCGGTGACCGGCCTGCGCTGGTGCGCGGCGGCACTGCTGGTCGGCGGGGTGGCGCTGACGTCGCTCGCGCCGAGCCGCCGCCGGCCCGGCGCCGCCGCGACGACCCCCGCGGTGATCGGTGAGGGCAAGGTCACAGTGGGTGGCGAGGCATCCCGGTTGTAGGTCCGTCCGGTTCGGACGAAGGTGGCCTTGTGAGCCAACACTTCGACGTTCTTGTCCTGGGAGCAGGTCCAGGCGGTTACACCGCCGCCGTACGCAGCGCTCAGCTCGGCCTCACCACCGCGGTCGTGGAGGAGCGTTACTGGGGAGGGGTGTGCCTCAACGTCGGCTGCATCCCCTCCAAGGCCCTGCTGCGCAACGCCGAGATGGTCCAGTTCGTGCAGAACGAGGCCAAGTCCTACGGCATCGCCGTGGGCGACGACGTCTCGGCCGACTACGGGCCCGCCTACCAGCGCAGCCGCAAGGTCGCGGACGGCAGGGTGAAGGGCGTTCACTACCTGATGAAGAAGAACGCCATCACCCAGTTCGACGGCCGCGGCACCTTCACCGACGACCACACCCTGGTCGTGGCCCGCTCCGACGGCGGCACCGAGACCGTGACCTTCGACCACTGCATCATCGCGGCCGGCGCCAGTCCGCGCCTGCTGCCCGGCACCTCGCTGTCGGACCGGGTGGTCACCTTCGAGAGCCAGATCCTCAGCGAGACGCTGCCCGGCAGCATCGTCATCGCCGGTGCCGGCGCGATCGGCGTCGAGTTCGCGTACGTGCTGCACAGCTACGGCGTGGACGTGACCATCGTGGAGTTCCTCGACCGCATGGTCCCGCTGGAGGACGAGGAGGTCTCCAAGGAACTCGCCCGGCACTACCGCAAGCTCGGCATCGAGGTCCTCACGGGCACCGCCGTGGAGGCCATCGACGACTCCGGCGAGCGGGTCCGGGTGACGGTCGACAAGGGCGGTGACCGCCGGGTCCTGGAGACGGACAAGGTCCTCCAGGCCATCGGCTTCGCGCCGAACGTCCAGGGATACGGCCTGGAGAACACCGGTGTCCGTCTCACCGAGCGCGGTGCCATCGACGTCGACGGCCGCTGCCGCACCAGCGTGCCGCACATCTTCGCGATCGGTGACGTCACCGCCAAGCTGATGCTGGCCCACGCCGCCGAGGCCATGGGGATCGTGGCCGCCGAGACCATCGCGGACGCGGAGACCATGGAGCTGGACTACGTCATGATCCCGCGGGCCACCTACTGCCAGCCGCAGGTCGCCAGCTTCGGCTGGACCGAGGCCCAGGCGCGCGAGCGCGGCTTCGACGTCCAGGTCGTCAAGTTCCCCTTCAGCGCCAACGGCAAGGCCCACGGGCTGGGCCACGCCGTCGGCTTCGTGAAGGTCATCAGCGACGGAAAGCACGGCGAACTCCTCGGCGCCCATCTCATCGGCCCCGAGGTCACCGAACTGCTGCCGGAACTCACCCTGGCCCAGCAGTGGGACCTGACCGTCCACGAGGTCGCCCGCAACGTCCACGCCCACCCGACGCTCGGCGAGGCGGTCAAGGAGGCGATCCACGGCCTGGCGGGCCACATGATCAACATGTGAGGGCCGGACGCCTTGGTCCTGGGCCGGACGCAGCCGCCGACGGCCCGCTCACACCGGGGTATTCGCGGACGGTGAACGCGGCGCGCAGCCGCACGGGCCGCCGCCGGGGCCAGGCCAGGCGGCGGCCCGTGCGGCGGGCGACTGAGCCTCGTAGTCGGGAAGTCGTGTACGACGGGGCGTTCTTGCCCGCGGCGGCACCGCGGACGACGGCTGCGGCTGGACGTGTCCGACCTAGTGTGCTGCGCCAAAAATCCTGAGGCTTATTTCTCTCTGGCTTGGCTGTCCTGTGGGGTGATCCTGGCGAGGTAGTCGGCGAGGGACTTGAGGATCTCGTCGGCGGTCTTCGTCCAGGCGAATGGCCTGGGGTTCTCGTTCCAGGTGTCGATCCAGTCGCGGATGTCGTTTTCGAGAGCCTGGACGGAGGTGTGGACGCCGCGGCGGATGAGTTTGTCCGTCAGCAGGCCGAACCACCGCTCGACCTGGTTGATCCAAGAGGAGCCGGTCGGCGTGAAGTGGACGTGGAAGCGGGGATGCCGGGCGAGCCACTTCTGAATCTCGGGGGTCTTATGGGTGACGTAGTTGTCGCAGACCAAGTGCACGTCGAGGCCGACGGGCACGGCCTTGTCTATCGCGGTCAGGAACTTCTTGAACGCGATGGCCCGGTGGCGGCGGTGGAGTTCACCGATGACGGTGCCATCAGCAATGTTGAAGGCGGCGAACAGGCTGGTGATGCCGTGCCGCAGGTAGTCGTGGGTACGCCGCTCGGGCATGCCCGGCATCATCGGCAGCACCGGCTGGGACCGGTCCAGCGCCTGAAACCGGCTCTTCTCGTCCACGCACAACACCACTGCCTTCTCAGGCGGGTTGTGATACAGGCCGACGACATCGACGACCTTGTCGACGAACTGCGGGTCGGTGGAGAGTTTGAAGGCATCCTGCAGGTGCGGCTTGAGATCGAACTTCTTCCAGATCCGCCCGATGGTGGACTTCGACAGTCCAGTGCGGGCGGACATCGAGGCCCGCGACCAGTGGGTGTCCTTGCCCGGCGTGGATTCCAGGGTCGCGACGATGACGTCTTCGACCTGGTCGAGCAGGATCGAGGGCGGACGGCCGGTTCGTGGCTCGTCCTGCAGGCCGTCGAGGCGATCGGCCACGAAACGGGCCCGCCAACGGTCCACGGTCGACTGGTCCACCCCCAGATCGGCTGCGACCTGCTTGTTCGTCGCTCCCTCCGCGCACCGCAGCACAATCTTCGCTCGCAGTGCGAGGTACTGGGCCGTCTTCGCCCGCCTCGACCAGCGCACCAACTGGGCCCGCTCGTCCTCGGTCAGGACCAGCTCAGACTTCGGCCGGCCGATAGGTCCCTCATCCTCAAGCCCCGCCAGCCGCTCGGCGGCGAACTTCCCCCGCCACTTGCGGACCGTCTTCACACCGGCCCCGATAGCCTGCGCGGCACCAGTATTCGACATTCCGTCAGCGCACGCCAGGATGATCCGAGCCCGCCCAGCCGTACGCCGATCCGGCAGCCCCGCCCGGCGCACAAGCTCGACACGCTCGCCCTCGGAAAGAACGATCTCAACAGCAGCAGGACCCCGATGCGCCATAAAAAAGAAGGTACCAACTAACCCTCAGAAATTCAGGCGTATCACACTAGTGCCGCAACAGGCAACGTTCGCCCCGTCGCGACGCCCGGCACCCCCCCACTGCCTTGACGGCGTGGGAGGTGCCCCCACTCGCCGCACCGGGCACAAGCCCAAGTACGTCCAGTACGAGGGCTTGCGCCCGGCACTCCCCCAGCCTTCGGCCGGGGGGACCCCCAGAGCACGCACCGGACGCCGCTCCCTGACGGGCAAACGTTGCCTGCCGCGGCACTGGTCGTGGAGCCGCGACCGCACGGGACCACAGGCGGAGGGAAATCGGTTCGACGCCGCCGGACCGGTGCGCCAGACTTCCGCCGTGACGTACACCTTGAAGGGGCCGGTTCTCCAGGGCGGGCTCGTGCGGCTGGAGCCGCTGGAGCAGCGGCACGCGGCCGAGCTGGCGGTGGCGGCGGAGGAGGACCGGGACACGTACGCGTACACGTGGGTGCCCCGGACCCACGAGGTCGCGGACTACATCGACGCCCAGCTCGCCCGTGCGGCCACCGGCCGGCTCGCGCCCTACGCGCAGATCTGCCTCGCCACGGGACGGGCGGTCGGCGCCACGGCGTACTGGGAGCCGCGCTGCTGGCGGACGGAGGACCGACTCGACGCCGTCGAGGTGGGCTTCACCTGGCTCGCCCGCTCGGCCCAGGGCACCGGTGTGAACGCCGAGGCGAAGTACCTGCTGTTCCGGCACGCCTTCGAGGAGTGGCGGGTCTCCCGCGTCGACCTCAAGACCGACGCCCGCAACAGCCGTTCCCGGGCCGCGATCGAGAGCGTCGGCGCCCGCTTCGAGGGCGTGCTGCGCAACTGGTCCCGCTCCTGGGCACCGGGGGAGGACGACCGGCTGCGGGACTCCGCGATCTTCTCGATCACGGCGGCGGACTGGCCGCGGGCCAGGGCGCACCTGGAGGCGAGGGTGCGCGGGGCCGTCCGCAGGACCGGGCGGGGCGAGGCTACGCCGCCTCGTTGAGCAGCCGGGCCAGATGCTCCCGGCCGGGGCCGAGCAGCTCGGGCAGCGGGGCCGCGGCCTCGTACCACCGCTTCTCGTACTCCCAGCACAGCCAGCCGTCCCAGCCGCCGCGGCAGAGCACGTCCACGCACTCGGCGAGGGGCAGCACTCCCGCCCCCAGGGGCAGCGGCGTCGTGTCCTCGGCCGACGCGATGTCCTTGACCTGCACGTACCCGAGATATGGGGAGAGGGCGGCAAAGGTGTCCGCGGGCTGCTCGCCGCCCAGCCAGGTGTGCATCACGTCCCACAAGGCCCCGGCGGCGCGGTGACCGACCGGGCCGAGGACGCGGAGGGCGTCGGCGCCGGTGCGGTGCGAGTCGTGCGTCTCCAGCAGGACGCGCACCCCGAGTTCGGCGGCGTACTCGGCGGCCGTGGCCATCCGCCGCGCGGCGACGGCGTCCCCCTCCTCGCGCGGCCGCCCCGGATCGCCCCCCGGAAAGACCCGGACGAAGGACGCGCCCAGATCCCCCGCCAGCCGCACCAGTTCGCGGA
Source organism: Streptomyces sp. MK7 (assembly GCF_032658145.1). Taxonomy (NCBI): domain Bacteria; kingdom Bacillati; phylum Actinomycetota; class Actinomycetes; order Kitasatosporales; family Streptomycetaceae; genus Streptomyces; species Streptomyces sp. MK7. Next base: position 66,593 of record NZ_JAVACL010000003.1, read on the forward strand.
CCTCCTGCAGTACGGCGTCGTCGTCACCGGGCGCGGCGACCCGCGCGTACCCCGCGACGCCCAGGATCTCCACCCCGCCCGCCGAAAACGCCTGGGCCACCTCGGCCCGCTCCGCGGAGCCGATCCCCGGATGCACGGGTTCCTCGGGATGGGCGCGCAGTTCGACACCGTGATATCCGCACGAGGCGGCCAGCCGTACCACTTCGGGCACGGACAGCCCGGGAACCCCGAGCGTGGAGAACGCCAGCTTCATACCCCGCGACCCTACCCGGGCCCACCGGACCCACACGCCCGCGACGGGAGGACGAATGGAGGATTCCTGCCACGGCCGGCACCACCCGACTCGGACTTTCCCCAACCACCCGACACAGACCCTGCACACCCCGCCCCCGACCCCCGCTTCCGGCCCGCGGCCTCCGGCCTCCGGTTCCGGTTCCGGCCTCCGGTTCCGGCCTCCGGTTCCGGCCTCTGGTCTCCGGCCCGCGGCCCCTGGTCTCCGGCCTCCGCCTCCGGCCCCCGGCCTCCGCCCTCCGGCCTCCGCCTCCGGCCTCCGGCCCCCGGCCCCCGGCCCCCGGCCTCCGGTTCCGGCCCCCGGCCCCCGGCCTCCGGTTCCGGCCCCCGGTCTCCGGCCCCCGGTCTCCGGCCCTCGGCCTCCGGCTCCGGCTCCGGCCCTCGGCCACACACAGACCTCACGCGCCCGCGCCTGAGCGCCCAGAAACTCCGTCCCGCCGCGCTCCCTGACGCGCAATGCCGGCCCGCACCCGCGCCTTGCCCTCGTCCCCGCGCTTGCCGGAGCCCGCACGCGTGCGCTCGCAGCCGCGTGTGCCCCGCGCCCCGCGTCGGTCACCGGCCTCCGAGTCAGCCCCGCGTCGGTCACCGGCCTCCGAGTCAGCCCCGCGTCGGTCACCGGCCTCCGAGTCAGCCCCGCGGTACCCCCGACGACCCCCGTACCATCAGCTCGCCCCGGACCGTCGCGATCCCGCCGGGTGGGGGGTCCTCGCGGCCCATGGCGATGCGGCCGGCCCGGGCGCCCGCGTCCGTGAGGGGGAGGCGGACCGTGGTGAGGGAGGGGACCGCGTCGACGCTGAACGGGAGGTCGTCGAAGCCCGCCACCGAGACGTCCTCCGGGATGCGCATCCCGGACTCGCGCAGGGCGGCGCACGCGCCCAGCGCCACGGAGTCGTTGGCGGCGACGACCGCCGTGAGCGTGGGGTCGCGGCGCAGGAGTTCCAGTGTGGCCTCGTAGCCGGAGCGGCGGTCGTAGCGGCCGTGCACCGTCCGGCGCGGGTCCTCCTCGATACCGGCCGCCGCGAGAGCCTCGCGGTGTCCCTCCAGGCGGTGGCGGGTGGTCGTCCGCTCCTCCGGCCCCGCGATGTAGCCGAGGCGCCGGTGGCCCAGGCCGATCAGGTGCTCGGTCAGCTGCCGTGCCCCGCCGCGGTTGTCGAAGGTGAGGGCGATGGCCCGGGTGTCCGGCGCGGGCGGCCGGCCGCACAGCACCACCCGGGTGCCGGCGTCGGCCAGCTTGCGCAGCTTCGCCGCGATGGCCGCCGCTTGCGGCCCCTCCTCCACGGCCCCGCCGGTCAGGACGACGGCCGCGGCCCGCTGCCGTTGCAGCAGGGTCAGGTAGGTCAGCTCGCGCTCCGGTGAGCCGCCCGTGTTGCAGACCACCGCCAGCCTCTCCCCGCCCGCCCGGCCTCCGGGGCCGCCGATCTCGGACTGGATCGCGCTCGCGATGATCCCGAAGAACGGGTCGGCGATGTCGTTCACCAGGATGCCGACCAGGTCGGAGGTGGCCGCGGCGAGGGAACTCGCGGGCCCGTTGAGCACGTAGTCCAGCTCGTCGACGGCCTTCAGGACCCGGTCCCGGGTGGAGGCGGCCACCGGGTAGTTGCCGTTCAGCACGCGCGACACCGTCGCGGGCGAGACCTGGGCGCGGGCCGCCACGTCCGCCAGGGTCACCGTCATCTCGTCGTCCTCCGGTCGCGCATCTCGTCGGGCGTATACAACCGCTTGTTCGCCCCCTCGAACAAGACGGTCCGCGCGGGCTCTTGTCCCCAGCACTGCGGAGAGGTTAGCTTCTCAGTGCATAGAAAGCGCTTGCTGCCAGGTTTGCCAGGGAGACCGCTGGGGCCCTTGCGGCACGCGACGGCGTACGGAGGGACTGACGTGACACGCAAGACGGTGCGGATCGCCATGAACGGCGTGACCGGGCGCATGGGCTACCGCCAGCACCTGGTCCGCTCGATCCTCGCCCTGCGCGAGCAGGGCGGACTCGACCTCGGCGACGGCACCGTGCTGTGGCCGGAACCGGTCCTGGTCGGCCGGCGCGAGCACGCGCTCGAGGCGCTCGCGGAGAAGCACGGCCTGGAACACTTCTCGACGGACCTGGACGCCGTCCTCGCCGACCCGTCCGTCGACATCTACTTCGACGCCCAGGTCACCTCGGCCCGCGAGGCGGCGATCCGCAAGGCGATCGCCGCCGGCAAGCACGTCTACACCGAGAAGCCGTCCGCCACGGGCCTGGACGGCGCTCTCGAACTCGCCCGGCTCGCGCACGAGAAGGGCATCAAGCACGGCGTCGTCCAGGACAAGATCTTCCTGCCGGGCCTCATGAAGCTCAAGCGCCTGGTCGACGGCGGCTTCTTCGGCCGGATCCTGTCCGTGCGCGGCGAGTTCGGCTACTGGGTCTTCGAGGGTGACTGGCAGGAGGCCCAGCGCCCCTCCTGGAACTACCGCGCCGAGGACGGCGGCGGCATCGTCGTGGACATGTTCCCGCACTGGGAGTACGTCCTGCACGAGCTGTTCGGCCGCGTGACGTCCGTCCAGGCGCTCACCGCCACCCACATCCCGCAGCGCTGGGACGAGAACGGCAAGCCCTACGACGCCACCGCAGACGACGCCGCCTACGGCATCTTCGAGCTCGACGGCGGCACGATCGCCCAGATCAACTCCTCCTGGGCGGTCCGGGTCAACCGCGACGAGCTGGTGGAGTTCCAGGTGGACGGCACCGAGGGGTCCGCCGTCGCGGGCCTGCGCAAGTGCCGCGTCCAGCACCGCTCGGCCACCCCCAAGCCGGTGTGGAACCCGGACATCCCCGCCACCGAGGCCTTCCGCGACCAGTGGCAGGAGGTGCCCGACAACACCGAGTTCGACAACGGCTTCAAGGCCCAGTGGGAGCTGTTCCTCAGGCACGTCTTCGCCGACGCCCCCTACCACTGGGACCTGCTCGCCGGCGCCCGCGGCGTCCAGCTCGCCGAGCTGGGCCTTAAGTCCGCGGCCGAGGGCCGCCGCATCGACGTACCGGAGATCGCCCCGTGACCATCCGACTCCCCGACTTCCAGGGCGGGCTGCGGACCCACGAGCCCGGCACCCGGCCGCTGGAGATCTCGCCGGGCACCCCGCTCACGTCCCGTACGGTCTTCTCCGCGGCGCACGTCGTCGCCGACCCGTTCGCCGACGCCGGCTCCGACGCGCCCGCCGCCGTCGACTGGGACGCCACCCTCGCCTTCCGCCGCCATCTGTGGAGCCACGGACTCGGCGTGGCCGAGGCCATGGACACCGCGCAGCGCGGCATGGGCCTGGACTGGGCGGGCGCGGCCGAGCTGATCCGCCGGTCGGCGGCGGAGGCCCGCGCCGTCGGCGGGCGCATCGCCTGCGGCGTCGGCACCGACCAGATCGCCACGGGCACGCTCAAGGAGGTCCGGGCCGCCTACGAGGAGCAGCTCGCCGTCGTCGAGGAGGCGGGCGCCCAGGCGATCCTGATGGCCTCGCGCGCCCTCGCCGCCACGGCCCAGGGCCCGGACGACTACCTGGAGGTCTACGGCCACCTGCTGCGCCAGGCCGCCGAGCCGGTGATCCTGCACTGGCTCGGGCCCATGTTCGACCCGGCCCTGGAGGGCTACTGGGGCTCGGCCGACCTGGACACGGCCACCGACACCTTCCTGGAGGTCGTCGCCGCCCACCCCGACAAGGTCGACGGCGTGAAGATCTCCCTGCTGGACGCCCGGCGCGAGGTCGAGCTGCGCCGCCGCCTGCCACGGGGCGTGCGCTGCTACACCGGCGACGACTTCAACTACCCCGAGCTGATCGCCGGCGACGAGCAGGGCTTCAGCCACGCGCTGCTGGGCATCTTCGACCCGCTGGGTCCCCTGGCGGCCGAGGCGGTACGCGTCCTCGACACCGGCGACACGGCCGGCTTCCGCGCCCTGCTCGATCCGACCGTCGAACTCTCCCGCCACCTCTTCCAGGCCCCCACCCGCTTCTACAAGACGGGCGTGGTCTTCCTGGCCTGGCTCGCCGGACACCAGTCGCACTTCACGATGGTCGGCGGCCTGCAGTCGGCCCGCTCCCTGCCGCACCTGGTCCGCGCCTACGAACTCGCCGACGGCCTCGGCCTGTTCCCGGACCCCGCCCGCGCCGAGGACCGGATGAGGAACCTGCTGTCGCTGTACGGAGTGAACGCATGAACGACCAGGAGCTGTCCCGTTTCTCCATCAACCAGATGACGGTGAGGCAGCTGTCGCTGCCGGAGCTGGCCGAGGCCTGCCGCGAGCTGGGCGTCGGGGGCGTGGGCCTGTGGCGCGAGCCGGTGCGGGCGTACGGAGTGGAGGCCGCCGCCAAGCTCGTGCGGGACGCCGGACTGACCGTCACCACCCTGTGCCGGGGCGGCTTCCTCACGGCGACCGACCCGGTGGAGCGGGCCGGGGCGCTGGACGACAACCGAGCGGCGATCGACGAGGCCGCCACGCTCGGCACGGACACCCTGGTGCTGGTCTCCGGCGGACTCCCCGCCGGCAGCAAGGACCTGCACGGGGCCCGTGAGCGCATCGCGGACGCCCTCGCCGTCCTCGGCCCCTACGCGGCCGAGCGCGGCGTGCGCCTCGCCATCGAGCCGCTGCACCCCATGTACGCGGCCGACCGCTGCGTGGTCTCCACCCTCGCCCAGGCCCTCGACCTCGCCGAACGCTTCCCCGCCGACCAGGTCGGCGTGACCGTGGACACCTACCACATCTGGTGGGACGACCGGGCTCCCGAGCAGATCGCCCGCGCGGGCGCAGGCGGCCGCATCCACACCTTCCAGCTCGCCGACTGGACCACCCCCCTCCCGGCCGGTGTCCTCAACGGCCGCGGCCAGATCGGCGACGGCGCCATCGACATGCGGCAGTGGAAGGGGTACGTGGAGGCGGCCGGCTACACCGGGCCCATCGAGGTCGAGCTGTTCAACGAGGGACTGTGGGCCCGGGACGGCCGTGAGGTGCTGGCGGAGACGGCGGAGCGCTTCGTGGCACACGCGATCCGGCCTGCCGCATCCGTCGGCCGATGACCCGGACCCGGACGCCGGAAAAATAATCCCGGCGACGGTGCAACCCTTCCGGCACGTCGGGTGTCGTACCTGTCATCGGAACTCCCCGAGGGGGATCTGGGGGGATCACACGGGGATTCCGATGCAGGTGGGGGAAGCAGGAGGGGAAAGCCGAGGGGGCCCGGTCCACGGACCAGGCCCCCTCGTATTGTCCGGTCACCCGGTGACCTGGCGGCTCAGAAGAACACCCCGCACCGCAGCAGCACGTTCGCGTACGGCCGGGCCTCGCCGGTGCGTACGACCAGGCGCGCGCCGCGGGAGAGCTCCTTCAGGCGCTCGTGCGGGACCAGGGCGAGGTCGGGGAAGCGGCCTTCCAGCAGTGCGCGGTTGGTGCCGCGCACCTCCTCGGCCGCGGTCGCCCCCTCCACCACCAGCTCCGCCAGCAGGCCGTCCAGGACCTCCGCGAACGACGGCACCCCGGCGCGGAACGCCAGGTCCACCACGCGGGGCCCGTCCGGTATCGGCATGCCCGCGTCGCACACCAGCACCTCGTCGGTGTGGCCGAGTTCGGCCAGCGCGCCCGAGAGGTGACGGTTGAGGATGCCCGCCTTCTTCACAGCGATCCACCTCGCCCGGGAGCGTCGGGTGCGCTGCCCGACTCCTGGCCGGGGGTCCGGCCCGCCGCGAAGCGGCCGTCGGATGCGGTGGCCCCCGGGTCGGCACAACCCAGGGCGTCGACCTCCTCCGCCGTCGGATACGACTCCTGCGCGCCCCGCTTGGTCACGGCCGCCGCGCCGACCCGGGCCGCGTAGGCCGCGGCCTCCGCCAGGGACGCCCCGGCGCCCAGCCGCCAGGCGAGGGCGGCGGTGAACGCGTCGCCCGCGCCCGTGGTGTCCACGGCCTCCACCTTCACGGACGGCACCCGGGTCGCGCCCTCGGCGGACGCCACCAGCGCGCCCTCGGCGCCCAGGGTCACGACCACCGAACGCGGGCCGTGGGCGAGCAGGGCCCGCGCCCAGTCCTCCGGGCTGTCGCCCGCCTCCTCGCCGCCCAGGATCACCTTCGCCTCGTGCTCGTTGACGATCAGCGGGTCGCAGGCCCGGAGCAGTTCCCCGGGCAGCGGGCGCGGCGGCGAGGGGTTCAGGACGAAACGGCTGCCGGGCGCCAGGTTCCGTACCGCCTCCACCACCGTCTCCAGCGGGATCTCCAGCTGCGCCGAGACCACCCGGGAGGCCCGCAGCAGCCCGGCCGCCGCCCGGACGTCCTCGGGTGTGAGCCGGCTGTTGGCACCCGGCGAGACCACGATGCTGTTGTCCCCGGACGGGTCCACCGTGATCAGCGCGACGCCGGTCGGCGCGCCGCCGACCAGCACGCCCACCGGGTCGACACCGGCCGCCCGCTGCGAGTCGAGCAGCAGCCGGCCGTGCGCGTCGTCGCCGACCCGGGCCAGCAGGGCCGTACGGGCCCCGAGTCGGGCGGCGGCCACCGCCTGGTTGGCGCCCTTGCCGCCGGGGTGGACGGCCAGGTCCGAGCCCAGCACCGTCTCCCCGGCCGCGGGCCGCCGCTCGACGCCGATCACCAGGTCGGCGTTGGCCGACCCCACGACCAGGAGGTCGTAGTCGTACATGTGTCTCCTCACGCAGGGCCCGCCCCCTCGCCGGGGGCGGGCCGCCGGGTCAGCCGCTGAAGCCGGCCACGTTCTCCTTCGTTACCACCTTGACCGGCACCTTCACCGTCGACTCGACCTTCTTGCCCTGGACCGCCTTCAGCGCGTTGTCCACGGCGATCCGGCCCAGCTGGCTCGGCTGCTGCGCCACGGAGGCGTAGAGCGTGCCGTTCTTGACGGCGGTCAGGCCGTCCGGGGTGCCGTCGAAGCCGACGACCTGCACGGACTTGCCGGCCTTCGAGCCCAGCGCCTTGACCGCGCCGAGCGCCATCTCGTCGTTGGCGGCGATCACGCCCTGCACGTCGGGGTGGGCCTGGAGCAGGTTGGACATCACGTCCAGGCCCTTGGTGCGGTCGAAGTCGGCGGGCTGCTGGGCCACGACCTTGATGCCCGGGTAGGCCTTGAGGCCCTGGGCGAAGCCGGCGGCGCGCTCGCGGGCGGCGGAGGTGCCCGCCTGGCCCTGGAGGATCACGATCTTCCCCTTGCCGCCCAGCTTCTCGCCGATGGTCCTGGCCGCCAGCTCGCCGCCGGCCACGTTGTCGGAGGCGACCAGGGCGTCCGTCTTCGCGTTGTTGACGCCTCGGTCGACGGCGATCACCGGGATGCCCGCCTTGTCGGCGGCCTTGACCGAGTTGCTCGCGGCGTCGGAGTCCACCGGGTTGACGATGATCGCGCCGAGGTCCGAACTGGTGAAGTTCTGGAGCTGGTTGGCCTGCTGGGAGGCGTCGTTCTGGGCGTCGGTGACGGTCAGGTCGACGCCGAGCTTCTTGGCCTCGGCCTGGGCGCCGGACCTGATCTGCACGAAGAACGGGTTGTTCAGCGTGGACAGGGACAGGCCCATCTTCGGGGTGGTGGAGCCGGAGCCGGTGTGCAGCAGGGAGGTGGCGGCCACCAGGGCCACGGTGACCGCGGCCGCCAGTCCGTACGTCGCCGCCTGCTTGCCCTTGCCGCCGCCGCTGCCCGTGCCCGCGGCCGGCGCGGTCGCCCCGGCCTTGCGGCGCACGGTGTCCAGCAGCACGGCCAGCGCGATCACCACACCGATGACGACCTGCTGCCAGAACGCGGACACCGACAGCAGGTTGAGGCCGTTGCGCAGCACCGCGAGGATCAGCGCGCCGATCAGCGTCCCCGAGGCCTTGCCGGTGCCGCCCGCCAGCGAGGCGCCGCCGATGACGACGGCGGCGATCGCGTCCAGCTCGTAGCCGTTGGCGGCCTGCGGCTGCGCGGAGGACAGCCGGGCGGCGAGCACGATGCCCGCGGCGGCGGCGAACAGACCGGACAGCGCGTAGATCGCGAGCTTCTGCTTCCTGACCTTCAGACCCGACAGGCGGGCCGCCTCCTCGTTGCCGCCGATCGCGTACATCGAGCGGCCGATGTAGGTCCGGCCCAGCACGAACGCCGTGATCAGGCCCATGACGAGCATGACCAGCACGGGCACCGGCAGCCAGCCGCCGAGCGTGTCACCGAGGTGCGAGACGGAGTCGGGCAGGGCGATCGGGGAGCCCTGGGAGATGACCAGGGACAGACCGCGGCCCACCGACAGCATGGCCAGTGTCGCGATGAACGGCGGCAGCTTGCCGTAGGAGATCAGGATGCCGTTGACCAGGCCGCAGGCGATGCCGGTGGCGACGGCCAGGACGACGGCGAGGACGACCGGGATCCCGGCCGAGGTGGCGCTCCAGGCCAGCACGGTGGCCGACAGGGCCGCCACCGAACCGACCGACAGGTCGATGCCCGCGGAGACGATGACGAAGGTGACACCGAAGGCGAGGATGGCGGTCACGGCCGCCTGGACGCCGATGTTGAGCAGGTTGTCCGTCGTCAGGAAGTCGCCGGACAGCGCCGACAACGCGATGACGAGGACGATGAGCGCGGTGAGCGCGCCGTTGTCGAGCAGCAGGCGGCGCAGGCCGCCCGAGGCGCCCCCCGCGCCCGTCGTGCTCTTGAGCGTGTCAGTGGCCACGGGAGGCCTCCGTTCCGGTCGTGGACGTGGTGGGGGTTATGGGGGTGCTGACGGCGAGGGCCATCACGGCGTCCTGGGTGGCCCGGTCGGCGGGGAGTTCGCCCGCGATCCGGCCCTGGGCCATCACCAGCACCCGGTCGCTCATGCCGAGCACCTCGGGCAGATCGCTGGAGATCATCAGGACGGCGGCGCCGGCGGCCGTCAGTTCGTTGATGAGCTGGTAGATCTCGACCTTGGCGCCGACGTCGATGCCGCGCGTCGGCTCGTCGAGGATGAGCACCTTGGTGTCGGCCAGCAGCCACTTGCCGATGACGACCTTCTGCTGGTTGCCGCCGGACAGGGTGCGCACGTGCTGGCCGAGGCCGGCCATCCGGACGCCCAGCTGCCCGGCGATCCGCTCGGCCGCCTCGTGCTGCCCCCTGAGGTCGACGAGTCCCGCGCGGGTGGCCGACCGCAGGGTGACGAGCCCGAGGTTCTCCTCGACGGAGGCGTCCAGGACCAGGCCCTGGCCCTTGCGGTCCTCGGGCACGAGCCCGATCCCGGCCGCCATGGCCGCGTTCACGTCGTGGCGCCTGAGCCGGGCGCCCGAGACCTTCACCGCGCCCTTGTCGTAGGGGTCGGCGCCGAACACCGCGCGGACCACCTCCGTACGGCCGGCACCCACCAGGCCCGCGATGCCGACGACCTCGCCCGCGTGGACCTGGAAGCTGACGTCGTGGAAGACGCCGTCCCGGGTGAGCCCCTCGACGGTGAGCAGCGCCGGACCGGTCTCGGGACGCTCACGCGGGTACTGCTGCTCGATGGAGCGGCCCACCATGAGCCGTACGAGCTCGTCCTCGGGCGTGGACGCGGGCACCTGGCCGACGCTGCGGCCGTCGCGGATGACCGTGACCCGGTCGCCGAGGGCGGCGATCTCCTCCAGGTGGTGCGTGATGAACACGATCCCGACGCCGTCCGCGCGCAGGGCGCGCACGATCGAGAACAGCTTGTCGACCTCCTCGGAGGTGAGCACGGCGGTCGGCTCGTCCATGATCAGCACGCGGGCGTCCAGGCTGAGCGCCTTGGCGATCTCCACCATCTGAAGGCGGGCGATGCCGAGGTCCCGCACGCGCGCGCGGGGCGACACGTTCACGCCGACCCGTTCCAGGAGGACGGCGGCGTCGGCCTCCATGCGCCGGCGGTCGATCATCCCGTAGCGGCGCGGCTGGCGGCCCAGGAAGATGTTCTCGGCGACCGTCAGATCGGGGACCAGGTTGAACTCCTGGTAGATGGTGGCGATCCCGAGGCGTTCGGAGTCCTGGGCGCCCTGGATGCGCACCTCCTCGCCGCCGACCAGGATCCGCCCGGCGTCGGGGGTGTAGGCGCCGGAGAGCATCTTGATCAGGGTGCTCTTGCCCGCGCCGTTCTCACCGAGCAGCACGTGCACCTCGCCGCGGCGCAGGTCGAAGTCGACGCCGTCCAGCGCGACCACGCCCGGGAAGGTCTTGCGGATGCCCTCGATGCGCAGCAACTCGTCCGGGTTGCTCACGGCTTGCTCCTGTTCGTTGCGGGGGGCTCGCCGCACGAGCGGCGTACGACGAGACGGGCGGGGAGGGTGACGGACCGGGGGGTGCGGCCCTCGATGCGGTCGACCAGGGCCCGTACGGCGGCGCGTCCCAGTGCGCCGGTGGGCTGGGCGACGGCGGTGATCGGCGGATCGGTGTGCACGAACCACGGGATGTCGTCGAACGCGGCGAGCGCGATGTCGTCGGGCACCCGCAGCCCGCGCGCGCGGATCGCGTCCAGCGCGCCGAGCGCCATCAGGTTGTCGGCGGCGAAGACCACCTCGGGCGGCTCGGGCAGGTCGAGGAAGCCCTCGGTGACCCGCCGGCCGCTCTCGGCCTGGAAGTCGCCCTGGCCGGTGTAGGCGTCGGGGAGGGGGATGCCGCAGTCGGCCAGCGCCGCGCGGAAGGCGTCCACGCGCTCGCTGCCGGTGGTGGTGGCCGCCGGTCCCGCGATGATCGCCAGCCGCCGGTGCCCGAGCCCGTACAGATGGGCGACCAGGTCCCGCACGGCCGACTGCCCGTCCGCCCGGACGACCGGCACGTCCACACCCTTGATCCAGCGGTCGACGAACACCATCGGGGTCCCCGCGCGAGCGGCCTCCAGCATCAGCGGGGAGCCGCCGTCGGTGGGGGAGACCAGAAGGCCGTCGATCCGGCGGTCGAGGAGGGTGCGGACGTGGTGGTCCTGGAGGTCGGGCCGCTCGTCGGCGTTGCCGATGATCACGCTGTAGCCGAGCGCGCGGGCCTCCTCCTCGACGGAGCGGGCCAGTTCGGTGAAGTACGGGTTGAGTACGTCGCTGATGACCAGGCCGAGGGTGCGGGTGGTGTCGGTGCGCAAGGACCGGGCGACGGCGTTCGGGCGGTAGCCCAGCGTCGCGACGGCGGCCAGCACGCGGGTGCGCGCCTCGGGGCTCACCGACGGGTGGTCGTTGAGGACGCGCGAGACCGTGGCGACGGACAGGCCCGCCTCGGCGGCGACGTCCTTGATGCTCGCCATCGTCGTTCCACCTCCTCGTGGAATCGATTACACGAGGATTGGAAACGATTACACGGCTGGAAACAACCCCTGAGACCGGATCGTGATGAAGTCGTCCACAGGCGCAGCGCTCGTCGTCCGCTCCCAGGGGTGCCCGTCGTCCACAGGCGGACCGCGCTGTCGTACCCGGGCGGTAACGTCGGATCATGTCCAATCAGACAGCCGGTGCCCGGGCGGCGGGGGCGGGGGAGCGGCAGACGGCCGTGCTCGAGGCCGTGCTCGAGCGCGTCACATACGTCAACGAGGACAACGGCTACACGGTCGCCCGGGTCGACACCGGCCGCAGCGGCGGCGACCTGCTCACGGTGGTCGGCGCGCTGCTCGGCGCCCAGGTCGGCGAGTCCCTGCGCATGGAGGGCCGCTGGGGCTCCCACCCGCAGTACGGCAAGCAGTTCCTGGTCGAGAACTACACGACGGTCCTGCCGGCCACCGTCCAGGGCATTCGCCGCTACCTCGGCTCGGGCCTGGTCAAGGGCATCGGACCGGTCTTCGCCGACCGCATCACCCAGCACTTCGGACTGGACACCCTGAAGATCATCGAGGAGGAGCCGGGGCGGCTGATCGAGGTCCCCGGCCTCGGCCCCAAGCGGACGAAGAAGATCGCCGACGCCTGGGAGGAGCAGAAGGCGATCAAGGAGGTCATGCTCTTCCTCCAGACCGTCGAGGTCTCCACGTCGATCGCGGTGCGCATCTACAAGAAGTACGGCGACGCCTCCATCTCCGTGGTGAAGAACCAGCCCTACCGGCTGGCCGCCGACGTCTGGGGCATCGGCTTCCTCACCGCCGACCGGATCGCCCGGTCCGTCGGCATCCCGCACGACAGCCCGGAGCGCGTCAAGGCGGGCCTGCAGTACGCCCTGTCGCAGTCCGCCGACCAGGGGAACTGCTTCCTGCCGGAGGAGCGGCTGATCGCGGATGCCGTCAAGTTGCTCCAGGTGGACACCGGCCTGGTCATCGAGTGCCTGGCCGAGCTGGCGGAGCCGGGCGAGGACGGCGAGGAACCCGGTGTCGTGCGCGAGAAGGTCCCCGCCCCCGACGGCGGCGAACAGGTCACCGCCGTCTATCTGGTCCCCTTCCACCGCGCCGAACTCTCCCTGTCCGCCCAGCTGCTGCGCCTGCTGCGCACGGACGCCGACCGGATGCCCGCCTTCCGGGACGTCGCCTGGGACAAGGCCCTGGGCTGGCTCAGGGGGCGCACGGGCGCGGACCTCGCCCCCGAGCAGGAGGCGGCCGTGAGGCTGGCGCTGACCGAGAAGGTGGCGGTGCTCACCGGCGGCCCCGGCTGCGGCAAGTCCTTCACCGTGCGCTCCGTCGTGGAACTGGCCCGCGCCAAGAAGGCGAAGGTCGTACTGGCCGCGCCCACCGGCCGGGCCGCCAAGCGCCTGTCCGAGCTGACGGGCGCGGAGGCCTCGACCGTCCACCGTCTGCTGGAGCTCAAGCCCGGAGGGGACGCGGCCTACGACCGGGACCGCCCGCTGGATGCCGACCTGGTGGTCGTCGACGAGGCCTCCATGCTGGACCTGCTGCTGGCCAACAAGCTGGTCAAGGCGGTGCCCCCGGGAGCCCATCTGCTGTTCGTCGGGGACGTCGACCAGCTGCCCAGCGTCGGCGCCGGCGAGGTCCTCAGGGACCTGCTGTCCGACGGCAGCCCCGTCCCCGCCGTGCGTCTGACGCGGGTGTTCCGCCAGGCCCAGCAGTCGGGCGTGGTGACCAACGCGCACCGGATCAACTCCGGGCAGCACCCGGTCACCGACGGAATGAAGGACTTCTTCCTCTTCGTCGAGGACGAGACCGAGGAGGCCGGCCGGCTCACCGTGGACGTGGCGGCCCGCCGGATCCCGTCCCGGTTCGGACTCGACCCGCGCCGGGACGTGCAGGTGCTGGCGCCCATGCACCGCGGCCCGGCCGGCGCCGGCACGCTCAACGGCCTGCTCCAGCAGGCCATCACCCCCGGCCGGCCCGATCTGCCCGAAAAACGGTTCGGCGGAAGGGTTTTCCGCGTCGGCGACAAGGTCACCCAGATCCGCAACAATTACGAGAAAGGGAAGAACGGTGTCTTCAACGGCACCGTGGGCGTGGTCACCTCGCTCGACCCGGTCGACCAGCGCCTGACGGTACTGACGGACGAGGACGAGGAGGTTCCGTACGAATTCGACGAACTGGACGAACTGGCGCACGCCTACGCGGTCACCATCCACCGTTCACAGGGAAGTGAATATCCCGCCGTGGTGATCCCGGTCACCACCGGCGCCTGGATGATGCTGCAGCGAAACCTGCTGTACACGGCGGTGACACGGGCCAAGAAGCTGGTCGTCCTCGTCGGTTCGCGCAAGGCGATCGGCCAGGCGGTGCGCACAGTCTCGGCGGGCCGGCGCTGTACGGCGCTGGACTTCCGGCTCGCGGGATCCTGACCGGGTTCTTGCCGGGCTCTGACCGGCCCGAAGGCTCCCGACCGTCCGGGCGCCGGCCCGGGCGTCACCAAAAATGATCGATCAAACGAGTCGCAAAGGTCACACAGCCCTTCCCGTCGCCGGATCGAGGGGGCAGGATGAGCAGGTTGACGGCACTGAGTGCCGCCAATAGGCCCAATGGTCGACCCCGAGTGCACTCTCCTGAGCCAAATGGGGGATGGTAGAGACAGTCAGGGCACCTCGAAGATGAGGCACTACGTCGGTGAGGGAAGACGTGAGCGACAACTCTGTAGTACTGCGGTACGACGGCGGCGAGTACACCTACCCGGTGGTCGACAGCACCGTCGGCGACAAGGGCTTCGACATCGGGAAGCTCCGCACCCAGACCGGTCTGGTGACACTCGACAGCGGCTACGGCAACACCGCGGCCTATAAATCCGCCATCACCTACCTCGACGGCGAGCAGGGCATCCTCCGGTACCGCGGCTACCCGATCGAGCAGTTGGCCGAGCGCTCCACCTTCCTGGAGGTGGCCTACCTGCTGATCAACGGTGAGCTGCCGACCGTCGACGAGCTCAGCTCCTTCAAGAACGACATCACGCGGCACACCCTGCTGCACGAGGACGTCAAGAACTTCTACAAGGGCTTCCCGCGCGACGCCCACCCGATGGCGATGCTGTCGTCGGTCGTCTCCGCGCTGTCCACCTTCTACCAGGACAGCCACAACCCGTTCGACGAGACGCAGCGCAACCTCTCCACCATCCGGCTGCTCGCCAAGCTTCCGACGATCGCGGCCTACGCGTACAAGAAGTCGATCGGTCACCCGTTCGTCTACCCGCGTAACGACCTCGGCTACGTCGAGAACTTCCTGCGCATGACCTTCTCGGTCCCCGCCCAGGAGTTCGAGCTGGACCCGGTCGTCGTCTCCGCGCTGGACAAGCTGCTGATCCTGCACGCCGACCACGAGCAGAACTGCTCGACCTCCACGGTCCGCCTGGTCGGCTCCTCGCAGGCCAACATGTTCGCGTCCATCTCGGCCGGCATCAACGCCCTGTGGGGTCCCCTGCACGGCGGTGCCAACCAGTCCGTCCTGGAGATGCTGGAGGGCATCCGCGACTCCGGCTCCGACGTCGACACCTTCATCCGCAAGGTGAAGAACAAGGAGGACGGCGTCCGTCTGATGGGCTTCGGCCACCGGGTCTACAAGAACTTCGACCCGCGCGCCAAGATCATCAAGGCCGCCGCGCACGACGTGCTCTCGGCCCTGGGCAAGGAGGACGAGCTCCTCGACATCGCCCTGAAGCTGGAGGAGCACGCCCTCTCCGACGACTACTTCGTCGAGCGCAAGCTCTACCCGAACGTCGACTTCTACACCGGCCTGATCTACCGGGCCATGGGCTTCCCGACCGAGATGTTCACGGTCCTGTTCGCCCTGGGCCGCCTGCCGGGCTGGATCGCCCAGTGGCACGAGATGATCAAGGAGCCGGGCTCCCGCATCGGCCGCCCGCGCCAGATCTACACGGGTGTGGTGGAGCGGGACTTCATCCCGGTCGAGGAGCGCTGACGCCTGCCGTCGGGGGGCGCCGCTCGGTCCGTACTTCTTGGGACGGCTGTGGCCTTCGGCTTGGGTGGCGTAGCCGGTTTGCTGGGTGTGGTCGGCGGCTTCAGGTGGCCGGGGGTCCGGGGGGTGTCCCCCGGGTCAGCACGGCCACGGGTGTGGTGGAGCGGGACTTCGTCCCGGTCGAGCGCTGACGCCTGCCGGCGGGGGCGCCGCTCGGGCGGTGCTCCTTGGCGGCTGTGATGCGATGCTTTCGCCCCGCTTGAGCGGAACCGCACACCTCGCCGGGCTGGGGTTCGTCCCCTGGAGCGGCGAGTGAGCCGAAGGGGCGCGTCGGCGTCGAGACCATGAGTGCGCGGAGGCCCGAAGGGCCGAGTACGGTCGTGCTCTCGACACCGGCTCAGAGCGCCCCGGAGGCGAACCGAGCCACAAAAAACAGCGCCACAAAAAAGCGGAAGGCGCCCTGGTGCGCCGGTCCCCCCACGGGCCGGCGGCCAGGGCGCCTTCCCGTGTCCCGGTGCGGATTCCCCCCACGGGATCCGGCCGGGCGTCTGTGAGAACCAGCGCCTGAACCGCTGTGAGCCCGGCGAGCAGAACTCGCCGTCCCCCTAGCACTGCCGTACGGCCGCGTGTACGGCCGTACGGGCGTGCGATCTGCCGGGACAGCGCACGCCCGGGAGGGCCGCTCAAAGCTTCCCGGTGTACGTGCCCCGGCAACGCATCTCTGAGGAAGTCCCCCAAGACATCCCCAGATGTCAGTCGGCGCCCCCCAAGACGCCTTCCTGACATCGCCAACTTAGACCTTCGAACCCCTTCGATGGTTACGTTCACATCACTGTGATCTGTGTCTCTTGCCTATGTCCCCATAGGTGCTTCAAGAGGCCTGGTATGGCGATCGAGGCCCAAGCGTAAGGATGATGCGCGAGCCTTGTGAAGAGCTTATGTGAGGAGCGCGTCGGACTCTAGGGGGACTCTTACTTCGGTGCCGAGCACTTCCGGTTCAACGGAACGTCCGCAGCCGCAGACTGTTCGTCACCACGAACACCGAGGAGAACGCCATCGCCGCCCCCGCGATCATCGGGTTGAGCAGCCCGGCGGCGGCCAGCGGCAGCGCGGCCACGTTGTAGCCGAAGGCCCACACCAGGTTCCCCTTGATCGTGGCCAGCGTCCGCCGGGAGAGCCGGATGGCGTCCGCGGCCACCCGCAGGTCCCCGCGCACCAGGGTCAGGTCGCCCGCCTCGATGGCGGCGTCCGTGCCGGTGCCCATCGCCAGGCCCAGGTCGGCGGTGGCCAGCGCGGCCGCGTCGTTGACGCCGTCCCCGACCATGGCCACGATCCGCCCCTCGGCGCGCAGCCGCTCGACCGCCGCGACCTTGTCCTCGGGCAGTACCTCGGCGACCACGTCGCCGGGGTCGATCCCGACCGTCCGCGCCACCGACTCGGCGACCGCGCGGTTGTCGCCGGTCAGCAGCACCGGCCGCAGCCCCAGCGTGCGCAGCTGCCGTACGGCATCGGCGCTGGTCTCCTTGACCGTGTCGGCCACGGCCACGACACCGCGTGCCGTCCCGTCCCAGCCGACCACGACGGCCGTCCGGCCCTCCGCCTCGGCCTCGCCGCGGGCCCGGGCCACCTCGGCGGGCAGCTCCCCGAGTTCCTCGATCAGCCGCCCCACCACGACGTCATGGCCGTCCA
This sequence comes from Streptomyces sp. MK7, assembly GCF_032658145.1. Classification (NCBI taxonomy): domain Bacteria; kingdom Bacillati; phylum Actinomycetota; class Actinomycetes; order Kitasatosporales; family Streptomycetaceae; genus Streptomyces; species Streptomyces sp. MK7. The sequence continues at coordinate 83,765 of NZ_JAVACL010000003.1, forward strand.
CATGCCCGCGCACGCCCCGCCCGGGAACGTTCTCGAACCGCTCGACGGGGGGCAGCGGGCCGACGCGCTCCTCGGCGCCTGCCGCGATCGCGCGGGCGACCGGGTGCTCGGAGGCGTGCTCCAGGGCGCCCGCGAGCCGCAGCAGCTCCTTCTCGTCGGTGCCTTCCGCGGCATGGACGTCCTGGAGGGTCATCCGGCCGGTGGTGACCGTCCCCGTCTTGTCCAGCACGATCGTGTCGACGCGGCGGGTGGACTCCAGCACCTCGGGACCCTTGATCAGGATGCCGAGCTGGGCGCCCCGGCCCGTGCCGACCATCAGCGCGGTCGGCGTGGCCAGGCCCAGGGCGCACGGGCAGGCGATGATCAGTACCGCGACGGCGGCGGTGAACGAGGCCGTGACGTCACCGGTGGTGAACAACCAGGTCAGCAGGGTGCCGACGGCGATGAGGAGGACGATCGGCACGAACACCGCCGAGATCCGGTCGGCCAGTCGCTGCACCTGCGCCTTGCCGTTCTGCGCCTCCTCGACCAGCTTCGCCATCCGCGCCAGCCGGGTGTCGGCGCCGACCCGGGTGGCCTCGACGACCAGCCGGCCGCCGGCGTTGACGGTGGCGCCGGTGACCGTGCTGCCGGGCGCCACGTCCACCGGCACGGACTCGCCGGTCAGCATCGAGGCGTCGACCGCCGAGGCGCCCTCCACGACCGTGCCGTCGGTGGCGATCTTCTCGCCGGGCCGGACGACGAACCGGTCGCCGACGGCCAGCTCGGACACCGGGACCCGGATCTCCCGGCCGCCCCGGAGCACGGCCACGTCCTTCGCGCCCAGCTCCAGCAGCGCCCGCAGCGCGGCACCCGCCCGCCGCTTGGAGCGCGCCTCCAGATAACGGCCGAGGAGGATGAACGCCACGACTCCGGAGGCGACCTCGAGGTAGATCGTGGAGGCCGCGTCCGTCCGGGAGACGGTGAGACGGAACTCGTCGTGCATGCCGGGCGTGCCCGCGTCGCCGAGGAACAGCGCCCACAGCGACCAGCCGAACGCGGCCAGCGTGCCGACCGAGACCAGCGTGTCCATGGTGGCGGCGCCGTGCCGGGCGTTGGTGAGGGCCGCCCGGTGGAAGGGCAGGCCGCCCCAGACCACGACCGGCGCGGCGAGCGTCAGCGCGAGCCACTGCCAGTTGTCGAACTGCAGGGGCGGGACCATGGACAGCAGGATCACCGGCACGGCGAGCAGCGCGGAGACGACCAGCCGCTGCCGCAGGGCGGCCACCTCGGGGTCCGAGGCGGCGGCCGGCTGCGCCTCCCGCGTGGCGGGTTCCGGGTCCGGCGGCGGTGGCTCCTCGGCGGTGTATCCCGTCTTCACGACGGTGTCGATCAGGTCGGACACCTGTACCCCCTGGGGGTAGGTGACCCTGGCCTTCTCCGTCGCGAAGTTCACCGTCGCGGTGACGCCGTCGATCCGGTTGAGCTTCTTCTCCACGCGGGCCGCACAGGAGGCGCAGGTCATCCCGCCGATGAGCAGCTCCACCTGGGACACCGGGGTGTCCGGCGCGCCGGTCTGTGCGCCCGTCTGCGCGCTGGTCTGTACGCCGGTCTTCTCACCGGACTTCGTGGAAGCCGCCGGTGCGGCCTGCGCGGCCGAGGCCGCCGTGCCGCCGCCGGTGGTGGTGCTGGTGACGCTGGTCATGTCCGTACTCCAGGGAACGGACCGGACCGCACAGAGCCAGTATCAGCTGGTCGATGCGGCCCGGTGTCGAGAGATACGTGGTGTCCCGGACGCCCGGGTCAGGCGCGGCCGACGAGCTCGAAGCCCGCCTCGTCCACGGCGGCCCGCACCGCCTCCTCGTCCAGCGGGGCGGCGGAGGTGACGGTGACGTCGCCGGTCGAGGCGACGGCCTTGACGGAGCTGACGCCGGGGAGCCCGGAGATCTCGGCGGAGACGGAGCCCTCGCAGTGGCCGCAGCTCATCCCGCTCACCTTGTAGACGGTGGTGACGGTGTCCGGAGTCTCGGTCTGGGCGGTCATGTCGCTCTCCTCGTCGGGTGTGTCCGCGCACGGCATGCGACGGGCATGTGGGGTCTGCGGGGCCCATGAGGACCCTCCTCTCTTCAGACTATACCCCTAGGGGGTATGAACCCAAAGGAGCGGCGCGGCTCACCGAGTAGCGTTCCGCCGGACGGTGATCTCGCGAAGGGGAGGCGACGGATGCGGGCTGTGGTGTTCGAGCGGTACGGGGAGCCGGCCCGGGTCCGGGAGGTGGCCGATCCGCGGCCCGCGGAGCACGGGGTCGTGGTGCGGGTCGAGGCGACCGGCCTGTGCCGCAGCGACTGGCACGGCTGGCAGGGCCACGACCCCGACATCACGCTGCCGCACGTGCCCGGTCACGAGCTCGCGGGTGTCGTCGAGGCGGTCGGTGACCAGGTGAGCCGCTGGCGCCCCGGCGACCGCGTGACCGCGCCCTTCGTCTGCGCCTGCGGCGGCTGCCCCTCCTGCGCGGCGGGCGACCAGCAGGTGTGCGAACGCCAGAGCCAGCCCGGATTCACCCACTGGGGCTCCTTCGCCCAGTACGTGGCGCTCGACCACGCCGATGTGAACCTCGTGGCCGTGCCCGACGGGCTGTCCTTCGCCACGGCCGCCTCGCTCGGCTGCCGCTACGCCACGGCCTACCGCGCGGTGGTCCAGCAGGGCCGCCTCGCCGCCGGAGAGTGGGTCGCCGTGCACGGCTGCGGGGGCGTGGGCCTGTCCGCGGTGATGATCGCGGCGGCCTGCGGGGCGCGGGTCGTGGCGGTGGACATATCGCGGCGGGCCCTGGAGCTGGCCCGCGAGTTCGGCGCGACGGAGTGTGTGGACGCCTCCGACGGCCGGGACACCGCGGAGCGAATCCGCGAGGTCACCGGCGGCGGTGCCCACCTCTCCCTCGACGCGCTCGGTTCGCCCGCCACCTGCGCCGCCTCGGTGAACGGCCTGCGCCGCCGCGGCCGTCACGTCCAGGTCGGCCTGCTGCCCTCCGCGACCGGGACCACCCCGGTCCCCATGGCCCGGGCGATCGCGCTGGAGCTCGAACTCCTCGGCAGCCACGGCATGGCCGCGCACGCCTACCCGGAGATGCTGCGCCTGGTCGAGGCGGGCGTCCTGCGCCCCGATCTGCTGGTGACGTCGACCATCCTCCTGGCGGCCGTGCCGGAGGCGCTCGCGTCGATGGGGACGGCGCCGGGAGCCGGGGTCACGGTCATAGAACCCTGGCGCTGAGCCCGGCCGCTGCCGGGACCGGCCGCGATGGGACCGCGGCGCTGGGACCGGCCGGGATGGGACCGGCCGCGATGGGGCCGCGGCGCTGGGACCGGCCGGGCCGGGAGCTGTCGGTGCCGGGGCCTGTCGCTGCTGGGAACCGGCGGGCGCCGGGCTCGTGTCTCAGTCGGCTCCCCGGCCCCGGTTGCCGGGCCGGGACGCCACCCAGGCGCGGACGGTGTCCGCGTACCAGTAGGGCCTGCCGCCCTCCACATGGTCGGGCGGCGGCAGCAGGCCGTGCTTGCGGTAGGACCGCACGGTGTCCGGCTGCACCCGGATGTGTGCCGCGATGTCCTTGTACGACCAGAGCCTTCGGTCGGTCATGACTGCACCTCCCTGCGCGCGCCACGGCGGCGGCCGGAGGGCCGTCGGGGGAGCCGGGCGCCGCGTCGGCGATCACAAAGCCTGTGCTCGGTGAACGACGCGGAGGGCCCGCGGCGAGCGTCTGTCGACCGGGCGTGACCAAGGCCCCGTAAACCTGAGACAGGTGTGACCGGAGAGTTGCGTTCGTGACAGACCTGAGGCCGGGGAACGCCTTGACGATCCCGCGCTCCCCCTCCGCTCGTCCGAATGTCCGGACAAACTATTGACAGCCTTCCGGGTACGGCACTACAACCGGGGGAGTCGAGCGAAGGGACGCGGAAGCCGATGGCGTACGACCTGATCACCATGGGACGGATCGGTGTGGACCTCTACCCGCTCCAGACGGGTGTGCCGCTCGCCCAGGTGTCCTCCTTCGGCAAGTTCCTGGGCGGCTCGGCGACCAACGTGGCGGTCGCCGCCGCGCGCCTCGGCCGCCGTACGGCGGTGATCACCCGTACCGGGGACGACCCGTTCGGCGCCTATCTGCACGAGGCGCTGCGCGGCTTCGGCGTCGACGACCGCTGGGTCACGCCGGTGCCCGGGCTGCCCACACCGGTGACCTTCTGCGAGGTCTTCCCGCCGGACGACTTCCCGCTGTACTTCTACCGGCAGCCCAAGGCTCCCGACCTGGAGATCGACGCCCACGAGCTCGACCTCGACGCCGTCTTCGACGCGAGCGTCTTCTGGGTCACCGGCACCGGCCTGAGCGAGGAGCCCAGCCGTACGGCGACCCTGGCCGCGCTCGCCCACCGGGCCAGGGCCGGCACCACCGTCTTCGACCTGGACTGGCGCCCCATGTTCTGGGCCGACCCGCAGGCCGCCCGCCCCTTCTACGCCGAGGCCCTGCGGCACACCACCGTCGCGGTCGGCAACCTCGACGAGGTGGAGGTCGCCACCGGCCTGCGCGAGCCGCACGCCGCCGCCCGAGCCCTGCTGGAGGCCGGCGTGGAACTGGCCGTGGTGAAACAGGGACCCAAGGGCGTCCTCGCCGTCAGCGCCGCGGGCGAGTCGGCCGAGGTGCCGCCGCTCCCGGTCGACGTCGTCAACGGGCTCGGCGCCGGCGACGCCTTCGGCGGCTCGCTGTGCCACGGACTGCTCGCCGGGTGGGACCTGGAGCGGATCATGCGGTACGCCAACGCCGCCGGCGCGATCGTCGCCTCCCGGCTGGAGTGCTCCTCCGCCATGCCCACCCCGGCCGAGGTCGAGGCCGCCCTGGAGGCCGGGGCGGTGCGGGGAGGAGGCGGGGCCGGGTGACCGACCGCGTTCCGTACGCCGTCCGGCGTGACCCGGGCGACGGCCGCGCACACACATTCGCCGGCCGTTCCCGCGAGTGGCGCGCGTCCTGGGCGGGCGGCGGTTGTACGGTGCGGGTACACCCAGATACATCACGGCACAGTGGACGAGCAGTCCCAAGAGCCGGGCGGGCAGCGCACGTTGGGTGGACACACCCGGGCCCCGCGCCGTCCGGCCACCGATCGCCTCCGGTGCGGGAGGCCGCTTCGCCCTGGCAGGAGCGAAGTGCGAGCGCCGACTCCCCGCCCGCTACGGCCCCGCGCCGGAGGTCACCCGCCCCCTCCCGGACCCGCCCCCTCCCGGACCCGCCCCCTCCCGGACCCGCCCCCTCCCGGACCCGCCCCCTCCCGCACCCGCAGTCCCCGCCCCGCCTGTGGGTGCCGGAGGCTCCCCACGGTGTCCATGCGGCCCCATGTGTCTACGCGACGACCACAACCGCAGACACTCTGTCGGGCGCGCCCGGGGTGCGGCCCCTGGTGGGATGGATACGTGGCCGAGACCGCGACCCGAGGGCCCGCGGCCACGGCCCACGAGCTGTACGAACGGCATGTCTCGACCCGACGCCGCCATCTGCGCCGTCTGCGAAGGAGTAACCCGGCATGACGAAGATCGTCAACCACTGGATCGGCGGGAAGACCGTCGAAGGCGCCTCGGGGACGTACGGGCCGGTCACGGACCCGGCGACCGGAGCGGTCACCACGAAGGTCGCGTTCGCCTCCGTGGAGGAGGTGGACACGGCGGTCGCCACCGCCAAGGACGCGTTCACCGCCTGGAGCCAGACCTCGCTGGCCCAGCGGACCGCGATCCTGTTCCGGTTCCGTGCGCTGCTGGACGCCCACCGCGACGAGATCGCCGAGCTGATCAGCGCCGAGCACGGCAAGGTGCACTCCGACGCGCTCGGCGAGGTCGCGCGCGGCCTGGAGATCGTCGACCTGGCGTGCGGCATCACCGTCCAGCTCAAGGGGGAGCTGTCCACCCAGGTCGCCACGCGGGTGGACGTGGCCTCCATCCGGCAGCCGCTGGGCGTGGTCGCCGGCATCACGCCGTTCAACTTCCCGGCGATGGTCCCGATGTGGATGTTCCCGATCGCCATCGCCTGCGGCAACACCTTCGTGCTGAAGCCGAGCGAGAAGGACCCGTCGGCGTCCGTCAGGCTCGCCGAGCTGCTGGCCGAGGCGGGCCTGCCGGACGGCGTGTTCAACGTCGTCCACGGCGACAAGGTGGCCGTCGACCGCCTCCTGGAGCACCCGGACGTCAAGGCGGTCTCCTTCGTCGGCTCCACCCCGATCGCCCGCTACATCCACACCACCGCCGCCGCCCACGGCAAGCGCGTACAGGCCCTCGGCGGCGCCAAGAACCACATGCTGGTCCTGCCGGACGCCGACCTGGACGCGGCGGCCGACGCCGCCGTCTCCGCCGCCTACGGCTCGGCGGGCGAGCGCTGCATGGCCATCTCGGCCGTCGTCGCGGTCGGCTCGATCGGCGACGAACTGGTGGAGAAGATCCGCGAGCGCGCCGAGAAGATCAAGATCGGCCCGGGCCACGACCCGGCCGCCGAGATGGGCCCGCTCATCACCAGGGCGCACCGCGACAAGGTGGCCTCCTATGTGAAGGGCGCCGCGGACGAGGGCTGCGAAGTGGTCCTGGACGGCACCGGCTACACCGTGGAGGGCTACGAGGACGGCCACTGGATCGGCCTGTCGCTGCTGGACAAGGTGCCGACCAGCGCCAAGGCGTACCAGGACGAGATCTTCGGCCCGGTGCTGTGCGTGCTGCGCGCCGACACCTACGAGGAGGGTGTCGCCCTGATCAACGCCTCGCCGTTCGGCAACGGCACCGCGATCTTCACCCGTGACGGCGGCGCCGCCCGCCGCTTCCAGCTGGAGATCGAGGCCGGCATGGTCGGCGTCAACGTGCCGATCCCGGTGCCGGTGGGCTACCACTCCTTCGGCGGCTGGAAGGACTCGCTCTTCGGCGACCACCACATCTACGGCAACGACGGCACCCACTTCTACACCCGCGGCAAGGTCGTCACCACCCGCTGGCCGGACCCGTCGGAGGCCCCGGCGGGCGTGGACCTGGGCTTCCCGCGCAACCACTGAGCCGGCCCCGACGACGGTGCCCCGCGCCTCCACCGGGAGGGCGGGGCACCGTCGTGCGGTCAGCCCTGCTGCCGCTTCTGCTGCTGCGCCTTCACCGCGTCGGTGAGATCGCCCGTCTGCGCGGCGGGCGGAGCCTTGACGGCCGCCGTGGCGCCGAACTTTTCGAAGTCCATGGTGACCGTGGCCTTGCCGAACTCCTCCGTCAGGCGCACCGGCAGGTCCTTGTCGTTGACCCAGACTTCCATCGTGATGGAGTCCCCGCCGCCCGTCATGGAGTTGAAGAGGTTGTCCTGGTTGCCGTAGGCCTCCTTGAACCGGCCCATGTGCGCCCGGTCGATGACGGCCTTGTAGTGGTGCGTCAGCTGTCCGTCGACGGTCTCCTTGCCGAGGTCGTCGACGTTGCTCGCGTACTTCAGGCCTCTCATGGAGGCCGCGGGGCTGCCCGCGCCGCTGCTGCCGCCGAGGGCCTGGGCGCCCTTCTCGCCGAAGATCGCCGACGCGTCGATCTTCATCCACTCCTTACCCTTGAGCGGGCCGGAGGGCTGCGGGTCGATGTCGTAGTAGTAGGCGCCGTCCACGAAGATCGTGCGGGTCTTGGGGGCGGCGTGCAACTGCCCCATCTGGGCGGCCTTGGTGTCCATCTCGGCGTCGAAGGCGAAACCGTGGCCCCAGGAGTAGGTGCCGTCCATGGTGACCGGACGGGAGCCGTTGCCCAGGTCCGTGGTCATGCGTACGTCCGCCGAGCCGAGGTTCTGCGTCCGGTCCGTCGCCCGGGTCAGTGCGGCCTTGATCAGGCCCTGCGCGTCGCCGGCGGCCTCGGCGGCCTTCTTCGTCGTCTCCGCGCTGCACGCGGAGGCGGCGAGCACCGTCGCCGCCGTGAATGCCACCCACACCGCGGTGTGCTTCAGCTTCATGAGTCCCCACCCGTTGCTGTGATTCGGCTGTGGCCGTCGACTCTAGCGGGGCCCTGTGACAGCCCCGGGGGCCTCCCCGGGCCGTCCGGATACCGGACGCGTTGACATTTTTTTGACGCGTTGGCTTCGGTTCTCGTTCAGCCCGGACGAAACGGATGGTGAAGGGATTTCAGCTTAATGATCTTTGAAAGCAAGGTCACAAGACAAATCATCTTGATGGTCTCACTGACAGGACGTCGCAGCCTGGGAAAGTGATGTCGAACCTTCCGTTCCGTAAGTGCGGAATCCGAAGGTGATCGGCCATTGACGCAGCGGTTTTCGCCGGGGTTCCATGCAGCGCCGGGAGCGGACGACACAGACGCGAAGACGATCCGCCGGAGGCGATAGCGCTCCCGTCCCCCACCCTCACCCGCTCAAGTCGATCGGAACCGCCGCATGACCGACACGCTCCGCCCTGTCGACGCCGACCTCACAGAGGCGTCCGACAGTCCCCAGACGCTCAAGCGTTCCATCGGCGTCGTCGGCGGCACCCTGCTCACCCTCTCGTGCGTCACCCCCGCCTCCACCCTCTTCGTGGTCGTCCCCGACCTGTTCGGCTCGCTCGGCACCGCCACCGCCCTGACGATCGCCATCGGCTCCCTCCTCTGTATCGCCGTGGCGTTCTGCTACTCCGAGCTGGGCACCCTCATCCCCAGCGCGGGAGGCGAGTACGCCATGGTCTCCACGATGGCCGGGCGGCTGGCGGGCTGGCTGGTCTTCGTCCTGTCCCTGCTGGTCGTGATGATCGTCCCGCCGGTGATCGCGATGGGCACGGCCGACTACCTGTTCCCGATCGCGCACCTCGACCCGGCGATGACCGGCGCCGGCGTGATGCTGCTGGCCACCCTCGCCGGTCTGCTCGACCTGCGCGCCAACGCCTGGATCACCGGCATCTTCCTGGTCCTGGAGGTCATCGCCGCCGCCGTGGTCGCCCTGCTGGGCTTCACGCACAGCCACCGGGGCGCCGGCAGCCTCCTGTCCATGCAGGTGGCCGGCTCGGGCGGCCACACCGACACCGTGACGGCCATGCTGGTCGTCTCCGGCCTCGCCATCGCCCTCTTCGTCACCCAGGGCTTCTCGACCGCCGTGTACCTCTCCGAGGAGCTCGAGCACCCGCGCCGCAACGTGGCCCGCACGGTGCTCGCCACCCTCGCGATCTCCACGGTGATCATCCTGGTGCCGGTCGTCGCCATCACGATGGGCGCCTCCGACCTCCAGGAGCTGACGGGCGGCGACCTCAGCTCGATGGTGACCGCGTGGTCCAACTCCGCGGTCGGCACCTTCGTCAGCCTCTGCGTGGCCCTGGCGATCATCAACGCCGGCATCGTCATGGTCATCCAGAACTCCCGCGTGCTGTTCGCCTCCGCCCGCGACAAGGCCTGGCCCGAGCCCGTCAACAACGTCTTCGCCAAGCTGGGCCGCTTCGGCTCCCCGTGGGTCGCCACGCTCGCGGTGGGCGTCCCCGGCGCCGTGCTGTGCTTCGTCAACCTCGACATGCTCTACGGCGTCACCGGCGTCTCCGTGACCGGCATGTACCTCCTCGTCGCGGTCGCCGCCCTGCTCGCCCGCCGCGGCTCCCACCGGCACACGCCCGCCTGGCGCATGCCGCTGTGGCCCGCCATGCCGGTGCTGCTGATCGCGGTGCTCGCGTACATCCTCAGCCAGCAGGAGACCAGCTACCTGCTGTGGACCGGCGGGATCGTGGCGGTGGCGACCCTGTACTGGGCGCTCTACCTGCGCCCGCGCCGCGACACCCGCTGGCTGGTCTCCATCCCGGAGGACGCCCGGGCCTGACCCGGCACCCCGCCCGGCGCAGGTGAAAGTCCCAAGAGGTTCATACACGTGACATTGTCCGTGCGCCCGCGTCGCAAGCGCCGCGGGCGCACGGGACACAGGGGGCCAGATCCCACCCACATCCTCTGACGCCCCGGCCCACGAGAGCGGGCGATCCCGGTCCGCACGCCGTGCGGTGCCATCGCGGGTTCCTGTCTCACGGGCCCCCGCCGGTTCCGGGAACGGGTCCCGCACGGGCCTCCGCGGGCGTCACTTCCCGCCCGTCCGGCGCCAGGTCCGTCGTGAGAAGTACCGCCCCTGCGGTACGCGGGACCGGCACCGTACTCCCCCGGGAGGGTGCCAGGGTCGGTCCCGGGGCTGCTCCCGTTGTCGGTGGCGGCCCGTACCGTGGACACATGGATCTTCGACTGCCCGGATTCCGGGGGCTGCTACGGAGGCCCAGGCGGCTGCTGGCCGCCGGGGCCGCCGTCGTCGTGCTCGCCGGCGCCGGCACCTGGACGGCGGTCGCCTCCGACGACCCGCCCCCGGTGCACCGCGCCGACCGGGTCATGAGCATGGGCGGCGGGGTGCGCCTGGACACCTCGTACTTCACCCCGGGCGGCACCGGCCGCCACCCCGCGGTGCTGCTGGGGCACGGCTTCGGCGGCAGCAAGGAGGACGTACGGCAGCAGGCCGCGGACCTGGCCCGGGACGGGTACGCGGTGCTGACCTGGTCGGCGCGCGGCTTCGGCAGGTCCACGGGGAGGATCGGGCTCAACGACCCCCGGGGCGAGGTCGCCGACGTCTCGAAGCTGATCGACTGGCTGGCCCGGCAGCCCCAGGTCCTCCTCGACCGGCCCGGTGACCCGCGCGTGGGCGTGGCCGGCGCCTCCTACGGCGGCGCGATCTCCCTGCTCGCCGCCGGGTACGACCACCGGGTGGACGCCATCGCCCCGGCGATCACGTACTGGAACCTCGCCGACGCCCTGTTCCCGAACGGCGTCTTCAAGAAGCTGTGGGCGGGTGTCTTCCTCAACACCGGTGGCGGATGCTCGCGGTTCGAGCCCGGGCTGTGCCGGATGTACCAGCGGGTCGCCGAGTCCGGGAAGCCGGACGCCGAGGCCCGCCGGATGCTCGACGAGCGTTCGCCGTCCGCCGTCGCCGGCCGGATCAGGGTGCCCACGCTGCTGGTGCAGGGCCAGTCCGACTCGCTCTTCCCGCTCGGCCAGGCCGACGCCGCCGCGCGGGCCATCCGGGCGAACGGCGCACCCGTCGACGTGGACTGGATCGCGGGCGGGCACGACGGCGGCGACCTGGAGACCGACCGGGTCCAGGCACGTGTGACGGCCTGGTTCGACCGGTACCTGAAGAAGGACCCGGGCGCCGGCACCGGCCCGGCCTTCCGAGTCACCCGCACCGGAGGCGTCGACTCCACCGACGGCGCGGCCCTGCTGCGCGGCGCGAGCGCGAGCACGTACCCGGGACTGACCAGCGGGCAGCGGACCGTCGCCCTGACCGGACGCGAGCAGCGGTTCCAGAACCCGGCGGGGGCCAATCCGCCCGCCGTGTCCTCGTTGCCCGGCCTCGGCGGCTCGGGCGGCTCACTCGCCCAGCTCTCCGCGCTCGGCGTCGGCGTCTCACTCGACTTCCCCGGGCAGTACGCGAGCTTCGAGTCCACCCCCGTCAGCAGCGACCTGCGGATCACCGGATCGCCGACGGTCACCGTCCACACCACCTCCACCAGCGACGACGCCGTGCTCTTCGCCAAGCTCTACGACGTCGGGCCGGGCCGGGCGCGGCCGGTGCTGCCCGCCCAGCTGGTGGACCCGGTACGGGTCACGGGCGCCAAGGCCGGCAAGGACGTCAGCCTCACCCTCCCGGCGATCGACCACGAGGTGCAGAAGGGCCACCGGCTCCGCCTGGTCCTCGCCTCCACCGACCTCGGCTACGCCTCCCCGGCCGCGCCGGCCACGTACACCGTCTCCCTCAGAAGCGGCCTGAAGGTGCCCACGGCACCCGCGGTGACCACCGGCGCGGCGCCCCTGCCCGCCTGGGTGTGGTGGCTGCCGGCCGCGGGCGCGCTGATCGCGCTCGCGCTGCTGCTGACCGCCCGCCGCCGCACGGCCGCCCCGGCCCCGGATCCGGAACTGGCCGACGTGCCGCTCCAGATCACCGGCCTGAGCAAGCGCTACGCCGGGGCGGCGGACCGGTACGCGGTACGGGACGTGTCGTTCCGGGTGGAGCAGGGCCAGGTTCTCGGCCTGCTCGGGCCCAACGGTGCCGGGAAGACGACCACCCTGCGCGTGCTGATGGGCCTGATCCGGCCGGACAGCGGCGAGATCCGCGTCTTCGGCCACGCGATCCGGCCCGGCGCGCCCGTGCTGTCCCGGGTCGGTGCCTTCGTCGAGGGCGCGGGCTTCCTGCCGCACCTGTCCGGCCGGGAGAACCTCGAGCTGTACTGGCGGGCCACCGGCCGGCCACCCGAGGACGCCCACCTCGACGAGGCCCTGCGGATCGCCGGGCTCGGTGACGCGCTGGCCCGCGCGGTGCGCACCTACTCCCAGGGCATGCGCCAGCGCCTGGCCATCGCCCAGGCCATGCTCGGCCTGCCCGACCTGCTGATCCTGGACGAGCCGACCAACGGCTTGGACCCGCCCCAGATCCGCGAGATGCGCGAGGTGATGATCCGCTACGCGGCCGGCGGGCGCACGGTGATCGTCTCCAGCCATCTGCTCGCCGAGGTCGAGCAGTCCTGCACGCACCTGGTCGTCATGGACCGGGGGCGGCTGGTGCAGGCGGGCCCGGTGGACGAGATCGTCGGCTCCGGGGACACCCTGCTGGTCGGCACCGCCGTGCCCCTGGACGAGCCCGTGGCCGAGAAGGTGTCCGCGCTGCCGGGCGTCGCCTCCGCCGTGCGCACCGAGGCCGGCCTGCTGGTGCGGCTGGAGTCCGGCGGCACCGCCGAGCGCCTCGTCGTGGAGCTGGTGCGGCTGGAGGTGCCGGTCGCCTCGGTCGGCCCGCATCGCCGCCTGGAGGACGCCTTCCTCACCCTGATCGGAGGTTCCGCATGAGCACGCCCGCCGTCGTCGAGACGGCCACCGGCTACCGGGCGGGCCGCACCCTGCCGCTGCGGGTGGAGCTGGTGCGGCAGCTGAAGCGGCGCCGCACGCTGATCATGGGCGCCATCCTGGCCGTGCTGCCGTTCGTCCTGGTGGCCGCCTTCGCCATCGGCGGCGACCCGGGCGCCCGCAACAACCAGGTGACCCTGATGGACACGGCCACCGCCTCCGGGGCCAACTTCGCCGCGGTCAACCTGTTCGTGTCGGCGGGCTTCCTGCTGGTGATCCCGGTGGCCCTGTTCTGCGGGGACACCGTCGCCTCGGAGGCCAACTGGTCCTCGCTGCGCTATCTGCTCGCCGCGCCCGTGCCCAGAGCCCGGCTGCTGCGGTCCAAGCTCGTCGTCGGGCTGGGGCTGAGCCTGGCCGCCATGGTGCTGCTGCCGCTGGTGGCGCTCGCCGTGGGCACGGCCGCCTACGGCTGGGGTCCCTTGCAGATTCCCACCGGCGGCGCGCTCGACGCGGGCACCGCCGCCCAGCGGCTGCTGGTGGTCGTGGCGTACGTCTTCGTGTCCCAACTGGTCACCGCGTCGCTGGCGTTCTGGCTGTCCACCAAGACGGACGCGCCCCTGGGCGCGGTGGGCGGCGCGGTCGGGCTGACCATCGTCGGCAACGTCCTGGACGCCGTCACGGCCCTCGGGAACTGGCGCGACTTCCTGCCCGCGCACTGGCAGTTCGCCTGGGCCGACGCCGTGCAGCCGCACCCCGAGTGGTCGGGGATGATCCAGGGCACGGCGGTCTCCGTCAGCTACGCCCTGGTGCTCTTCGCCCTGGCCTTCCGCGGGTTCGCCCGCAAGGACGTGGTGTCGTAGGCGAAGGACGCGCTGTCGTGGGCGTGCCGGAGGACCGGCGCGGCGCCGCGGGGAGCCGACGCGAAACGGGCCGCCGAGGAACTCGGCGGCCCGCTGTCGCGTCTGCCGCGGTCAGCTCTCGGAGCTCCGGGACAGCAGTGACACGTTCTCCAGCAGATGGGCCAGCGCACCGTCGCGCTTGGCCTGGGTGGAGTTCTCGGCGCACTGCTGGTTCAGGTCGTCCGACAGGATCGGGATGTCCTGGGCGCTCACACCGAGCAGGGCGGCGCCGATCGGCAGATCGCTCACGGCGACGCAGGGCTTGTTGAACGACCCCTGGATGAGCGCCATCTGCGGGCTCATGGTCCCGTACGTGGTCGAGTTGCCGAAGCTCTGCGACGAACCCGTGGCGTTCTCGGCGCTCGGCCCGCCGTCGTTGCCGAGCGCCAGCGCCTGCGGGGCCGCGGCAGCGGTGGCACCCAGCGCGGAGGCGGCGATGGCCGCGGTGGCAACAATCTTCTTGATCACTGACCGGTCCTTTCTGAGGAAACCCCGTCCACCGGAGTGCACTGGTCAACTGCCAGGTGGCGAACCGGTTTCTCCTCTTCACTCCGACGGCGGACACATCGAAGTGTTTGTGTGTTTTCCGGGATTCCCGATTTTCGGGGCCTTTTGACTGCGGCGCGAGCCAACCGGGTGAATATCCGCAACCAAACCCATGACCTCATGTTGAATGAGGCCGTAGGGCATGCGTCGCTACGAAGAAAGGAACGCGCAGTGCTCAAGAAGGCAATGGTCGCCGTGGCGGCCGCCGCTTCTGTCGTGGGAATGTCGGTTGCGGCAGCCCCCACGGCGCTTGCCATCGACAACGACAACGGACCGTCCGTCTCGAACGGCTCCGGCGCCTCGACGTCGTTCGGCAACTCGGCGACGAACGGCAGCATGAGCCCGCAGCTCTCGCTGGTCCAGGGGACGCTCAACAAGCCGTGCGTGGGCGTTCAGGACGTCGACGCCGGCGCCGCTGCCCTGATCGGCGTCGTGGCCCAGGACATCCCGGTCCTGTCGGACCACCAGCAGCAGCAGTGCGCCGACAACTCGACACAGGCCAAGCGGGACGGTGCGCTGGCGCACGTACTGGACGACGTTTCGCTCCTGTCGTCCAACACCGAAGCAAGCTGATCCGATTCCGGGTCGGCCCGGGCCGTCCGCCGCTCCGGCCGCGGGCTGTCCGGGCTTTTCCCGGAGAGCCTTTTCGTGTGAGCAGCCGGGGATGAGGCGCAGAGTGCGCGGCGCAGTCGAGTGATTTATCGGGCGATATGCGTTCTTCCGTTTTCCATTGCGTCTATTCCTCGTTCAGTGTCGCGACCGCCCGGTCGCGCCCACTCGGTTTCTGGCCGTCATCGGGGAATGACCCCCAAGAAGGGACCTTTTATGAAGAAGAGCTTTGCTGTGGTGACGGGCGCCATCCTGGCCCTCGGCGTGGCGGGCCCCGCCTTCGCCGACGCCGGGGCCACGGGCGGCGCCGCCGACTCGGCGGGCGTGATCTCGGGCAACACCATCCAGATCCCGATCCACGTTCCGGTCAACGTGTGCGGCAACACCGTCGACGTCATCGCCCTGCTGAACCCCGCGTTCGGCAACACCTGCGCCAACGCCTGACCGCGCGGGCGCACCAGCCGCACGGCTGTGCCAGGGCCGGCCTCGGACGTCGAACTCCGCGACCCGAGACCGGCCCGCGACATCGTCACGTTTCTCAAGCCGCTTCGAGCGGCTTCGAGCAGGAAGACAACTAGATTGCGACAGACCCTGAGCAGGGGAGTGTTCGTGGCGGCCGCCGCGACGAGTGTGCTGTCCCTGTACGGCGGCTCCGCCTTCGCCGACTCGCAGGCGGACGGCACCTCCCAGAACTCGGCCGGCGTCCTGTCCGGCAACACCGTCCAGGTGCCGGTCGAGGTGCCCGTCAACGCCTGCGGCAACACCGTCGACGGTGCCGCGGCGCTCAACCCCGCGTTCGGCAACCAGTGTGCCAACGGCTCGGGGGAGATCTCGGTGCCGACGCCGCCCGCGGTGCCGACGCCGCCCGCGGTGCCGACGCCGCCCGCGGTGTCGACGCCGCCCGCGGTGTCGACACCGACCCCGGTGTCGACGCCGCCCCCGTCGAACGGCACCGACTGCGACGACCAGGGCGGCGACTGCACCACGCCGCCGGCCGGCGACACCCCCCTCCCGCCCACGCGGACCGAGACCCCGCCGCGCGCCGACACCCCGCCCGCCGAGTCCGGCAACCCACCGCAGATGGCTGAGACGGGCAGCGCGAACACCGGTGCGATGCTGGCGGCCTCGGCCGCCAGCGCGGCCCTGATCGCGGGCGGCGCCGTCCTCTACCGCCGCGGCCGGACCACCGGCTCCCACCGCTAGAGGATCGGCACCGCGGGCCCGTGCGACGGGCACCGCGAGCAGCCAGGACCGCGTCGACGCGAGCCGTCGCGCCCCAGCGCCCCTACCGGGGCCGGGCGCGGCGGCTCGCGCGTGTCCGGCCCCAGCCGGGCATGGTTCTCGACTCCAGCGACCAGGCTGACCGAAGCTGGTGAAATCGGGTGCGTCGCTCCGGGATGTCAGGCTGATGCCACGCCGAGATCACTCCTTTGGCGGCACAACCCGGACGGCCGCCAGGCGTTGACAGGGCGCCGGGTGTTCGCCCGGGTGTTTGTGTGTCAACCCAAGGAGCACTTCTCCATGTCGCGTATTGCCAAGGGCCTGGTCCTTACCTCTGTCGCCGCCACGGCTGTCGCCGCCGGTGCAGGCATCGCCGCCGCCGACAGCGGTGCGAACGGCTTCGCCTCCAACTCGCCGGGCGTCGCCTCGGGCAACGTCATCCAGGTCCCGATCCACGTTCCGGTCAACGTGTGCGGGAACACCGTCGACGTCATCGGTCTGCTGAACCCGGCGTTCGGCAACACCTGCGCCAACGGCTGACGTCCACGCGCGCCCTTCGGTCGGCCGCTCTCCCGGAACCCGGCACTGCTCCGGGGTCTCTCGGGAGGGTGGCCGACGGCCGTACCCCCCTCGAACGGCCGTTCCGTTCCGAAGCGGTGCCCGGCGCACCGTGGCACCAGGTGGGAAGGGGCGGCGGCAGTCCATGGCGGCGGCGACGGTCCCGTGGTCGGTTGCGGACCACGACAAGCGCTTTAACGGTGGGCTGAGATCTGGCGCCCATCGAAAGGAACACTCATGCGTGGTCTGTCCGCACGGCGTATCGCCTCCACCGCACTCTGCGCCGCCTTCCTGGTCGGGATCAGCGGCCCGGCCGCCCTGGCGGCCGACTCGGCCGGCGGACACAGCCGTGTGGCGGTGCCCCGAACGTCCCTCCCGGGCGCCGACCGGCTGCTCGCCGAGCTCAACGGCCTGGGCGACCTCAGCCGACTCGGCGACCTCGGCGGCCGGCTGACCCCGGTCCGTGATCTCGCGACCGCCGTACTCACCACCGACAATGGCCGGTTGACACCGGCCGACGCCAAGAAGCTGGGTGAGGCGGCGGAGGACGCCCTCGCCGAGGCGAGTACGTCGATCCGGTCGGCGCCGTCGGCCCAGGCGGCCTCGGGCGTCCAGCGGGCGGCAGACCCGGCGGGCGACGCGCTGGCGGCCGTCCAGAAGGCGCTCGAGGACCTGCTGAAGTCACTCACGTCCGGAGACGTCGGCCAGGTACTCCCGGCGGTCACCGGTCTGGTCGACAGTCTGGTCGACCTCGTCGACTCCCTGCTCAAGGACGACGGACTGACCACACCCGGCGCCTCCGCCGCCGTCAGCACGCTTCCCGCGGGGGCCTCGGACGGGACGGCGTCGTAACACTGACTGACACCTCCCGCGCTTCACCCGAGAACCCGAACAGCCGTTGTCCCGGCCACCGCAGCCGGCACGACGGCTGTTCCGCGTCGGACCCCGGAGACCCTGTCCGAGCGCCGCAAGCGGTGCCGGAGCCACGGGAAGCGGGTGCCGGAGCCCCCGCAAGCGGTGCCGGGGCCCCGGAAGCGGTGCCTGGGCCCCGGAAGCGGTGCCGGAGTCCTCAGAAGCCGTGCCGCGGCTCCGGAAGATCTCATATGAGGACTCGGTAATCTCCCGCCCCGGGGTTTCCGGCCCGCCCGGGACTCGTTAGGCACGGCGACCCCATAGCCGCCGGTGACGTATGTCGCCGAACGAAAGGAACACGATGAAGTCCCTGAAGGCTGCCGCCGTCATTGCCGGGTCCCTGGTCGCCGCCGGGGCCGCCGCGCCCGCGTTCGCCTACGACACCGCCAACGTGACGCCCACCAGCCTCAATGGTGCCGTGAACGCGCTCACCAAGGGTCCCGTCGACGTGATGCCGGTCAAGCACCAGTCGAACGCGCTCGACACCGAGAACAAGGGCTCCGTACTCCACACCGTGAACAGCGCCGCCAAGAGCCTGAACGAGTCCAACGCCCCGCTGCTCGGCGGGCTGCCGCTGCAGAACTGAGGCCGCCCTTCGTACGTCTTGTACGTCGTACTACTGCGGCACTCGAAGGAATCTCGCGCCGCCGGCCACCTAGGGATCGTTGGCCGTAGGGACATTGTGCTGCCCATCCTGGAAGGGACCGTGCCTGTCATGAAGTCGACCACTCGAGGAACCCTTGCCGCCGCCGTCGCGGGAGTCGCGGCGGCCGTCGGTGTCGCCACCGCCACCCCGGCAGCGGCGGTGGGCACGGTGCCCGTTCCGGTGCCGCTGGGCGGCGCCGAGACCGCGCTCGGCACGAAACTGCCCAAGGTCGGCGGCGAGCTTCCGGTACCGACGACAGGCACGCCGGAGGCACCGCGTTTCGTCCGGGGACGGCTCCTCCCGGAGAGCGTGGTGCCGCGGGTGCCGGTGCACGGCGGGCTGCCGGGTCTGGACGCGCGCGTCCCGCTCGCCCACGTTCTCGACGACGGCTTCGACCACGTCAGCGTCGACGCGCCCGCGTCCGACGTGCGGGCACTGGCGCCGGGACTGTCCGCGGACGGCCCGCTGACCGCGCCGAAGCCCGGCAGCGCCGGACTGCCCGGCCTGAAGCTGCCGGAACTGGGCGTTCTCGGCCCCGTGCTGCAAACCGCTCCCACCACCGACCTCACGGCGGGCCCGGGTCTCTAGGCGGCTTCGGGCCCGTCCACGGCCCGGCCACCACGGCGATCGCGTTTCGGCCGCACGACGGCGATCCAACGGGGGCCGCGCCGTGACGCGAGGACCTCTTGGCGACGCACGGCACGGCCGGACCACCACCCGTCATCAGAAGCTGCCGCCGTGGGACGTCACACCCGACGAGCTGGAGGACATGAGCCGGATCTACCGGTACGCGTGAGCCATGCCAAGAACGCGGCGATCGAGGTGCCGAGGCTCTTCACATGTGTGGCGGCGTACGGCCTCGGTCGTCAGCTGCCGTGGCAGTGACCGGGCTTGCCGTCGTCGTTGCCGCCGCCCCGGACTGACCGGCGTTCGCGCAGGCGTTGCCGAAGACCACACCGGGTGCCCGTAGGTCCCCCTTCGGCTCCGGCGTTCGCCATGGCGGGACCGGTCCCGCCGATCACCAGGGCACCGGTGCCGAGGGCGGCGGCCGCCGCTTTCGCAATGCGAGACATCGCGTTCTCCACCTTGCAGTGGGTGGCAGCGCCCGTCATCCGTGTCGCCACCACGCCGGGTCACCGCATCGGAATGCGTCGATCCAAGGCAGATTCGCACCGAACGGGCCACAACCTGTACCGCCTGTCGCGAGTCATCACCCATACAGACATCCGACACCCCGAACAGGACAACACCGCATGCGCAAACGCATATCGTCCGTCCTGGCAGTCGCGGCCACCGGCGCTATGGCGGTCGGGGCGCTGGGGCTGCTTCCCCAGACGGCATCGGCCGCGGGCTCCGGCCTCCAGGGCGACTTCAACGGGGACGGCTACCGCGACCTCGCCATAGCGTCCGGCGGCGGCGCCGGGCGGGTCACAGTGATCTACGGATCCGCCAAGGGACTGCCCGGCGGCAAGCGCGTCACCATCGACCAGAGCTCGCCGGGTGTGCCGGGCAGCAACGAGACCGGCGACCGGTTCGGTGCCGCGCTGGCGGTCGGGGACATGGACCACGACGGGTACAGCGATCTCGTCGTGGGCGTACCGGGCGAGAAGATCGGAACCAGCGAGTTCCCGCAGGGGGACCTCCGTGTGCTGTGGGGCGGGAGCGGGGGCCTCACCGGCGGCACCGCCCTGTCGGGCGGCCTCAAGTCCGGAACGCCGTACGGGTCCGCGGCCGAGGAGGTCCGCACCGGCGACTTCAACCACGACGGCCGCACCGACCTCGCCTTCACCGTCACCGGGCGACTGCGGGTGGTACTCGGGCCGATCACCCGGGCCGGGGGCACGGGGGCCGTCACGACCGTCTCCCCGAGCAGCAGCTTCTGGATCGACCACTTCACCGTGGGCGATTTCGACGGCGACGGCCGCAGCGACGTCGTCTACGCGCAGACCACTCCTCCGGAGGACGACTCCGACCCGGACCTCCGGCTGCACTACCTCCACAGCACCTCCAGCGGCCTGGTGGACGCCGGCACCCTGCCGCTCACCTACGCCGTGGGCAACCGGGTGCCCCTCGCGACCGGGGACATCGACCACGACGGCCGCGCCGACCTGGCCCTCTCCGCCGGGAACGGTGTCAGCATCTACTACGGGGAGGCCAGGGGCCCCCTCGCCGTCACCCGCAGGTCCGTCACCATCACCGAGGCGACCGCGGGTGTCGCGGGCGGCAACGAAGCGTGGGACAGCTTCGGCGCCGCCCTCGCCTTCGGCGACGTCGACGGCGACACCTACGCCGACCTGCTGGTCGGCAACCCGACCGAGCGTCTGGGCACCAACGCCTCCATCCGGGACGCCGGCAACATCACCCTGCTGCACGGTTCGACCCGGGGCATCAACACCGCCCGGACCCAGACCTTCAGCCAGGACAGCAAGGGCGTTCCGGGGCACGCCGAGTCCGGCGACCGCTTCGGATCCCAGCTCCAGCTCAGCGACTTCAACCACGACGGCCGGGCGGACCTGGCAGCCACCGCCTCGGGCGAGAACGGGACCGGCCTGGTCTGGGCCTTCCCCGGCACCGCCAACAATCTCACCAGCACCGGCTCCGCCTACTTCGGCCCCCCGTCCGGCGCCACCGGCTTCGGCACCCCACTCGCCGGCTGACACCCAGCCCCTGGCTTCGCCTACAGCCCTGATGGCCTCGGCCACCCGGCCGGGGCCTTCCCCTGATCACCGGGGGAGCGCCCGGCCGGACTCGAACCTGCGGTCAAGCGACGCTTGTAAGGCGCTTCGTGCGCCGGCCCGCGATCTGACCCTGACTTCTGAGCAATCACTCGCGCCGGCAATGGCTTGCCCACAGCTTCGACAACTGTTCGACACGGCCCCGCCTACTCATAGACGGACGCCGCTCGTAGGGCTCGCGCGAAGAACCTCCAGTCACCGTCGGCCGGCAACTCGCGACCGTTGTTGCCGTACCAGCCGTCCGCGTCGGAGATCCACGCCGCCAGGGCCTCCAGGAAGCTCGGAAGGTCGGCGTTCTCCCATGAGCACCCCTCCTCGGCGTGGCTGCGATGAAGGAAGCGAACGAAGGCCGCCAGGTCTTCTCTGCTGTCAACGTGCTCAGGGGAAGTGGCCATGCCGGCACCCTGTTTGGCACGCCAGCCCGGGGCCCGGGACCTGGTGAGCACTGCATGACGAGTTCGGTCAGACCTCTGCGGACTCGAGGCCTTGCTGCCATGCCTCGCAGGCCGGTTCTCCGCCACGTACGACACCGTCCAGCGGCGTTGATGCCGGCACCGGCCCTCGTTGCCCATCTCGGCCCCCTCTGCAGTCCCTGTGCCCGGGCCTGCGAGAGTGGACCCGTGCTGCTGGATCCCGAGAACACTCTGTTCATCCGTGGTGCCACGCCCGTGCTCCTACTGGCTGACGCGCCCGTCCACGACGCCCTGCCGCTCCTGACCGCGCCGGGCGGGGCGGTGCCCTTGTGCGAAGGGTGGAGCATCGTCCCCCGACTCACCCTGTGCGTCGTGGACGGACCAGGCAACCACGGACTCGTCGTCCCGGCTCTCGCTGCACCGGTGGTCGGTGGCGCGGAGGATGGCACCGCATCGAGCGGCATGGACGACTGGTGCGCGGATGCAGAGCGGGCCGGCGGAGCGGTCGTTCTGTCTTTGGACCAGCTTCCCGAGGTGCTCGACTGGTCATTCTTGCGATCCTCAGGCACAGCGCGAGGTGGCTTCATGCCTGCGCTTGCCTGATCGATCCGGCGCTTACGGACTCAGTCCAGTCGCCTACCGCGCCCACTGAGGACCCGGAGAACACAGAGTCCCGCTCGTCAGCGGACATCAGGCTCCCGTCGCGCCAATGCATCACGCCAGTGCGATACACCGCGAACCGCCAGTGGCCTTCGCGGTCCACGATCGGTTCACCGGCGATGGGCGCGGTCTCCCTGCGGTGATCAGCTTGACCTCGTACGGAGTGGTTGTTTCCGCGTCGCTCTTTGCCTGGCAGACGGGTCTGTTGGCCAACCAGGCATCGATGAGCAACAGGATCGCCGCGACATCGGTCATGTACGACTGCCTGGAGCGGCTGCATCACGTCGATGAGCTGCTGGCCCAGTACCCCGACGCGAGCCGTCATTTCTATCCGGACTCGGCCTTGCCTGCCGCTGAAGGGTTGGAGCCGGAAGGGATCCAAGCGCCGGCCAGGACGCCGGCCGATACCCGTGACCACGGACTCCTGGTCACGGAGTTGATTCCGTGTACCCAGGGCTATGACGCCTGGTGTGAGTGTCCCGCCGGCGCAGGTGGCGCGGTGGGCCGGAAACAGCGTGCCGGTGCTTCCGGCCATCTAGGCCCGATGCGTCGAAGGGCCGCTGCCCGACCCGAAGCGGCGCGGCTGGAAGTGGCTGGGCTCTGTCCGAGCGGCCCGGAGCGGCGGGCTCTGCCCTTGATCGCCAAGAGGGCGTCCGGGGCTTCGGCGTGTCGTAGGTCACTCACCCTGATCACGAAAAAACCCTCCCAGGGGGAGGGCTTTCGGGGGCGCCCCCGGCAGGACTCGAACCTGCGGCCAAGCGCTTAGAAGGCGCGCCTCCTGTTCGCTCGTGGTCGGTCCCTGACCTGGGGATTCATACGGTTTGACACCTCTTTGGCCGCGAACTTCGACACCCATTCGACACGGTGTCTCGGAACCATGTGGGCGGCTCTCAGTAGCCGGTCTACTGATCACCGGCTTCGCTGACCAGCGAGGCTGACGAAGCCCACGGCTCTGAACTGCTCGAATGCCGTGGGCTCTTGTCGTGGTTGGTCGGCGTCGGGCGACTTCGCGCGGCCCAGAGACGGCCCAGCCTGCACCGTCACGCCGACCTGCCCGGGTGGCTGTTGCGATCACGGACGGCGTCCTGTCATAGTGCCTACAGGCAGCACAAGTGCGCCTAAAATCACCACCCTTCGCGGATGCGGAGGGTTTTTGCATGTCTGGGAGGGCTATGACCACCAGGGCAAGCGACGAGATCTTCAACGTTCGTCCACGACAGTTGATCAACACCGCCGAGGTAGCTCGTCGGTGTGGTGTGCAGCACCTAACCGTGTTGCAGTGGGTTCGTCGAGGAAGGTTGGTACCGGTCCTCACGGACCAACAAGGCCACCTCTTCGCCGACTACCACGTAGAGGCGCTGATTGAGCAGCGCAAGCGCCGCGCATACTCGGCCAGCCAAGAAGCGACATGAGTTCGCTGGGTTGGAGCGACCGCGGGCATCTGCTCTATAGCCCGTCTTCAGCTGTCGTGTCTGCAGAGACCTAATCGGTTCGATGTGACCGAACCTCTCCACGGCCTGAGTTGTAGGCCATCTTGGCGTGCGCGAATACTTAGAAGGCGGAGACAGCAAGCAGTCTCCGCCTTTTGGTTGCCCGAATGCGTTTCGGGCCTCTCTATGGCCAATTCTCATGCACTCGTGATGAGTGATGACATTTAAACGGCTGGAACGAGCTAGCCGTCCTCTATATCCCAGGAGCCCTAGGTGCAAATCCTTGGTGACCTGGCTTCGTTGGGAGCGATTCCTGGAGTTGGATGGGTGCTGCGGTGCATTATCCGCGACATCCTTGACCACAAGCACAAGCGTGAAACGCTTGCGCTGAAGCGGCAACTACTCCAGCGAATCCCTGACGACCAGGTGGCTTCTGTCCTCTCTGAGCTTGGTGTCGAGCAACGCCAAGTAGCGGAATAAGCCGGACAGTTGCAAAACCGGTGATCACCTAGGGCGGTGCAGAGCACCCGGCGTCGCAGTCTTAAAACTGTATGATGGTGCGATGGTTGAAGCTGGTGGATCCCGCGTGACCTTGGCTGCACAGCACCAGGCGCTCCTTGAGGCCCTGGCCGGCTCTCTGCCTGTCCCGGCCGGCCGCCTGCTTGGGTTGCCGGAACTGGACGCCGATGATGTATGGGTAGACACCGCTGGTGCAGCGGCATTGGTGCGCGTCAATCCCAAGACCATTACTGGCTGGCTGGCGCGTGGAGGGCCGAAGAAGCGACCGTTCCCCTCACCGCATCGGCTGCTGTATCGCCTTTACTGGCAGAGAAGCGACATCGAGGAGTGGCTCCGCGGCGGCAGGTCCGAGCACCGTAGCTGACCGGGCGACCTAGTATGCGAGTGGAGTACAGCAAGAAACACCCCTGCCTGACCGCCATCCTCGGGGGAAACCCGTTAGATCCGGGGGCTGTGACCTGGGGTTTCCCGCTGATCGTCCTGGACTACCGGCACTGGTGGTGCCGCACGCCGAGCTGCACGTTTCCGGCTGATCCAGCGAATCAAGACAACGACGGCCTTCACCAGACCGACGATTATGGGTGCGGCCAAACCGGCCGCGATAGCTGCGGCACCGCTCACGATTATTGCGGGGATGAGCAGGAGGGTGATGAGGAAGAGCCTCCCGAGCAGGCTGTCGAAGTAGCCGTCGGTAGAGAACCAGAGCCATACCGAGGCGGACAGAATGCCAGCACCGAAAATTACGATCGCCGTGAGGAAGTACGACAGTTCAACCCACTCAGGAAGATCATCCGCTCGACGAGCGTTCGCTGGCAAGGGCGATGGCCTGTACGTAGCGGACCGCCGCCCCCCTCCTGAGAGACGCATCCTGTACCCGCTGTAAAGGCCTCTCCCGCTCGACCAGCCTGAATAGAACCCCATACCAGCCCCCTCCCGCTAAGCGGAGATGATTCTCCCACAGAGCGCCGTTGTGCGTCCGTCGTGGGTCCAGTGGGGTGTGGTCGGTGAGGGCCTGGACACCACATTGGGAGCGAGGTTGGGCGATCACGCGCGTGACCTGCGGATTCCGTACCGTGGGCAGAGTCCGGACGAACTCACCCCTGCGGACCCCGGTTCCCGTGAGTCCCCGCCCGTTCTGGCACGAGAGTGGCACGGCCACGGGACCGTGCCTTGGGCCCCTCGATGCGAACTATGGGCGGGCCGGTCGCTGAGGTCCATCTGCCCAGTTCATGGGGTGCGTTATCGACCTAGGACGGTCACACACGGCTGATGCAGTTGCTGTACTCCGCTGCTGTACCGCAGTCAGCTGAGAACAGTGCGATTAGGGCCGCCGCGTCAACATAGGCACCCACTGCGTGAGCGAATGGGGCCCACAGCATTAGTACGAGGATGACCACAACGACCCACGGCCGCTGAGGGTGGTTTGACAGATCCCTTGGAGACGGGGTCACACTCATCCTTGAACCTCCGGGTTCGTGGCCCATCACCCAGCCCTTGCTTCCAGGTCGGAGCTGGTGATGGGCCTTTTGATTGCTTCTGGGACATCGTGCACTGCGCGGGAACTCGGGAAGACAACGCAGGATGCCAATAGGCCACGGACCCCGGAGGCTCTCCAAAAGAGCTTTCTCATTGCGTACGCAATGAAATATCAGCCATGCAGATTCCCCCTGGTCAACGACCTCGAAGGGACGGGAAGCCGGTCAATCCCATCGGATCAGTGCAGGTCAAGGCAACTCTCTTAGTTAGCCTTAGTCAGCCTTAGTTAGCCTCGGCTAGTCGCACCCAATCGCACTTAGTAGCACATTGCGGACCCGAAAGATTGGCTGAAAAATACCTGCGCCTCATGCGATGCAAGGTCGGTGTAGCGACTTTGGCCGGGAGCTGCTTTGGCGCGAGTGATCATGGCCCCGTAAGCTTCCGGCGCGTCGGGCAGTCTGTGGACCTGCCCGGTAAAGCACGACGTTGGGGCCATGATCTGCGAGGCTCGCGCCAAAGTGGCTGGCTAAAGTCGCGGAGCCGACCGCCCCAGCCACAGAGGGTTTCTCCCCGTTGCAAGGCTGCGCCCGCCGTCCGGCCGGTTGTCCCGGCGTGGGATCAGCGGGCCGTATGAACGCCGGCGCATCGGCCAGCGTCGGCCCGCATGCCACCGCCACCACGATCCGGCCTCCTGCGGGTAGCACAAAGCGTCTTTGACCTGTGCTGTTGGGATCACCTTGCGCCCCGTGCCCGTGCTGTGTTTTGGCCGCTGCGTGTGGCGACGGGCGGACGGCGCGCCGCAGCCGGGGCGGAGACATGAGGCAGCGGGGCGGCGGCCGACCGGCGCCGCCGCGCTGTGCGCGGCCATCGATCCGTGATCGACCTGACCTGCCAGGCAGTCGGGTGGAAAGGGGTGCGGGTGGCCCGGGCCGGCGTTCGGTCGCCGGGCTGCTGTGGTGGTTTCCCTTCCGAGGCCGGATCGTGGTGGCGGTGGCATGCGGGCCGCAAGCGGCCGTTGATGCGCCTGGGCGGAGTCTGCGGTGGTCGGGTTGGCGATGGCCGAGGAGCGCCGTGGGCCGCCGGACCAGCGAGCGAAGCGAGCCTTGATGACGTAGGGAAATTCCCACCGCGCACTGATCGGTTGTGCGCATGATCGTCACGGGTCACCTAAACGACAGCGCTCCGCTCGGCCAAGTCGCGCAGTGGCTCAGGGATGCGGGTACCTGAGAGCTGGATCAGGTCGCGGATGACATCGCGCGCCAAGTGGTGGTCTTGGATCTGCTCGGGGGCCAAAGCCTCCGCTTCCAACAGCGCGGCTGTAGCCTCGCCGACGTGTCGCCGCTGCGCGTGCGCTCGCGCCACGTCAAGCAGGAAACGTGATTGCCGCTCGGGGGACAGCCCCGATGCGTCAACCCGCTGGGCCACTTCAAGGGCGAGTCCGGCATCGCCCAGCTCAACGGCCGTACTCACGGCGTGAATCTCGACGTTCGTCGGCCCGAACTCGGTGTCGAAGTCGTTGCGGTCCTCACCTAGTCGCGCTGCGATTCCTCGAGCCCTGTCGATGTGCTCGTGGGTCCGCCCTCGGTTGCCCTCCCTGGCGTTGATCACCGCAAGGACCAGGTTCATCGCACCCAACAGTGACAACTCTTCCGGTGGGCACGTTGGGGCCTCCGCCCTCGGTGCCATGACGGCCACGGCGGACTTCGCCGCCTGCTCGGCCTGCTCCATGTGCTGTTGCCGCATGAAGGCATGCGACATGCGGAACAGGCTTGCGATGACCTCCAAGGGCTGCCCGGCAAGCTCGGCCGCTTGCAGCGCTCGATCTGCCGCGACCCAAGCAGCATCCGCCTGGTCCTGCCGTGTAAAGCTGGCGGCGGCCACCTGGTACGCCTTGGCGCGTAGGGAGTGAAGCTCCGTGCGCTCGCCTGCGGGTGCCTGGCGTACCGCGGTCTCGATGCTGGGAAGCAGCTCCGCGAGGTGATCACTCAAGGCCGCGTAACTCGACGCGTGCACAAGGGTCCACGCCTCATCCACTCGCTGACGGAAGTCAGCAAGCGATGGGGTCGGTTCGGCCGGCGGTTGCTGAAAGAGGCTGCCCAGCGCTGGGTGACCTGTGAGGGCCACTCGTAGGCCGTCGAGATCGTTGCTCTTCGCCTGCGCCTCTGGCTCGGCTTCCTCAGCTGGGGGAGCATCCGGCCTCAGCTCGCGCACGGACACATTGAGCGCGTCGGCAAGGGCTTGCAGGACTGAGAGACGCTCGACAGGCTGCACCCCTCTCTCGACCTGCGACACCCAACTTTCTGAGCGCCCCATAGCGGCGGCAAGGTCGCTCTGCGACATGCCGGCGGCTCGGCGCAACTCCTTCACCCTCTGGCCGAGGGTCTTGGTGTCGGAAGTCGTCACTTCTCGGCTCCGGTGGGGTACTTGCCGACGTACGGCTGGAGGCGGTCGACCTCGGTCTTCTCGACGTACTTGGAGCGCTCGGCCAGGAAGTGACGCGTGTGCGGCTGACGCTCGTGCTCCTCAAACGCATCGTGATCGGCGTACAGCTCGAAGAAGACACGCTCGTTGGGAGCCCCCTCGACCTCATGGCACGCATAGACCAGCGTGCCGGGCTCGTGTGCCCGGATACCCGCCGTGGTCTCTTGAATCAGCGCGTCAAACGCTTCCCCTGCGCCTTCACGCAACGTGAAGCGAACAAAAAGCCCAAAGTTGCCCATTCCTGCCTCCTTGTGTCGCACTCAGTCTCGCAGACTCAGAGTTGAGCTACTAGTCGCAGTTTTTCTGTTGACTCGCAGTTTTCCTGCGAGTAGCTTCGGTGGTGTCGCAACAACAAGGCACCCCGGACCGCGTGCCATCCGCCAAGATCACAACGCAGTCCGGGGCTGATCCCAAAAGGGAGACTCCATCATGCGTCAGATCCCCGTCGAGACGAACGGCGCGACCCTGATGGTCGCTCAGCCCCCGCAGACGAAGATGAAGGACAAGCGCAACGGTGTGATCGCCACCGACCGGGACACCGGCAACACCCTCATGACCCTTGACGTGCTGTTCGTCATGAACGGCAACGCGGAGGTCATCACTGTGACCGTGGCCGAGCCGGACATCTCCGGGGAGCTGGCCATGGGCACCCCGCTCGCGCTGACCGGACTGGTCGCGGTGCCCTGGGAGAACGAGTTCAACGGCCAGAAGCGGCACGGCATCAGCTTCCGCGCGGTCGCCGCCACCTCGCTGGTGCAGGCGTCGGCGCAGCCTGAGGCGGCGTGAGTCATGGCGCGGTTAGTGATCGCGCTTGTGCTCGTGGTCGGTTTGGCGTTGCTGCTCAAGCGGTGCCGCCCGGTTTGGTACTGGGCCTGCTTCGGCGTGCTGCTCGCCACGGTGCGGGTGCGCTGGCGTTATGCGCAGGTGATGGATGCCTGTCACCTGACGGTGCCGGCCTCGCGTCTGCGGCTGGCGCTGGCGCGCTGGTTCAACAAGCCGGTGCCGCAGCAGCGGGTGCCGCGCCTGATGTGGGTGAAGCCGACCCGGACCGGTCTGCGGTTGCGGATCAGGATGCGGCCCGGTCAGGACGCGTTCGAGTTCTCCGCCGCCGCTGACCGGCTGCGTCACTCCTTCGGTGTCCATCAGGTCACTTCCCGCGAGATCAAGCCGGGCGTCGTCGAGGTCACGCTGACCGGCTATGACGTGCTCAAGCGGGTGCAGATGCCGGCCAGGACGGCACGGGACCTGTTGAAGATCCCGGTGGCGCTGGTGGAGGACGGATCGGTCCACTACCGCGACTACCGGGAGGTGCCGCACTCGATCACGGTCGGGGCCACGCAGTCCGGCAAGTCCGTCACCCAGCGCACCGTGATCAAAGAACTCGCCTCTCAGCCGGTGGCGTTGGTGGGGATCGACTGCAAGAAGGGCGTGGAACTGGGCCCGTTCGCCCGCCGCTTCTCCGCGATCGCCGACAACGCCGACGATGCCGCCGACCTCCTCGAAGCGCTGGTGGCGCGGATGGAGGGCATCTACGACGTGATCCGCCGTGAGCAGCGGATCAGCGCGGACACACCGGCCGCTGAGATCGCGGCCAACATCTGGGACCTGCCGGAGAAACTGCGGCCGGTGCCGGTGGTGGTCACGATCGACGAGATCGCCGAACTCACCCTGAGCACGAAGCGCAACGATCCCCGGCGCGACCGGATCGTCACCGCCCTGATCCGCCTGGCCCAGCTCGGCCGTGCGGCGGGGATGTTCCTGGACATCTACGGCCAGCGCTTCGGCTCCGAACTCGGCGACGGCATCACCATGCTGCGCGCGCAGCTCTCCGGCCGGATGGTCCACCGCGTCAACGACGAAGCCACCGCCAAGATGGCCTTCGGCGACATCTCCCCGCACGCGGTGTTCGCCGCCACGCAGATCCCGAACAACCGGCGCGGGATGGCGGTGGTCGGCTACTCCACCGGCGAGTGGGTCCGCATCCGCACCCCGCACACCTCGATGCGGCAGACGGTGGCCGCCTGCAACCGGCACGCCGGCCTGGTCCCGGACATCCCGGAGCTGGCCCGCTTCCGCCCGCTGGCCGACCTCGCCCCCGTCGAGTCGCCCGCGGTGGCCGAAGCCGCCTGACACCCCGCACTGCTTCACGGTCGGCGCGACCGCCTCGCGCCGGGTCCCTACCCCTGCCATGCCCGAAGACCAAGGAGGGCGCGCGTCATGTGCCCGCAGTACGAGGACTTCCACCGCACGATCCTGCTGCTCGGCGACCTCTCCCTGTACGCCGACCGGCCCGGCGCGGACCTGGACTTCGTCCACGCGATCAGCCCCTCGCTGGCCGCGTCGCTGCCCGAGCCGCCGCCGGGCATCTTCCCGCCCGGCTACGACCTCAACGACGGCCCCGACTACTCCGGTGAGGGGGCCTGACGATGGCCGCCGCGAAGAAGCCGGCCCCGCGCCGCAGGACGGCCAAGCCGCAACCGCGCCCGTGCCCGGACTGCCAGGGCAACGGTGAGATCACCGAAGCCGTCCGCGTCGGCACCCGCAAAGGCCGCACCACCGACGACCAGCAGGCCGGGCTCTGCCTGACCTGCTGGGGCACGGGCGAGGCCCCCGCCGCCTGACACCCCGCCAGGGGCGGAGCGCCGGACCCGCTCCCCGCTCCGCCCCGGCCCGACCCCCAGGAAGGAGGACCTGATGCGCTCCACCATCCGCCCGGACGCCGTACTCGTACAGGCCGTGATCGCCGGTGCGCTGTCCTTCGCCCACCTGCACGATTTGGCCTCGGCGGCCGGACAGTCCGGCTGGAAGGCATGGGCCTACCCCGTCTCGGTCGACCTGCTCCTGGTCGCCGCCTGGCGTCGCCTGCGCTCGGCCGGACCCTCACGGCTGGCCTGGTGCTGGTTCCTGATCGCCCTGGTCGCCTCCCTCGGCGCAAACGTCGCCACCGCCGGCTTCCTCGACCTGGCCCACCCCCCGGCCTGGCTCCGCTTCGGCATCGCCGGATGGCCCGCCCTGGCCTTCCTCGGCGGCACCCTCCTCGCCCACTCCGCGAGCACCCCGGCATCTGCCGCGCACCCGGCCAGCGCCCCGGCCCCCGTGCCGCAGGTCGAGCGCGAACCGGCCCCCGCTCCCACGGCCGCCCCGGAGCCTGCCCCGTCGTCCGCTGTCGACGACACCCCGGCCCTGCCCGCCCCCGCCCCGGCTCCTGCTCCTGCTGTGGCGGTGCCCGCGGCGCTGGTGGCGCACGCGCGGAAGGTCGCCGACGACCACCGCTCCCGCACCGGCTCCCCGATCGACACCGACACCCTGCGCGCCCGCCTCGGCGTCCCTGCGCCGATGGCCGACGCGATTGCCGCCCAACTCGCCTAACCCGCAAAGGAGATCAGCTCATGGGCATCTACCGGATCTGGCGCACGCTCCACCGCGTGGGCACCACCCAGGTCGGCACCGCGCACGGACGGCGCGGACAGGTCAAGTACGTCGCGGCCTGCACCACCCCCGACTGCGGGTGGTCGGCGGAGTACGACGACGTGTCCCCCGCCATGATCGCCGCGCAGGGCCACCGCTGCCCCGTCCGCTGAAAGGAGGGGGAGGGTCCGTGTCCGTGCCGCTGTGGTTCTTCATCGCCTGCCTCGGCCTGGTCGGCGTCAAGCTCGTCCGCCCGCCCTGGTGGCTCGTCCTGGTCCTGCTGCTCGGCGGCTACCTCCTCGCCGACAGCTTCCTCGCCCCCGCCATCAACACCGCAACCAAGTGACGTGAAGGGAGAAGATCCCGATGCTCCGCCCGAAGATCCCCACCAACCCGACCCCCACCGGCCTGGTCACCCCGCCGGCCGTCATCGAGCCGACCGCCATCATCCCCGCCACCCCGCCCCCCGCCCCGGCCCAGGTCGCCCCGGCGGCCCCGGTGGCGTCCCGGCCCACCATCCAGCTCACCCCCGGTACCGCGCTCGCCCTGGTCGGCGGCGGCACCGCCGTGGTCCTCGTCGTCGGTACGGTCCTGGTCTCGCTGCTGCTCGCGGTCGCCATCACCGGGGCCTCGCTGGCCGTGGTCGCGGTCGTCCTCCGCCTGCTCCTCGCCGACCTGCGCAAGGGACGGTGACCGGTGAACGCCCCTCTGATCGCCGCCGCGCTGCCGGTGCTGGGCTGGGCCGTCCACGGCGGCTACCTCGTCCGCCGACTGGCCTCCGCCCGCCGCGACCCGCTGACCGGTCTGCACACCCGCGCCGGTTGGACCACCCGCGCCGAACACCTCCTCAACCGGCATCCGTCCGCGCTCGTCGTCCTGGTCGACCTCGACGACTTCAAGGCCGTCAACGACACCCACGGCCACGCCGCCGGGGATGCCGTCCTGAGCGCCACGGCTCGTCGTCTCGCCGACTGGTGCGGAGACCACGGGATCGCCGCCCGTCTCGGCGGAGACGAATTCGTCGCCATCGTCACCGACCCCGCCCGCACCCTGGGCCCGGACGCCTTACGCACGGCTCTGGCCCGCCCTGTTCCGCACGCCGGCGCTCTGCTCGCCGTCTCGGCCTCGGTCGGCTGCTGCCACCGCGCCCACCTGCCCGTTGCCACCCTGACCGACGCCCTGTCCGCCGCAGACGCGGCGATGTACGCGGCCAAGGGACACGGCAGGCGCAACACCCACAACTGAACGGCCCCCGGAGCGGCCTCAACCGCCAAGTTTCCGCCGCTCCGGGCGCCTTCCCACCTTCCTGATCCAACGGACCCGAAAGGGAAGCCCCATCATGCCCCAGCACGACCCGGCCGCGCGCGTCTGCCGCGACTGCGACGGCTTCGCCTCCGTCGCCATCACCACCGGCACCCGGCACCGCGACGGCACCCGCGTCACCCTCCGGATCACCTGCCCGGCCTGCAAGGGCACCGGCATCGCCCCCACCGCCCGCCTCGTTCGGGTCGGGAGGTGAGCGGACCGTGCTGACCTACGTCGACTTCTTCGCCGGGGTGGGCGGCTCCTCCTGGGGGGCCTCCCTCGTGCCCGGTATCCGTCCCGTCCTGGCCGCCAACCACTGGCAGCGGGCGATCGAGTCGCACAGCGCGAACTTCCCCGACACCGACCACTTCCGCGGCGACCTGCACGACGTGGACGTCGCCGGCTTCCCGGCCGCCGATGTGTTCTGGGCCTCCCCGGAGTGCCCGCAGTGGTCGAACGCCCGCGGCCGCCGACGCGACTTCGACAAGCAACCCGACCTGTTCGGCGAGACCCTGCCCGACCCGGCCGCCGACCGCTCCCGCGCCCTGATGTGGGACGTCCCCCGCTACCTGGAAGCCTGCAAGGCCAAGGGCCGCCCCGTCCTGGCCGGCGTGGTGGAGAACGTCATCGACGTGCGCGCCTGGGACCTGTGGCACACCTGGCGCGGCACCATCCGCGAACTCGGCTACCACACGCGGCTGATCGCGCTGAACTCCATGCACGCCCGCCCGGTCCGCACCCCGTACGCGCCACAGTCCCGTGACCGCCTCTACCTGGCCTACTGGCACCGCTCACTGGGACGCACGCCGGACTGGGACAAATGGCTTCGCCCCACAGCGTGGTGCCCGGTGTGCGAGCAGCACGTCAGGGCGGTGCAGGTGTTCAAGAATCCCCGCAAGGACATGGGCCGCTACCGGCAGCAGTACGCCTACCGCTGCCCCCGGGCCACCTGCCGCAACACGGTGGTGGAACCCATGGTGCTGCCCGCGGCCGTCGCCATCGACTGGAACCGCCCCGGGACCAGGATCGGCGACCGGCCCGACGGGCTCTCGCCCAAGACACTGGCCCGCATCCGTGCCGGACTCGACCGCTACGCGCTCCCGGTGACCGTGCCCGCCGGCGGAACCTGGCGCACCGAACCCTCCCCCGTCACCGCGCCGCTGCCCACCCGGACCACGCGGGAGAACGACGCGCTCGCCGTCCCCCCGCTCCTGGTCCCGGTCGAGGGCCGCGACGGCAAACAGGCCGCACCCGCCGTGGAGCCGCTGCGCACCCAGACCGCGCGCAATGAGACGGGCCTGGCCTGGCTGCCGTTCATCGCCGAACTCCGCGGTGGCCACTCCGACGCCCGCCCCATCCTGCACGCCCTGGCCACCGTGACCGCCTCCGGGAACCACCATGGCCTGGTCACCCCGGCTCAGCCGGTGCGCTGGGACAGCCTCCTGGTGCCCTACTACGGCAACGGCACCGCCCGCCCGGTCACCGCCCCCCTCGGCACCCTGCCCACCCACGACCGCTACGGCCTGGCCACCGGCGAACACGTCGACCTGGACCAGGTGCTCTTCCGGATGCTCGAGCCCTACGAGATCGGCCGGGGCATGGCCTTCACCGACACCTACCGCGTACTCGGCACCAAACGCGAACGGGTCCGCCAGTACGGCAACGCCGTCACACCCCCCGTCGCCGAAATCCTCGTCTCCGCCCTGGTCGAAGCCATCACCGGCACCGACCTCGACCGGGAAACCGACACCCCCGCCCCCAAGGCGGTGATGACCGCGTGAGGACCCTCACCACCTCCGCCCACCTGGAAGCGGACACCACCACCCGCGTGCACCTGTTCGCCCCCACCCCGGACGGCGGCGCCTTCGTCAGCCTCCGCATCGGCGGCGAGCTCGTCGACATCGCCCTGATCGCCGAACCGAGCGCGGTCGACGCCCTGCGCGCCCTGGCCCGCGCCGCAGACGAAGCCGCCACAGCACTGGACCGGATCAGCCAGACCACTCCGGAGGGCGCCGTATGACCGACACCGCCACCCTGGCGGGCCTGGACCCGACCACCCTGAGGGACATCCTCCGGGTGGCCGGGGAACCGGGCTTCGACCGCTGGCAGGACCAGATCCGCCGCACCGGCGGCTGCGCCGACCCCATCCACCTGCGCGGCTGGGTCCTCCACAAGGACAAGACCACCGGCCAGACCCTCCACCACTACACCACCGAGGGCGAGCCCGGCGGCCGACTGCGCATCGCCTGCGGCAACCGCCGGGCCTCCCGCTGCCCCTCCTGCGCCTGGATGTACGCGGGCGACACCTACCGCCTCATGCGCGCCGGCCTCGCCGGGGACCCCGACAAGGACATTCCTGCCACTGTCCGGGATCACCCGCGGGTGTTCGCCACCTTCACCGCGCCCTCCTTCGGCCCGGTCCACAACCGGCCCGACCGGGGCGCTTGCCGCTGCGGCACCCGCCACACCCCCGATGACCCCGCCCTCGGCACCGCCCTCGACCCGTCCACCTACGACTACGCCGGGACGGTCCTGTTCAACAACCACGCGGGCGAGTTGTGGGTGCGCTTCGCCAACCGGCTCCGCCGCGAGATCGCCGCCCGCGCCGGGCTGTCCCAGCGGGAACTCGCCGACGCCTGCCGCCTCTCCTACGGCAAGGTCGCCGAGTTCCAAAAGCGCGGCGCGGTCCACTTCCACGCGGTGATCCGCCTCGACGGACCGGACGGCCCCGGCTCCCCGCCGCCCTCGTGGGCCAGTACCAACCTGCTGACCGAGGCCATCCACGCCGCCGCCCGCCACACCTACAGCACCATCACCGTGCCCGCCGCCGGGGACCAGCCCACCCGCACCTTCCAGTGGGGCCGACAGCTCGACGTGCGACCGGTCAAGGCCTTCGGTGACGGCTCCGACCTCACCGAGCAGGCAGTCGCCTCCTACGTCGCCAAATACGCCACCAAAGCCGCCGAGAACACCGGCACCCTCGACCGCCGCATCGGCGAACTCTCCGAACTCGACCGCCACGGCGTCCCCGACCACGCCCGCCGCCTCATCACCGCATGCCGCGACCTGGACGAGCTGTACCCGGAACGGCGCCTGTGGGCCTGGGCTCACATGCTCGGCTTCCGCGGCCACTTCTCCTCCAAGTCCCGCCGCTACTCCACCACCCTCGGCGCTCTGCGCCAGACCCGCGCCGACTACCGCGCCGCCCAAGAAGCATCCGCCCGCGGCCTGGACGACCGCGACCCGGACACCGTCCTCGTGCTCGCCGACTGGCAGTACGCCGGCCACGGCCACACCCCCGGCGAATCCGCCCTCGCCGCCACCATCGCCCGCGACCTCCAGATCAACCGCGAAACCGCCCGCGAAGCCCTGCTCAGCGAAGGGAGCACATCATGACCACCGCCACTGGAGCGCGCAGCATGCTCACCCTCGCCGAGGTGTGCGAAGAGCTGAGCATCTCGCGGTCGACCTTCTACGACTGGCGGGCCAAGCGTCGTGCGCCTCGCTGCATCAAGCTCCCGAACGGCGACCTCCGGATCCGGCGGAGCGACCTTGATCACTGGCTCGACGACTGCGAGGACGCCGCCTGATGGAGACGACGTACGACGTGAAGATCTACAAGATCCTCACCTACAAGGGCGCCCGGAAGACCACCTACACCGTGCGTTGGACGGTCGCGGACAAGCGCTGGCGCGAGCCCTTCAACACCGTCGCGCTCGCCGAGGGCTTCCGTTCCGAACTCATCCGGGCCACGGGCAAGGGCGAGGCCTTCGTCGTCGCCACGGGCCTCCCGGTGTCCCATCGCTCCAAGTCGGCTGCCATGAGCTGGTACAAGTTCGCCGTCGAGTACGTGGATGCGCGCTGGTCTCAACTCGGCGGCAACAGCCGCAAGAACATAGCCAAGACCATGACGGCGACCACCATCGCGCTGCTGCGGGCCAAGCCCACCCAGTTCGCACCCGCGGCTGTGCGGACGGCCCTTCGCGAATGGGCGTTCAACACCAATCGGCGCCCGGACGCTCCCCGAGACGTGGTGGCCATCCTCAAGTGGGTCGAGCGGAACTCCCTTCCCGTCTCAGCCTGGGAGGACCCCGAGAAGGTCGACCAGGTCCTGCAAACCATCGACACCCGCCTCGATGGCAAGCAGGCGGCGGCCTGGTCCCGGAAGCGCAACCGCCGGATCCTCAACGTCGCCATAAAGTACGCGATCCGGCGGCGCATCCTGCGGACCAACCCCCTGCCCAAGGGCAAGGATTCGACGGCGGCCACGAAGACCACGAACGCTGTGGACAAGCGGTCTTTGCTGAATCCCGAGCAGGCGGCGGCGATCCTCGATTGGATCCGGCGCCGGCCGCGCGGCGGTAAGCGGCTCCATGCCTTCTTCGCCACGCTCTACTACTGCGGCCCCCGGCCCGAGGAAGCCGTAGCCATGCGCGTGGAGGACGTCACCCTGCCGGAGCCCGACGCCGAAGACCAGTGGTGCGAGCTGCTGATCCACACAGCGACCCCGGAGGTAGGAAAGCAGTGGACCGACACGGGGAAGATTCACGAGCAACGCGACCTGAAAGGCCGTGCGGAGGGTGAAACACGCACCGTGCCGGGGCATCCGGCGCTGACGCGCATCCTGTGCCAACACATCGAGGACGAACAGCTCCAGCCGGGTGACCTCCTCTTCCAGGGGGAGACCGGTGGCATCCTCGCCGGCTCCGTCATCCGCCGGGCCTGGCGCAGCGCGCGCAAGGCCGTACTGCCTCCACACGTCTACGACTCGCCCACCGGGCGCCGCGTCTACGACAACCGGAACACGCGCCTGACGAAGTGGCTCAACGACGGCATCCCGCCCGCCCAGGTGGCCGAATGGGCCGGGAACAGCGTCGCCGTGCTCCTGGCGACCTACGCCCGGTGTGTCGACGGGCAGCTGCCGGATCTCAAAAGGCGGCTGGAAGCCGCGGGCGACCTCCCGGAGGCGGAGGCGCCGGGCGTTGGCTGATCTTCCCCCGGTCGAGAACTTCGACACGTATTCGACACGGCCACCCGCAGAAACCCGGTGACAGCCGGACAGCGCCGGACCCTCCCCACGATCTCCAGGGGAGGGTCCGGCGCACTTCTGCGTGCGGCTATACCCGCTCTGAGCAGCAAAAATGCCCTCCCGAAGGAGGGCGGAGACTGGGCGCCCCCGGCAGGACTCGAACCTGCGGCCAAGCGCTTAGAAGGCGCCTGCTCTATCCACTGAGCTACGGGGGCCTGGTGTGTGGCCTCTGTCGTGGTGCCCGGGGGTGGGCTGATCCATGACGTCGCCGGGGACAAGGATAGGGCTCCCGACTCCTGGTCCCTGTTGCTTCGCCTCCGTGGCTCGATGTGGAGGTTCGGTGAAGCGGTCCCGATAATCGCAGGCAGGTACGAATCGTGCACCGCTTTTGGCGTCTCGCGCACCGGGTGTTGTGCACTCGTTATGCCTGGACTGCGACCTCACCCCAGTCGTCCCTTCCGTCCGTTGTGTTCTGTCGGCGCGCAGACATGCTCATATGCTTCAGATATCCCCCAAAATTGGGCATTCTTCGCATGTGGTGACCTTGGACGTACGGCCTCAGCTGCTCGAAGCACTCTCCGCCCTGCGCGACCGCGTCGCCGCCGCACGCTTCCCACTGCCTCTCGACGGGGCACCACGCGCGCGTGCCAACCGCGACGAACTGCTCGCCCAGCTCGACGACTACCTCGTGCCCCGGTTGCGGGAGCCCGACGCGCCCCTGCTGGCCGTCGTGGGAGGTTCGACCGGCGCGGGGAAGTCCACTCTCGTCAACTCGCTGGTCGGGAGACGGGTCAGCGAGGCGGGCGTGCTGCGGCCGACGACCAGGACCCCCGTCCTGGTGTGCCACCCGGATGACCGTCACTGGTTCAGCGGCACGCGCATCCTGCCCGGCCTCTCGCGCGCGTGGGTGCCCCGCCAGGACCCCGCCGCCTCCGTGACCGGGGACGAACCGCTGACCCCCGAGGAGGATCCCTCGCGCGTACTGCGCGTCGAGACCGCCGAGACCGTACCGCCAGGCCTCGCCCTCCTCGACGCCCCCGACATCGATTCCCTGATCGCCGACAACCGGTCCCTGGCCGCCGAGCTGATCTGCGCTGCCGACATCTGGGTGATGGTCACCACGGCCGCCCGGTACGCCGACGCCGTTCCCTGGCACCTGCTGCGCACCGCCAAGGAGTACGACGCCACGCTCGTGACCGTCCTGGACCGGGTGCCGCACCAGGTCGTCTCCGAGGTCTCCCGGCAATACGGGGCGCTGCTCACCAAGGCAGGGCTCGGCGACGTACCGCGGTTCACCGTGCCGGAACTGCCCGAGTCGGCCTGGGGCGGTGGGCTGCTGCCCGCCACCGCCGTGGCGCCGCTGCGCACCTGGCTCGTCCATCACGCCGAGGACCCCGCGGCCCGGCAGCACGCGATGTCCCGCACCGC
The DNA here is from genome assembly GCF_032658145.1 of Streptomyces sp. MK7. Taxonomy (NCBI): domain Bacteria; kingdom Bacillati; phylum Actinomycetota; class Actinomycetes; order Kitasatosporales; family Streptomycetaceae; genus Streptomyces; species Streptomyces sp. MK7. The sequence goes on from NZ_JAVACL010000003.1 coordinate 122,877, forward strand.
CCACGGCCTGCTGGACTCCCTCAAGGTCCGGATGCCCGAGCTGGCCGGCGCCGCCGCCGCGCAGTACGCCGCCGCCCTGCGGCTCACCGCTGCCGTCGACAGCGCCTACGACGGAGAGTACGCGCGTGTCCGGGGCCGGCTGCAGGCGGGAGCCGTGCTCGCCGGGGACGCCCTGAAACGGTGGCGCGCCTACCCATTGGACTGCGCCGCCGGCGAACTGCTCGACGCGCTCGTGGAGAGCTTGGCCGCCCTGCTGCTGTGCGCCGTCACCGCCGCCGACGAGCGCATCGACGACGCCTGGCGCCGTGAGCCGGCCGCGGGCACCCCGAGCCTGGCCGACCGCGACACCTCGGTCGAGAGCGCCGAGCACCGCATCGGGCTCGCCGTCCGGCGCTGGCGCCGAGAGCTCGAGGAGCACGCCGACGACGAGGTGCGCGCGCTGGACCGGAGCGTCGCGCCGGATCCCGAGGTCGTCGCCGCGCTGGCCGCCACCGGGCTGCTGGGGGGCCGCCGGGGTCGGTCCGCGGGCGAGGGACTCGCGGAGCGGATCGGCGCCCACGGCGCGCTGCGGCTGCGCGACCGCGCTGGGCGACTGCTCGCCGAGTACCTGGACCGGGTGATGCTCGCCGAGCGGGAGCGCCGGCTGGCCCCGCTCGACGCCCTCGAAGTACAGCCCGAGCCCCAGGCCGAACTCATTGCCGCGCTGTCCGTACTGCTGAAGGAGAGGTGACCGGTGACCGCCGTCACTGACCAGAACCAACGAGAACGCACCACTCATACGGAGGGCACGGTTCGAACGGAGGGTACGGCGGTCTCGGCGGACGGTGACAGGGCGAGAGCGAGAGCGATGGCGCGGGACGCCGTGGAAACTGCCGTGGAAACCGAGGAGACGCGTGAGGCTGGGGCCGCCCCGAGGATCGGGAGTGGTGTGGAGGCCGGGACCAGCCTCGAATACGGGACCGTCCTGGCCTCCGGGCTCAGTCCGGCGTCTCGCTCAGGGGTCGCTCCGGAGCCGCGGACCGTCCCTGAGCCCGAGAACACGCCACGTCCGGAGGGCGCCGGGAGGCATCGGGCGGCGGCGCAGCTCGAGGTGGCGCACGCGTTCGGTGTGGCCGGTGTGGCCGCGGGCCGCACTGCGCCGGCCGTTTCGGGGCAGGGCAGCCGCGTGGCGGACGACGACCGGCACGCGCGCGTGCTCGACGACGGCGGCCACGCGCGTGTGAAGGACGGCGGAGCCCGGAGCCGTACGGAGTCCGAGGGCGGTCGTACGGAGTCCGAAGGCGGTCCTACGGAGGCCGAAGGCGGTCCTACGGAGTCCGAGGGCGTATGGGACGACGGGCTGATCGCCCGCCGCGTCACCGAGACCGGCACCAGCGCCGCCGAGCTCGTGCCCGTGGATCCCCGGCCCGCGCGGACCGTGCCCGTGCCGCCCCTCGCCTACGACGGACCGTTGCGGTCGCGGCTGGACGCGCTGCGCGAGCTGGTCGGCCTGTCCCGCACCCGGCTGGACAGCCGTACCCTCGCCGAGGCGGGCCGGGTCCTCGACGAGGCCGCGGCCCGTCGCAGGCTCTCCGGGCAGCACACCGTCGTGGCCATCGCGGGCGCCACGGGCAGCGGCAAGTCCCAGCTGTTCAACGCCCTGGCCGGCGTGGCCATCTCGGAGACCGGCGTACGCCGGCCGACCACGGCCGCGCCCATCGCGTGCAGCTGGAGCGACGGCGCCGCGAGCCTCATCGACCGGCTGGGCATCCCGGGACGGCTGCGCAGGCGCCCCCTGCAGGGCACCGACGCCGACCCGCAGCTGCGCGGACTGGTCCTGGTCGACCTGCCCGACCACGACTCGGCCGCCGTGCAGCACCGTGAACACGTGGACCGCATCCTCGGACTGGTCGACGCGGTCATCTGGGTCGTCGACCCGGAGAAGTACGCCGACGCCGTGCTCCACGAGCGCTATCTGCGGCCCATGGCCGGCCACGCGGAGATCATGTTCGTCGTCCTCAACCAGGTCGACCGGCTGCCCGGCGAGGCCGCCGACCAGGTCCTCGACGACCTGCGCCGGCTGCTCGACGAGGACGGGATCGCGCTCGGGGAGTACGGCGAACCGGGCGCGACCGTGCTCGCGCTGTCCGCGCTCACCGGCGACGGCGTCGGCGAACTGCGTGAGGCGCTCGGCGAGTTCGTGGCCGAGCGCGGGGCGGCGGTGCGGCGCATCTCGGCCGACGTGGACGCGGCGGCGACCCGCCTGCGGCCCGTCTACGCCACACGGCGGCGGGCCGGCCTGAGCGAGGAGGCGCGCGAGGAGTTCGCGGCCCGGCTGGCGGACGCGGTGGGCGCGGTCGCCGCGGGCGAGGCCGCCGAACGTGCCTGGCTGCGCAACGCGGGCCGTGCGTGCGGGACGCCGTGGCTGCGGCTGTGGCGCTGGCACCAGGACCGGCGCGAACCTCCCACCGGCCGGCTGCCCGTGCGTACACAGCCCGACGAGGAGGCGACCGCGCGGCAACGCGTGGAACAAGCGGTGCGTACGGTGGCCGACCGGGCCTCGGCAGGCCTGCCGGCGCCCTGGGCGCAGGCGGTGCGCGAGGCCGCCGTACGCGGGGCGCAGGGGTTGCCGGAGGCGCTGGACGACCTGGCGGCGCGGGCCGGGCTGCCACCCGGACGGCCGCCGCGGCCGGGCTGGTGGCCGGCGGCGGTCCTGGCGCAGGCGTCGATGACGATCCTCCAGGTCGTCGGAGGGCTGTGGCTGGTCGGCCAGATCGTGGGCGCCATGGCGCCGAACCTGGGGGTGCCGGTCCTGCTGATGATCGCCGGCATCATCGGCGGACCGCTCGTGGAACTGAGCTGCCGCATCGCGGCACGCGGACCGGCCCGGCGGTACGGCCAGGACGCGGAGCGCCGCCTCCGGGATGCGGCGGCGGGATGCGGCCGGGCCCGGGTGCTCGATCCGGTGGCGGCGGAGCTGCTGCGCTACCGGGAGGTGCGCGAGCAGTACGCGCGGGTCACAGGGGCGGGAGGAGGGTGAGCCCGGGGCGGGCATGGAGTCCGGCGGGGGGTGAAGGTCACCCGTCCGGGTGAGGGAGTTTTCCACAGGCGGGGGGTGGTCCACAGGGCCCAGCGGGCTCGTCCCGGCGGAGGCAGTCTGGTTCCGCGGCGATCGCGACGGACGCGGTCGGCGCGGCAGACGCAGCCGTACGGGACGGGCCCGTACGCGTGTCCGCCCGGCCGCGGCGGCCGGGTGAGGGAGGGAAGCACCGATGAACGAGACGATGATCTGCGCGGTGGGCAACGTGGCGACGCAGCCGATGTACCGGGACCCGGGGACGGGGATGTCCGCGAGGTTCCGCCTGGCGGTGACCGCGCGCTACTGGGACCGCGAGAAGAACGCCTGGACGGACGGGCACACCAACTTCTTCACGGTGTGGGCCAACCGGCAGCTCGCCGCGAACGCGATGGCGTCGCTGAGCGTCGGCGATCCCGTCGTCGTGCAGGGCCGGCTGAAGGTGCGCACGGACTCGCGGGACGGCAACACCCGCGCCTGGGCGGACATCGACGCAGTCGCGATCGGCCACGACCTGGCGCGGGGCACCTCGGCCTTCCGGCGCACCGGCAGGCCCGAGCCGGCAGCACCCACCCCGCCCGCACAGCCCGAGCCGAACTGGGAGACCCCTGTCAGGACCCCGGAGACGGGCCATGACACCGCGCCGCCCGTGGAATCGCCCGGGGACGCGAGCACCGAGGCGGAGAACGCCCCACAGCGGCGCGAACCGGCGGCGGTGACGTGACGGGACGTGCCGACAAGGCGTGCTGACGGCGGACGGCTGACGACTGACGACTGACGGGACGTGACTCGACGAACTGCGGCTTATCGGTGAGTGCGCTCGGCAACGTCCCGGTTGACGTACCGACAGGCCCGGTTCACCGGCAGTTGGTGGCGATAACGATTCCGATTCGGATCAGTTACCTGACGATCTGACAGCAAGCCGCGGTGCACGGGATCTTTAGGATGCCGGACATGGCTCGGTGAGCCCGGAGATTCTGCTGGTGGGACCGTACCCCCCACGTCAACGGGTCCTGCTCGGAGGGGAATTCTGTGTGTGCTTCGTACGCTGCGCCGTCCACGCGCAGCCCAGGGGTGGCCCGTCTGGCCGCCGCGACCCTGGTGTCCGGCCTCGTCGCCGCCGGTGTGCTGACCGCCGCCGGCCCGGCCGCCGCCGACGGGATGCCGCAGAGCCAGGGCGGGGCCACCGCCACCATGGGCGGCCTGAAGACCTACGGCACCGCCGTCGTCCGTGACGGGACCGGGAAGCACCAGGTGCCCGCGGGCCTGTTCGAGATGTCCGTGGACGGCGGCGGCACGCTGCAGACGTACTGCGTCGACCTGCACAACGCCACGCAGAAGGACGCCAAGTACCACGAGACGTCCTGGAGCGGCACCTCGCTCGGCGTCAACAAGAACGCCGGGAAGATCCGCTGGATCCTGCAGAACTCCTACCCGCAGGTGAACGACCTGGCGGCGCTCGCCACCAAAGCGGGGGTGAAGAACCTCACCGAGCAGGACGCGGCGGCCGGCACCCAGGTGGCCATCTGGCGCTACTCCGACAACGCGCGCGTCGACGCCGTCGACCCCCAGGCCGAGAAGCTCGCGGACTACCTGCAGCACAGCGCCCGCGACCTGGCCGAACCGCAGGCCTCGCTGACCCTGGACCCGCCCGCCGTCTCCGGCCGCCCCGGCGAGCGGCTGGGTCCGGTGACGGTGCACACCGACGCGAGCAGCGTCACGGTGACGCCCCCGGCGGACGCGGCCGCCACCGGCGTACGGATCGTCGACCGGCACGGCAAGCCGGTCACGGCCGCCAAGGACGGCACCCGCCTGTTCTTCGACATCCCCAAGGACACCTCCGACGGCGTATCCCCCGCGTCGGGCACGGCCGAGCTGACCGTCCAGGCCTCCACAACCGTGCCGGTCGGACGGGCCTTCGCCTCCGACAGCCGCAGCCAGACACAGGTCCTGGCCGGCTCCAGCGAGTCCACGGTCGCCGCGACCACGACCGCCACCTGGGCCGACGGGGGCGCGATACCCGCCCTGTCCGCGGCGAAGGACTGCGCCAAGGGCGGCCTGGACATCAAGGTGGCCAACAAGGGCACCGAGCCGTTCACCTTCGACCTGATGGGCGCCCAGCACACCGTCGCCGCGCGCACGACCCGGATGCTCACGATCCCCCTGCAGGAGGACCAGGCCTACGACTTCACGATCAAGGGCCCCAGCGGTCGCGGACAGCGCTTCACCGGCGTCCTCGACTGCCACACCCAGGGCAGCGAGGCGGGCCTGGCCGCCCAGACCCTCAGCGAACCGAGCCCGGTCACGGCCGGCGGCGGCTCCGGCGGCACCGACCTGGCGGACACCGGCGGCACCGACACCACCCCCCTGCTCGCCGCCATCGGCCTCAGCCTTCTGGTCCTGGGCGCCACGGTGCTGAGCATCGTCCACAAGAACAGGACCTCCCGGAACTGAGCCGGACCCGAGGCCGACGAACCTTGCCAACATGGTCGTGACCGGGTCGCTCTTCCGCTCTGTGGCGCACTGCCTCTTGTCCAACGGATGGGTCGACGGCGCTGTGCAGCTGGTCAGCGACGCAGCCGACTACCTCCCCCCGGCACTCCGGGACGCCAGCGCGGAATTCCTGTGGATCTACGGAACACTCTTCCTCGCCGGATCCATGGCAGCCGCGCGCGCCGACGACCGCGCCACCACTCGCGCATTCCTCGCCGAGGCGGACCAGGCAGCACACCGGCTCGGGCGGGACGCCAACCACATGTGGACCGCATTCGGACCCACGAACGTCGCCATCCACCGGGTCGCCACGGTGGCGGAACTGGGGGACATGCAGGTCGCCATGGATTTTGGCCCGCAGATCGATACCAGCGGACTACCGATCGAGCGGCGAACCCGCCACAACCTCGAAGTGGCCCGAGCACTCAGCGCGCGCAACCGGACCGGCGACGCCCTGTCGATGATCCTCGAAGCCGAGCAGTGGGCGCCGGAGCAGGCCCGGAGCCACTACCTCGCTCATGATCCGGTCCTCACCTGGGTGCGGAACCAGCGCGGCCGACCCAGCCGGAGATGGCGGAGCTCGCCGACCGGCTACATGTCGTCTGAGGTAGCTACGCTCGGCCACATGGCAGCGAGCGAGCACGAAGCGAAGATGGCGCATCCACGCATGGCCGCGGGCGCGCTTTTCTTTGATGCCGGCGGGCGCGTTCTCATGGTGCGGCCCACCTACAACGACCACTGGGACATCCCCGGCGGCTACGTCGAGATGGGAGAGTCGCCACTCCAAGCCGCCATCCGTGAGGTGAGGGAAGAGCTGGGCATCACTCCTCCGCTGGTGCGCTTGCTGGCCGTCGACTGGGCCCCGAACGACACCGAGGGTGACAAGGTGCTGTACCTCTTCGACGGCGGCCAGCTCCCGCCGGAGACTCTGGCCGGAATGACCTTGCAGGCCGACGAGCTGAAGAGCTTCGCGTTCCTGGCCCCCGACGAGGTGGCCGAGCGGACGATTCCGCGCCTGGCGCGACGGATCCTTGCCGCCATCGAGGCCCGATCGTCAGGAGCAGCACCGATCTACCTGGAGCATGGCCAGCAGCCGAACGGCGTTGCCGACGCTCAGTCGCCATACGTGAGATCCCTGCCACCGCTGGCCTCGATCAGCCAAGACAGCGAACCGCTGCCGAATGGCCAACCGTTGGTGGCTACCTCAACCCAGCCGCTGCCCGGCTCGTCTGACCCCGCCTCCCACCACCACCAGCTGCGGTCGTCGCCCATGCCCTCGTCGGTTGGGTCGAAGTAGTAGAGCCAGCCGGACAGCGTCCAAGGCCCTTGACTGAAGTCCGCCTTCTGCTCAGGCGTCATCGCCTGCCACTTCCGGAGCCAGGCCTGGGCGTCGAATGACAGGCCAGCCCCCGACTCCGCGTGCTCCGGTGCACACCGCTGCACGAACCCCGCCGGCAGCAGCTCCGACCACCGCTCGAAGGCGGGCCAGTCATCCGTCCGCTCGACCACAGACGTCAGCACGGCACGGGCATCAGCGATGACCCGTGCCGGATTCTCGGCGGTGAACCGGACCCGCACGAGAAACGGCCTCTGCTGACTGTCATCAGCTCCGAGACCGGACCGCAGACGCCGAAGCTCGCCCTTGATGATCTCCACGGCGAAGAAGTGTGCACTGCCACCGGCTTGGCCGCACGCGAAAAAGGCCAGTCGAATGCGTGTCGAAGTCGGCATGCGAGGCTGCTCAAGTCCGTACAACTGCCCAGGTCGGTGGACCACTGCGGGCAAACCAGAAGTGCGCCTTCTAAGCGCCTGACCAGCCGCTGGGAAGCGAAGCCCCCGCCAGGGGGCAGAATCTCCCTCCCAACGCCGAGCGCCCTCCCGAGCCGTCTTCGGGCCGTGGAAGGGCGCTCAATGGTGACCGACGTCGACAGGTGCCGACAGCTCGGTAGCGAGTCACAGCAGTGATCGATTAGGCGGCGGCAGGTCACGGCCGCCGGTGATCAGTTGTGGCTGTGCTGAGGAGCTGCCCTCGGGTTCACCGGAAGTGAGATCGTGTTCGATCACGGCCGAGAAGTCTCCGGATCAGCAAGAACGTGCCTACGGCGATCAAGGCGACCCCTACGAGGGTCAAGGCCACCCCGATAGCGATCAGAAACGTCCCGATAAGGACCAGAAGCGCCCCAATCAGAACCAAGAGTGTCCCGATGATGAGGAGAAAGATCGCGAGGACGGTCACGGTTGTCTCCTGTCCTCCCTCCCGATGGGACTCCTTCCCTCGCTTCCGTGGAAACACTCTGCTTGAGGATCACCGACGGCTTGCCACGGCCAAGAGGTCAGCCTGGTCACGTCCGCCGGTGTCAATCAGAACCCGCGCTGGGCCGTCCCTGGGCCGTCCGAGGCTCCCCGAGGCCGACCAACGGCGACCGACAGTGACAGGCGAGCCGCAGCCCCCCACCAGCGAAACCCCAGGTCACGGGCCTCCGGCCTTACTGGTTTCCGCTACGGGGTGGCGGTCAGGCAAGATGGGATGTATCTGCCCACTGCCAGATTCAAGCTGCCGGACGGTTTCTCTTGGCTGAGTTCATTTACACCATGCGCAAGGCGCGCAAGGCGCACGGCGACAAGGTGATCCTCGACGACGTCACCCTGAGCTTCCTTCCGGGTGCCAAGATCGGCGTCGTCGGCCCGAACGGTGCCGGTAAGTCGACCGTGCTGAAGATCATGGCGGGGTTGGAGCAGCCGTCCAACGGTGACGCGTTCCTGTCGCCCGGCTACAGCGTCGGCATCCTGCTGCAGGAGCCCCCGCTGAACGAGGAGAAGACGGTCCTGGAGAACGTCCAGGAGGGCGTCGCCGGGATCAAGGGCAAGCTCGACCGGTTCAACGAGATCGCCGAGCTGATGGCGACCGACTACTCCGACGCGCTGCTCGACGAGATGGGCAAGCTCCAGGAGGACCTCGACCACGCCAACGCCTGGGACCTCGACGCCCAGCTCGAGCAGGCCATGGACGCCCTCGGGTGCCCCCCGGGCGACTGGCCCGTCACCAACCTCTCCGGTGGTGAGAGGCGCCGTGTCGCGCTGTGCAAGCTGCTGCTGGAGCAGCCCGACCTGCTGCTGCTGGACGAGCCCACCAACCACCTCGACGCCGAGTCGGTGAACTGGCTGGAGCAGCACCTGGCCAAGTACGAGGGCACCGTCGTGGCCATCACCCACGACCGGTACTTCCTGGACAACGTCGCCGAGTGGATCCTCGAGCTCGACCGCGGCCGCGCCTACCCCTACCAGGGCAACTACTCCACCTACCTGGAGACCAAGTCCGCCCGTCTGAAGGTCGAGGGCCAGAAGGACGCCAAGCGGCAGAAGCGGCTCAAGGAAGAGCTGGAGTGGGTCCGCTCCAACGCCAAGGGGCGCCAGGCCAAGTCCAAGGCCCGTCTCGCGCGGTACGAGGAGATGGCCGCCGAGGCCGAGAAGATGCGGAAGCTGGACTTCGAGGAGATCCAGATCCCGCCGGGGCCGCGCCTGGGCAACGTCGTCGTCGAGGTCAACGACCTGCACAAGGCCTTCGGCGAGAAGATCCTCGTGGACGGCCTGTCCTTCACGCTGCCGCGCAACGGCATCGTGGGCGTCATCGGCCCGAACGGCGCCGGCAAGACCACCCTGTTCAAGATGATCCAGGGCCTGGAGTCGGCGGACACCGGCGACATCAAGGTCGGCGAGACCGTCAAGATCTCCTACGTCGACCAGGGGCGCGCCAACATCGACCCCAAGAAGACGCTGTGGGAGGTCGTGTCCGACGGGCTCGACTACATCAACGTCGGCCAGGTCGAGATGCCGTCCCGGGCGTACGTCTCCGCCTTCGGGTTCAAGGGCCCGGACCAGCAGAAGCCGGCGGGCATCCTCTCCGGCGGTGAGCGCAACCGGCTGAACCTCGCCCTCACCCTGAAGCAGGGCGGCAACCTGCTGCTCCTCGACGAGCCCACCAACGACCTCGACGTCGAGACGCTCTCCAGCCTGGAGAACGCGCTGCTGGACTTCCCGGGCTGCGCCGTGGTCGTCTCCCACGACCGCTGGTTCCTCGACCGCGTGGCCACCCACATCCTGGCCTACGAGGGCGACTCCAGGTGGTTCTGGTTCGAGGGCAACTTCGAGTCGTACGAGAAGAACAAGATCGAGCGGCTGGGACCGGACGCCGCGCGTCCGCACCGGGCCACCTACAAGAAGCTGACCCGGGGCTGATCCAGCAGATGCGCCACACATACCGCTGCCCGCTGCGCTGGGCGGACATGGACGCGTACGGCCACGTCAACAACGTGGTGTTCCTCCGCTATCTGGAGGAGGCCCGTATCGACTTCCTGTTCCGCCCGGACAAGGATTTCCAGCAGGGGTCCGTGGTGGCGCGCCACGAGATCGACTACAAGCGGCAGCTCGTCCACCGGCACGAGCCGGTGGACATCGAGCTGTGGGTGACGGAGGTCAGGGCGGCCTCCTTCACCCTCGGCTACGAGGTCAAGGACGGCGACCAGATCTACGTCCGGGCGTCGACGGTGATCGTGCCGTTCGACTTCGAGGCCCAGCGGCCGCGCCGGATCACCGCGGAGGAGCGGGCGTTCCTCCAGGAGTACATGGACGGGGCCGAGGACCGCGCGGACGAGTCAGAGGAGGAGGCCGTCGCCGCATGACGGTGCTTCACCTCGCCGACGAGACGGAGGCGGCGGACCTCGCCGCCTTCCTCTCCCGGCTGCTCCACTACGACCGCGCCGCGGCCGTGCGCCTGCAGGCGGCCGGAACGGCGCTGGCGGTGTTCGGACGGCCGGCGTCCTTCGAGGTGCTGGCGGTACGCGCGGTGCGTCTGGCCAAGCCCTACGAGAAGGGGCTGGACATCACCCTCGACGTGACCGTCTCCGCGGGTGAACTCCTGGAGTCGGTCGACGAGTCGGCGGCCACGGCCGCCGTGCCCGCCTCGGTGACCGGGCCGCCGTGGGCGGGCGTGCTGCCGCCGCGCGGCGGCTGGCGACCGGAGCCGGGACTGCCCCCGGTGGGCTCCCTGCGTTCCCTGGTGACCGCCGCCGTCGCCGAGTTCCGCTCCCGTACGCAGGAGTTGGCGCCCGAGCTGCGTACGCGCGGCGAGCTCGACCGGATCGGGCGGGAGATCTGGTCCCGGACGGTCGGCCGGACCCGGCTGCCGGTGCGGGCCGTGCACGCGGCGCAGTCACTGGGCTTCCTGCGCCCCGCGTCGGCCGCAGCCGAGGCCGAGGCGGAGGGCGGCGCCGGAACCGAGGGCGGTCTCGCGCTGTTCTCCTCGGGCGCCTGGCTCCGTCTGCGCACTCCGTACGGGTCGATCGCCGTACGGCAGGCGGGCCTCGGCACCCTGGGCGTCAGCGTCCGCTGAACCCTCCCGGTCGGCTGTGGCCCCACAGGTGAAGCCTCGGGTCAGCCGCTCGCGCTGTCGTCCGGCCACACGGCGATGTGGTCCTGCTCCAGTTCCAGCGCCACCCGGTCGCGCATGCCGAGGGCCTGGGTGTACTCGGCGGGCAGCTGGAGGCGGCCGGCGCGGTCCAGCATGGCGTACTCGCGGCTCACCAGCCGCTCGTCACCGGTCGCCGCGTCCACCTCGCTGCGGCGCAGCACCTCCGTGGACGTGCGTCCGTCACGGATGGCGACGGTGCGGCGGACCTCGCCGGCCACCGCCTGGTCGTGGGTGACGATCACGATGGTGGTGCCCAGCTGCTCGTTGGCCGTGCGGAAGGCGGCGAAGATCTGCTCGCCGGTGTGGGAGTCCAGTTCGCCGGTGGGCTCGTCGGCGAGCAGCACCGCCGGGTTGTTGGCCAGGGCCACCGCGATCGCGACGCGCTGCTGCTGACCGCCGGACATCTGGTGGGGGCGCCGGTCACGGCAGTCGCCGACGTCCAGCATCTCCAGCAGTTCCAGTGCGCGTTCGGCCTTGGCGCGGCGGCCGCGTCCCAGGGCCCCGGACAACTGCATGGGCAGGGTGACGTTCTGCGCGGCGGTCAGATACGGCAGCAGGTTGCCGGAGGTCTGCTGCCAGACGAAACCGACGACCTCGCGGCGGTAGCGCAGCCGGTCCTTCGCGGTCATGGCGAGCAGGTCGTGGTCCGCGACCCGGGCCGCGCCGGCGGTGGGGGTGTCCAGGCCGGCGAGGATGTTCATGAGGGTGGACTTGCCGCTGCCGGAGGCGCCGACGAGGGCCATGAGCTCACCCTCGCGGACCAGGAGGTCCAGCCCCTGGAGCGCCTGCACCTCCACTCCGTCCGCGGAGAAGATCCGGACCAGGCGGTCGCAGCTGATCAGGGCGTCGTGGCCGTAGGCGGGCCGGGTGCGGTCCGCGGTGGCGCGCCGGGCCAGATCGGCGAGGGTGGGTTGCGTCGTCATCGGGAAGCTCCTGCACGAGGGCTACGGCTACGGCTACGGCGGTCAGGGCGGCTGCGCCGGTCCTGGGGGCCGGGGCGGCTGCGGCGGACCGGGCGGCTACGGTGGCCACAGAGGGCCGGGCGGCTACGGTGACCACAGCGGACCGGGCGGATGAGGCGGCGGTCGCGGCCAAGGTGTTCCAGCGGGCTCATCTCGCGTCCCCCGCCCGCAACTCCCGTACCGAGCCCCGGCGGGACGTCCACCATGCCTGCACGACGGCGACGGCGACCGCCAGCAGCAGCACCGCCACCGCCGGGAGGACCAGCGACAGCGGATCGGTCCGCAGCGCGTTCTGGCCGACGGAGGCCGCGCTCGACGGCAGGGCGATGCCGGTCAGGTCGATGCCGGGGGAGAGCAGCCGGATGGTGGCCCAGCCCGTCAGCGTGCCGCCCGCCGCGGCGAGCAGGGCCTGCGGAAGGGACTCCAGCACGAGCAGACGCCGGCCCTGGGCGCGGGTGAGGCCCATCGTGCGCAGACGGGCGAGGAGGGCCGCGCGCTCGGGGGCGGCGCGCAGCAGCGCGAGGAGCAGCGCCAGCACCGCGTAGCCGGCGCCGGCCGCGACGGCCGCCGTGTAGATGCGCTCGGCGCCGGACTGCAGGGGCGAGTCGACGTACCGGGCCCGCTCGGCGGACCGCAGCTGCACGGTCGCGTCCTTGCCGGCCGCCCGGCGCAGGGCGTCCGCGTCCGGATGGCCGCCGGTCACCAGCAGCGCAGTGGTGCGGGCCGCCTCGCGGCTCATCCCGGCCCGGTCCACGATCAGGAAGTCGGTGCCGACCACGGCCGGGGTGCGGTCCCGGACCAGGGTGATCCGGACGGTGACAGTGGTGCTGTCGTCCAGCCGGAGCGGGAAGGGCCGTGTGCCGTAGGTCCTGGCGACCGACGGGGAGGCCAGCGCCGGCAGCGGGGTCCGGCCGCCGTCGGTCGGCCGCCTCAGCCGCTCCTGCGGGAACGCGCCGAGCCCGGTACGGCGGGACAGGGCCGCGTAGTCGGCGGGGACGACGCCCGCGACGGTCACCGAGGTCAGGTTGGCGCCCGCCCTGGCCTGGTAGTTGGCGCTCACTTCGGCCAGGCCGTCGACCCCCGGTGCCCGGCGGACCGTGCCGGCCAGCCCGTCCGGCAACGCGCCGATCGACTCGATGCGGGCGTCCGCGCCCACGGTGAGCAGGGCCGCGTGGTCACGGGCGTCGGCGACCCCCGCCAGCACCGAGCCGCCGAAGGCGGCCGTGGTGAGCGCGGTCAGCAGCGCCAGCAGGGGCAGCACCGCGGAGACGGAGGTACGGCCCGCCCGGGCCAGCGACAGATGGCCCACCGCCCCGCGCAGCCGGCCCGCCGGGCGGGTCAGCCAGCGCAGCGGCAACGGATACAGGCGGACCAGGACCAGGGCCGCGATCACACCCACCAGCACCGGGGCCAGCGACACCAGTTGGTCCCCGGACGTGCCCGACCCGGCACCCCCCGCACCGCCGGACGCCGCCGACGCACCCGCTCCGCCGGTCAGGCCCCTGCGGCGCAGCGCCTCCACCGCTCCGGCCGCGATCACCAGCAGCGTGAGCTCGGCGACCGTACGGCGCCGGGAGGGACGTACCGACACCGTGTCCTCGCGCGGGCCGTGGACGCGGACCGCGCGGTGCGCGACCGCCGCCCGCAGGGGCAGCGCCGCGCAGGCCACGGCGGTGACCGCGCCGGCCGCGAGGACCGCGGGCAGGCGGCGGGCCCCGGGGAAGGCGAACAGGGCCGCGGCGAGTCCGGCCGTCCCGGCGGGCACGGCGACCACGGCCGTCTCCGCCAGCAGCCGCCCGGACAGGCCGCGCAGGGAGGCACCGCGGGCGCGCAGCAGGGCGAGTTCGGCGCGGCGGCGGTCGGCGGCGAGACCGCCGGCCATCAGCAGGACGACGCCGGCGACCGCCGCGCTGCCGAACGCGGCCACCGCCACCAGCGGGCCGATGCCCGAGCTGAGCCGGTCGTAGCCGGCGAGCACGTCGTCGAGTTCGGTACTCACCTGCGTGGCCGGATCGGTGGCCTCGCGCACCTGTCCGAGGCCCGGGCCGGACTCCAGGGCGGCGACCGACGCTTTCAGCCCTTCGAGGTCGCGGGCGTGCAGGGCGCCGGTGTCGGGGGCCACCTGCCAGTAGCGGACCGGTTTTCCTTCGGTGGCCAGCAGGGCGGGCGCCGCCTCGGGCGGCAGGAGCAGGGCGCCGAGCCAGTAGTACATGGGGTCGCCCGCGCCGGGAACGCGCGCCAGGTTCGGGGTGCGCAGCAGGGGCTGGGCGGACCAGTAGGCACCGGAGGCCTCGCGCGGCTCGACGATGCCGGTGACGCGGACGGCGAGCGGCGGCCGGGACACGGCGGGCACGTGGACGACCGAACCGACCTTGACGTGCAGGCTCCTGGCCGTCTCCACGGTCACGGCGGCCTCCACCTCGGCCGTCTCGGCCGTCACGTGGCCGCTCGTGCGCGGCATCCGGCCGGTGCGCAGCGAGGAATGTGCGGCGAGTCCGCTCTGCGCGACCAGGCGCATCTTGGCGGGGATGCCGTTGGGCCGGGGTATCCACCGGTCGGGGACGGGGAGGGCCTCGCTGGTCTGCACCCCGTACGACGACTGGTCGGCGTCGGCGACGAGCGGCTGTCCGACGGCGCGGAGGACGTCGGCGTACTGGCGCTGAAGGGCCGGCGGGAGCACCGCCTGTTCCCGCTGCAGGGACGGCCGCTGAAGGCCGGGCGGAGGGGCGACCACGGTCAGGTTGGTGCGGCGCGGGGCGGCCTGCTCGGCGGCCCGGACCAGGCCGGCGTCCTCGTACCGGTCGAGCGCCCGCGGGAACGCGGCGGCCAGGCACGCGGTGAGCGCGACCAGCAGGGCGAGGGCGGCGGCGGCACCCGGCGCGGTGCGCAGCCGCACGCGGACCCAGGAGGGAGCGATCCTGTTCAGCTCACTCACCTCCGCGGTCTCGAAGGGACACCGCCGGGTCGGCCCGGCGCAGGGTCAGCGCCGCCGTGACGACCAGCGGTGCGGCGGCGACGGCCGCCAGCAGCAGCACCACCCGGGCGACCGGCAGTTCCACCAGCACCTCCGGCACCGGTTTCGTGGCCTGCCCGGTCAGCGTGATCAGCGGGATGACGGCCCGGGTCAGTACGCCGCCCAGGGCCACGCCGACCAGCAGTGCCAGGGCCACCAGCACACCCTGTTCGGCGGCGAGCATGCGGGCCAGCTGGCGGCGCGGGGCGCCCAGGGCCCGCAGCACGGCGAACTCGGCGTCCCGCTCCCGCAGCGCCCCGGCCGCGCTCACCGCGAAGCCGACCGCGGCCAGCGCCGCCGCGATCACGGCCGCGGCGGTGAACGCCGCCGCGGGCCCGGCGCCGAACGGGTCGTCGCGCAGCTGGTCGGCTGTCTCGTCGCGCACGACGACCTGCGCCGGTTCGACGTCGGGCAGGGCCCGCAGGCCGGCGGCGACGTCCGCCGCGCGGAGCGGGTCCGTGCGCAGCCACCACTCGGTGGGCGCGGCGCTGTCGCCGTAGCGGGACTGGAGCAGCCGGTTCACCGACCGCAGGTCCATCAGCAGGCCTCCGCCGTCGTGTGCCGCGTCCGGGGCGCCGCCCTGGTTCGGACCGATGGCCGTGGTCGGCAGCGCCCGTACCGAACCGGTGATCCGGACCGGGACGTTCCGGCCGGCGAAGGTCACGTCCACGCGCTGGCCCGGGCGCGCGCCCGCGGCGGTGAGGAAGCGGTCGGTCGCCAGGGCCGTGATCTCCGGCTGCGCGGGCTGCGTCACCTGGAGCCGCACGGACACCGAGCCCAGCACCCAGGGCTCGTCGTGGGGTACGTAGCCGGTGCCGTAGGAGACGGTCAGCGGGCCGGACGAGGTCACCCGCGGCGTGGTCGGGGCGGTGCTGCCGTCGGGGGAGGCGCTCACGTCGTCGGTGCCGTCCAGGGCCGCGGTCCAGGCGGTCGGCAGCCGCAGCGCCCTGGCCTTGCCGTCGCCGCCGGTGGCCTCCACCTTCGAGACGGTGAGGCGGTGCTGCTCGGCCTTGTCGATGGGCTGGATGAGCCCCAGGTCGATTCCGGTCAGCGTCAGCTGGCCCGCGGCGGCGGGCAGGGCCAGGTCCAGTCGGTGGGCGCGGCCGTCGGTCGGCAGCGCCTTCAGCGGCATCCGGTACGGGACGCCGTAGCGGTCCTCCAGGGTGACCGCCAGGTCCACCGAATCCGCCGCGGCGCGCGCACCCCTCGGGCTTCCGGTGCGCCCCGGCGCGGAGCTCGCCGAGCTGTGGAGGGCGGCCGTCAGCCGCAGCCGGCCCGTGCCCGCGGGCAGCTTCAGTCCGGCCGTCGCGGTCCTGGGCGTGAGCCGTGCCAGCAGCGGCCGCACCGGCTCGGACGCCAGGTCGCGGCGCATCAGCACCGAGCCGGCGGCGCCCGTGGTGTCCAGCGCGAGCACGGTCGCGGTGCGGTCGCCGGACAGCGGGAGCGTGGTGCGCACGGCGGGCGCGACGGCCCGGACGTGCGGGACGGCCGCGTAGCTCTCGGTGCGGCCCAGCCCGCCCTCCCCGGCGGCCAGCACCCGCACCGGCGCTCCGGCCAGGAAGTCGGCCTGGTCGTCCTGCGAACGGTCCCAGGAGGCGCCCTGACCGATCGCCAGCATGCCCAGCGCGATGGCCAGGACGAGCAGCAGCACCGGACCCGCGCCGCGCATCGGGCGACGGCTGAACTGCCAGCCCGCCAGCGCGGTCGGCAGTCCGCGCCCGCCGGCCGCCCGCCGCTCGGCGAGCCGGGCCACCGGCGGCAGCAGGCGCAGCGTCAGTACCGTGCCGGCCAGCAGGGCGAGCGCGGGCGCGGTGACGAGCAGCGGGTCGATGCCGAGGGCCCCGGTGCGGTCGCCGCCGACCGCGCCGGAGGACTGCTGGTTCAGCTGCCAGTAGGCGACGGCGGCGATCGCCAGCAGCCCGACGTCCGCTCCGGCGCGCAGCGGCGCGGGCAGTGACCGGGCCCGGCGGAGCACCGCGAACGACGACGTCAGCGCGGGCAGCGTCACCGCCAGCGCGCAGCCCAGCGCCACCCCCGCCGTCACCAGCCACACCCCGGGCCGCCCGGTCGCCGAGACGTCCGGGCGCAGTCCGATCCTGGCCAGCGGGCCCTGCTCCGCCAGCAGCCCGGTCAACGGCCCGGCCAGCAGCGGCGCGCACGCCACGGCGGGCACGGCCAGCAGCAGCGCCTCCGTGGCCGCGAGGCCGGCGAGCCGCGCCCGGGAGCCGCCACGCGCCCGCAACAGGCGCGTCTCACCGGCGCGTTCGCTGCTCAGCAGCCGCGCCACCAGCAGCAGCGCGTAACCCGCGAGCAGCGCCAGTTGCAGCGCGGCGATCAGCAGGGTCGAGCGGGCGACGAGCAGCGAGCGGTCGATCCGGTCCAGCACGCCGGGCAGCCCGGTCCTCACGTCCGGGGTGGCGCCCAGTCCGGGGGTCTTGCGCAGGCTCGCGGCGCCCTCGCGGACCGCGCCGCGCAGCGCGCCGATCCGTCCGGTGGTCAGCGCCGAGAAGTCCGCCGACGCCAGCCAGGCGGATTGGCCCGCGCTCACTCTCCCGCCGGCGAGGACGCCGGGGTCGGCCAGCAGCGGGCCGTACGTGGTGAAGTCGACCTTGCGGACACCGCGCCCGCCGAGGTCGTCCAGCTGCCAGTACGTTCCGTCGGCGCGGGCGGGCCGGTACAGGCCGGTGATCGTCACACGGGCCTTCGCACCGCCGAGCCGGTCGGTCAGGGTGAGCCGGGCGCCCGGCCGCAGACCCAGGCGCCGCGCGGCGGTCTCGGGCAGCGCGGCCTCCAGGTCCGTCGCCGCCGCGCCCTGCCCCGTGCCCTGCGGGAGGCGCCCGGAGACGAGCCGTACCTCGGCGGGGTCGAGGGCCGCGAAGTATGTCAGATCCGGGTCTCCGGAGCGGTCCGCGGCGGGTTGCAGCGAGCGGGGGAGGGCGTACGGGCCGGACCGTGTCAGGGTGCGCACGGTCACCGGCAGTCCGTCGAACGCCGTACGGGCCCGCTCGCGTACGGCGGCGTCGGCGGCCGGGCGTCCGGCGGGCGGTACGTCGGCCTTGACGACCAGGGTGGTGCCGGCCGCGTCCCGGGGATCGCGCAGCGAGTGGCGCAGCGCGGCGTCGCCGATCGCGCCGGAGTAGGCGGTGAGTGTCGCCAGCACGGCCGTGGTGAGCAGGACCGTGAGCAGCGCGGCGGCCAGCAGCAGCCGGTGCGCGCGCGCCCGCAGCAGGACGAATCCCGTGAACCCCGCCACCCGGCTCCCCCCGCGGTTGTCCAGACCACCTCCGGGTGATGCTGTCAGAGGTGCGGGGCCTCGGGTAAGCGCTTGTAGCCCCAGCTTGATCGGATCGTGACCGGAATGCGGCGCCGGATGACCGGAATTCGGGCCTCCGTGTGCGGCCGGGGACGGGGCCGGGTGGCTCGGCCGGCGTGCGGCCGACGGGTCAGTCGGGCGTGTTGACCATGGACGCGGCCGCGTAGGTCAGGTAGTTCCACAGCGTCCGCTCGTGCTCCTCGGACAGGCCCAGCTCGTCGACGGCGGCCCGCATGTGCCGCAGCCAGGCGTCGTGTGCCGCCCGGTCCACCCTGAAGGGCGCGTGCCGCATGCGCAGCCTCGGGTGGCCGCGCCGTTCGCCGTACGTCGTCGGACCGCCCCAGTACTGGATCAGGAACAGCCGGAGCCGCTCCTCGGCCGGACCCAGGTCCTCCTCGGGGTACATGGCCCGCAGCTCGGGATCGCCGGCGACCCCCTCGTAGAAACGGTGGACCAGCCGGCGGAAGGTCTCCTCCCCACCGACCTGCTCGTAGAACGTCTGCTCCTGAAGCGTGCCGCGCCGAATCTCATTCACCGTTCCATCGTCTCAGACGGCCGGACCGAGGACGCGGGACCCAGGACGCGGGACCAGGACCACCGTCGGTGCTCGCCTCGGGCCCCCTGGGGCAGGACAGTGGAGGCATGGGCGCGCACACAGGTGAAAAGGAACACGAGAGCCGCAGAATCCGCAAAGGGCGCGAAGCCGGCGAGGGCAGGGGCGGCGTGGACCCGGAGGGGCTCGCCGCCGTGGCGCGGGAGGCGCTGGTGCGGGAGATCGACGCGAGTGGCGCCTGGTCGTCCGATCCGGTCTGGCGCGAGGCGTTCGCCGCCGTGCCGCGGCACCTGTTCGTGCCGTACTACTACGTGGGCGTCATGGGCGGGTACGAGCGGCGCTGGGGCGAGAGCCCGGAGGCGAAGGCGCGCGAGCGCTGGCTGTGGGGCGCCTACGAGGACGCCCCGCTGGCCACCCGGCTGCGCGACGGGGAGCTGGTCTCCTCCAGCAGCCGGCCCTCGCTCATGGCGCAGATGCTGGCGGAGCTGCGGGTGGCGGACGGCCACCGGGTCCTGGAGATCGGCGCGGGCACCGGCTACAACGCGGCCCTGCTCGCCCACCGGCTCGGCGACGACGACCTGGTCACCACCATCGACCTCGACCCGGAGATCACCGAGTCGGCACGCCGGCACCTGGCCGCCGCGGGCCACCACCCGTCCGTCGTCACCGGCGACGGCGCCCGCGGGGTACCCGAACGCGCCCCCTTCGACCGGATCATCGCCACCTGCGCGCTGCCGTCCATCCCGCGTGCCTGGCTCGCCCAGTGCCACCCGGGCGCCCGGATCCTGACGCCGATCGCCACCGGCCTGGTCGCCCTGACGGTGCGGGACGCCGCCCACGCCGAGGGTGCCTTCCTGGCCTTGCCCGCCTTCTTCGTGCCGCTGCGCGGCGAGGGCAGGCCCGAACCGCGGCCCCCGCGCCTGGACGGGCTGCCGACGCGGGCGCGCGAGGACGAGCTGTTCCGCTTCCTGCTGGCCCTGACCCGCGGCGGCCTCGACCCCGGCGACGCATACGCCCTGTGGGAGCACGAGGGACGCCCGGGCCGCGAACGCTACGGGATCACGGTGAACGGCGAGCAGGTGTGGGCGTGGCTGGACGACCCGGAGGGGCCGTACACCTGGCCCCTTCCGGGCTGACCGTGGGGCCCGCACGCCGGGCCGATGCGGCTCCTTCCGGGCCGGCCGGCGCACCTGCCGGTCGGCCCGGTGCCCCGGGGATCAGCCGCGCCGGATCGTGATCGTCGTCCACGCGCCCACATGCACCCGGTCGCCGTCCTGGAGCGGCACCGGCACGAAGGGCTGGATCGGCTCCTCGGAGCCGTTGACCGTGGTGCCGTTCGTCGAGTTCTGGTCGACGACCGCCCAGGTGCCGTCGGGCTGCTGGACCAGCACCGCGTGCTGGTGCGAGACGCCCGGGTCCTCCGGCGGCACCGACAGGTCGATGTCGGGGGTGTCGCCGGTGGAGTGCCGGCGCCGGCCGATGGTGATCTGGTTGCCGGTGAGGGCGCGCTGCTGCTCGGGCGAGTACGCGGGCAGGTTCAGGCCCGCGGCCTCGGGGCCGGAGCGCTGCATCATCGACATGAAGTACTCGCGGTCCGGACCGATCGTCGCCGTCCAGGTCGCCGGCTGCTGCGGGGCCTGCGGGAACTGGGGTCCGGGCGGGGCCTGTGTGGCGCCGGGCTGCGGGTAGCCGTAGCCACCGCCCCGGCCGGCACCCGGGCCGCCCGACGTGGCCGGTCCCGTGGACGACGGCGGGGAGATCACCCAGTCGTCGTCACCGCCGAAGGACGGACCGCCGCTCTGCGGGCGGCTCGTCTCCTGCGGGAACGGGGGCGGGGCCGGCGGGCCGGACCGGTGGAAGGCCTGCGGGGCGCCGCCGGGCGCGCCGGGACCACCGGGGCCCGCGTGCGGCGTCGGACCGGGCGGCGGCGGAACCGGCCGCGAGGGGTCGGGACCAAAACCGGAGGGCCCGGACGGGCCGGGGTCGCCGCCGAAGCCCGAGGGGCCGGGACCGCCGGGGCGGCCCGGGGGCTCGGTGCCGAACGGCGGACCCGGCGGGATCGGCTCGGCCGGCCGGTTCATCTGGGAGGGCCGGGAGCCCTGGTAGTCGAAGGAATCGCCGCCGCCGAAGGACGGACCGGGCGGCTGCGGGAAGCGGGCGCCCGGAACCGGACCACCGGGGCCGCCGGGACCAGGACCGCCGGGACCAGGGCCGCCCGGAACGCCGGGACCGCCGGGACCTCCCGGACCGGGCGCCGACGGGCGCGGCGCGGCCGGGGTGTACGAGGTGGCCGTGTTCGTCAGGAAGTTCCAGCGGCACTCCTCGCAGAACGGCGCACCTCCCTCGCGGGGCGTGCGGCACTGCGGGCACAGCTCCGGCTCGGCGCCGGGCCCACCCGCCGCATGCGGGCGCACCCCGGCGGCACCGGGCCCACCGGGAGCGCCGGGCGCACCGGGACCGCCGGGTCCCGGCGCGGGCGGGAAGCCGTAGCCGCCGCCGACCGGGGGCGGCGGGGGAGGTGGTGGTACGGCACCGGCCATGCGGTGACCGCAGACCTCGCACCAGTCGTCGGAACCCGACTGGTGTCCGTTCGGGCAGGTCGGCATGTCGGCGCTTCCCCCTCTCCTTTCCGGCCGGTTCGACCGGATTTCTCCAACCCCGAGGGGCCAGGCTCGCTGTCTGTTGCTGTCTTGTTCGTTACTTCTTTACACGAACAGTCTTTGTCGACCGGGTCTCGAGAGTCATCTCGTCGGCCTCCTCGACCTTCGCCTTCAGTCGCACAGTACCTGTCGCCGCGTCGACCACGTCCACCACCTTCGCAAGCAGTTTCGCAGTATCCGCGTTCCCCGAGGCGCCGGCGAGCTGAACCGCCCGGCCCAGTTTGGCCGTTGCTCCATCGATATCACCCGCTTTGCGCAGGTCGAGCCCCTGTTGGATGGCCTGTGCCAGTTCGGCCTGCCCGGTGTAGTGGGCGACCTGCGGGTTGATGGAGGTCGAGGCGGCCATGTCGTCGGTCCACACGGCCCGTACGAGACCCTGGGCGCCGAGGTTCTGTGCCGATCCTCCCCCACTCTCGGCTGCGCTCGAGCGGGAGGTGCCCCCGGATCGGGGAACCACCAGCGAGACACGGGCGGCGAGCATCTCCTGCCCGACGGCCGCGGCGGGCACCTCCACACAGAGGTGGTAGTCACGGGACTCGTCGCCCCAGGAACCGGTCGGGTAGTCCCCGGCCCGGGGACCCGCCTCGGCACGGCGGTCCGTCAACTCCTCGACGGTCGGCGCCACTTGCTTGACGAACTTGATCGCCGTACCGACCGGGGTCCACACCCGCAGCGCGACGTCGGCGACCTCCTTGCCCATCGCCGTCTCCATCATCTGCGTGAAGTCGGCGGCCAGGGCCCCCGGATCGGCGACGATGTCGGCGGTGCCGAGCAGCGCCGAGGCGATCGATGTGACTTCTTTCACTTCCCAGTCGGTGCCCACGCCACGCGCGTCACAGGTGAACCGGCCGGCGCACTCCTCGAGCGTGCGCCGGAGGTCCTCCGGCGCCTCGTGCTCGTTGCGGCCGTCGGTGAGCAGGATGCCGTGCCGGATGGCGACGTCCGCCGACGACAGCAGCCGGTCGGCCAGCCGCAGCCAGGTGCCGATGGCGGTGCCGCCGCCCGCGCTGAGCCGGCGCAGCGCCGTCTTGGCCTGCTCGCGTGTGCTCGCGTCGGCGACCGCGAGCCGCCCGCCGCCCGGATAGACCTCCGTGGCCACGTGTGTGCCGCCGATCACCGCGAAGTGCACACCGTCGCGCAGGGTGTCGATCGCGGCGGCCGTGGCCTCGCGGGCGTTGCGCATCTTGGCCGGCGGGTAGTCCATCGAACCCGAGCAGTCGACCATGATCGCCACGGCCGCCGACGGCCCCTGGCCGGGCGCGTACAGGTGCGGAGCCGCGACCGCGCTGCCGATGGTGCCGCCGCCGGTCGCCGTCACCGTGACGATGGCGTTGACCTCGCGGCCGCCCTCCGGCAGGTACTCGTTCTGGTACACGTCCACCGAGAACCGTGGCACGCTGGACTTCGAGAAATTGGCCATGCCTTCCCAGATCCCCCTCCGGGCCCCCGCGAGCGGGGCTGACGACTGTGCGGCTGTGGACGACCGGTCCCCTCCGGCCTTTGCGGAACTTCCCCGTTGCGGGCTTCCCCGTGCGAACTTCCCCGTGCCGGCGTTCCCGTGCACCACGGGGAGACCAGTGGGACTCGCCGGGGCTCCCGTCACGCGCCCCGGCGTACGTCCCTCACGCCGATCCTGCCCCCTGCGGCGGGGCCGGGAACGGCACGACGGCCACTGTTACGTTGTCGTGGCCCCCGCCGTCGAGCGCGTGACCGACCAGCACCTGGGCACTGTGCAGCGGGCGCGCGGCCGCGTCCGGCGGCAGGACCCCGGCCATCTCCTCGGCGCTCTCGGCGTAGTTCCACAGGCCGTCCGTGCACACCACGACCACACCGGGCCGGTCCGGTTTGAAGGAGGCCGTGTGCGGCTCCAGTTCGTAGGCGTCCGCGCCGAGCCAGCCGGTGATCGCGTGCGCGCGCTCGTCGGCGTACGCCTCCGCCTCGCTCATCAGGCCGGCGGCCACCATCTGCGCGGCCCAGGAGTCGTCCTCGGTGAGCCGGGCCGGTGGCGCGGTGCGGTCCAGCGGCACCCAGTAGGCGCGGCTGTCGCCGACCCAGCCCACGACCAGCAGCCCGGCGGTGACCACCGCGCCGACGAGAGTGCAGGCCGGAGCGTTCTGGTGGGGGGAGTGCTCGCGGGCCGAGGCGGGTTCCTCGGCCAGTGAGTTGACCGCGTGCGAGGCGGCGACGATCGCCTCGTGCATCGCCTGCTGCGGGTGCGTGCCCCGGGGCAGCGCGGCCAGCAGGCACTCGCTCGCCGCCCGCGACGCCGCGAGGGAGGCGTCGTCGGGGCGGGTCGCGGAGGACACGCCGTCGCAGACGATCGCCACGGCCACGGCCGAACCGTCGGGCAGGGCCGTGGTGCCGACGGCGAACGCGTCCTCGTTGCGGTGGTGGCGCAGACCCCGGTCGCTGACCGCGGCGACCGGACCCGACTCCTGCTCCATGTGGTCGCGTTCGCGCGGCTGGGCGTGCCCGCAGTTCTCGCAGTAGCCGTCGCTGTCGACCCGGCCCGCACGGCAGGCCACGCACAGCGCGGCGGACTCGCCCGGGGCGCCGCTCTCCGCGGCCGTCCGGGGATCGGGCGCCTGCAGCGGGTACTCTTCGGGCTCGTCCGGCCGGTCGAACCGAACCCCCGGCCCCGGCGCGCCGGGAGCCGTCGCCGAGGGCAGCGGGGAGCCGTCCGAGTCCATGCCCTGCAGGTCCGTGGGCAGGTGGGTCCCCGACGGATGCGCGGCGGCGTCCTGCTGCTGCGCGCGCGGCCATACGGCGCCCTGCGCGCCCTCGTCCTCGGCCGGCCCGGACGGGCGCGGCACCGAGCCGTTGCTCATCGTGAGCGTCGGCGTGTCGCTCGACGGGGCGGCGGAGGCGGACAGGTCGTATCCGCAGGCGCCGCAGAAACGGTCACCCGACTCGAGCGGCTCCGCGCAGCTCGGGCAGTTCGACAGGGCGGCCTGCTGGTGCATCTGCGACATCAACTACACCCACGTCCGGGGGCGGTAACGGTTGGCACGTTCCACCAGGTCGATCCTCTCCTCGCCGCCGGGCGCCAGCCGGGCCAGCGTGCGGTACGAGCGCTCCAGGCCGAAGCGGAGTCCCCGCTCGTCCAGATCGCTGCCGAGCAGCACCCGCCGGGCGGCCGGGTCGGCGGCCCTGCCCCCGGAGAGTATCCAGTCCAGCGCGCAGCCGAGGACCTCTGCCGACAACCGCTCTCGGCGCGCCGGGTCCAGACCGTACGCCTGCAGGGCCTCCACCTGCCCCGCAGCCGCCGTCAGATCCTCCAGGAACGGCGTGTCGGAAGCGACCGCCGTACGGTGCCGCAGCCGCGCGCGTACGGCCGCCACGCGCGCCGCCGTGTAGTGGATGGAGGACTCCGGAACCGACTCCAGGGTCCGTACGGCCCCACGCCGGTCGCCGGCGGCGAGCTGCACCCGGGCCAGGGCGAACGCCGCGCCCACATGGCTCGGATCGGTCGACCACACCAGGCGGTAGTACTCGGCGGCGTTGTCGAGCTGGCCGAGGACCTCCGCGCACAGGCCGAGCGCCAGCTTCGGTGCGATCTCGCCGGGGAAGGCGTCGTAGACCGCGTCGAAGGCGAGGGCTGCGCCCTCGTGGTCGGCGGTGACCAGGCAGGCCACGCCCCGGTACCAGACGACCCGCCAGTCGTCGGGCTGCTGCTCCTCCAGCCGGCGCAGCACTTCCAGCGCCGGGCCCGCATCGCCGGTCTGGAGCCAGGCGCGGACCTGGCGCAGCCGGGTCTCGGTCGACTGGGCGGGCGCGGCCGCGAGGGCGTTGACCAGCTCGCCGGGTGCCGATGTCGACAGGCCCGCGAGGAAGCCCGCGTTGGGGTCGGTGGGGTCCACGTGCGGCACGGGCAGGGCGAGGGCCGCGGCCGGGGCGTCGACCGGCTTGACCAGGGCCGGAGCGGCCGGAGCGGCAGGCGCACCGGGCGCCGTGCCGCCGGCAGGGCTCGCGGTGGCGGCGGCGGGCGCGGTGCCCGCGGTGTTCGCGGTGCCGTGCGTGAGCGCCGGGGCGGGGGACCTGCGCGTCTGTGCCGCTCGCGCCCCCAGCCGGGACACGTCACCGTCCAGGGCCGGGAACAGCTCCGTGTCCGTGACCTTCGGTTCCGGACCGAACAGGGTCGACAGGGCGGGCCGGGCCCGGCCCGTCTGCACCGACACGACCTCCCGCAGCACGCCCGTCAGCTGCTCGGCCATCTCCTGCGCGGAGGCGAACCGGCGGGCCGGGTCGGGGTCGGTGGCGCGCACCAGCAGACGGTAGAAGGACTCGTACTGCCGGAAGACCTCGATGCTGTCGGGGTCGGGCAGGGAGTCCGCGAAGACGTTCGTGTAGCCCTGGAAGTCGAAGGTGAGCACGGCGAGCGTACGGCCCACCGTGTACAGGTCGCTCGCCACCGACGGGCCGACCTCCGCCACCTCCGGCGCCTGGTAGCCCACCGTGCCGTAGATCGCCGACTCGTCGTCGTCCATGCGGCGCACCGCGCCCATGTCGATCAGCTTGAGCTGGTCCTCGGTCTGGATCGCGTTGTCGACCTTGAAGTCGCAGTACAGCAGGTTGCGGCTGTGCAGATGGCCGAGCGCCTCCAGCGCCTCGATGCCGTACGCGCAGGCCTGCTCCACCGGCAGCGGGTCCCGCCTGCCGTCCTGCGTGCGGCGGGAGTTGGCGATCTCCTTGAGCGACTTGCCGCCGACGTACTCCATCACGATGTAGCCGTCGAGGGAGCCGGTGCGCTGGTCGAGGTGCTCCACGAAGTTGTAGATCCGCACGATGTTGGCGTGCTCGATCTCCGCGAGGAAGCGCCGCTCGGAGATGGCCGCCGCCATCGCGTCCTGGTCACCGGTGTCCAGCAGGCCCTTGAGCACCACCCAGCGGTCCGAGACGGCCCGGTCCACGGCGAGGTAGATCCAGCCCAGACCGCCGTGCGCCAGACAGCCCACGACCTCGTACTGGCCGTGCACGATGTCCCCGGCCCGCAGCTTGGGCACGAACGAGTACGGATGGCCGCACTTGGTGCAGAAACCCTCCGTACGCCCCGGCCGGTCACCACGGGCCCGGCCGACCGGCGCCCCGCAGTCCGAGCGCGAGCAGAACCGCTTGCGCTCCGGCACCTCCGGGTTCTCCAGCACCATCGAATGCGGGTCCGGACGCGGCACCTGGGGCACCTGCACCAGCCCCGCCCCGAGCCTGCCGCGGCCCGAGGAGCCCGCCGCCGAGCCGGAGCTGCGCACCGACACCGAACGGCTGGACGACCTGCCCGACAGCGAACGCGACAGCCGTCCGGACACCGAGCGGCGCGACTTCGACGACTGCGACGACGTACGCGCACTGCGGCCGCTGCGCCCGCTGGAGCCGGAACCGCCGCTGCCCGCCGAGCCGCGGGAGCCCCTGCCGCCGCCGGTCACCCCGGTGGGCGGCGAACCCACCGTGCCTCCCCCCAAGGGGGGACCCCCAGCCGACACCACCGGTGCCAGACCGCAGGTGTCGCAGTACAGCTCGCCGCCGCCGACGTCCTCGTAACGGCCGCCGCAGTCGGGCCGCTGACAGGCCTGCCCCGCCTGACTCATGACTCCCCCCTACCGTCACCGTCCTGGGGACCGCCCTGCGGCGGCACCCGTGCGGAGCCGAGCAGCTCGGCCGCCGCCCGCTGATAGCGCAGCACGGCCTGCTCGGCCACCCGCAGGTCGCACGGCGCGCTCCACAGCATGCGGCGCGCCGCGTCGTACCGCTCGACCAGCAGCGGGTCCTCCGCCAGGCCGTGCCGGGCCACCTTCGCCTTGTACGCGTCCAGGCGGCCCCGCAGCTCGGCGCGGACCGCCAGCGGCGCCGTGACGGCCGTCAACGACTCACGGGCCCGCAGCAGTTCGTCCTCCGCCTTCTGCTCCAGCGAGTCCAGCAGCGGCGACAGCCGGTGCCACTGCGCCTGCCTGCGGTACTCGGCGGCCGTCGCCAGCTGCTCCTGCAGCACGGTCGGCGGTCCGCTGACCACCGGCACCTCCGTGGCGGCGATCTTCGCCAGCACCTCGCCGCGCGCGGTGCGCGCCTCGGCGAGCGTGCGGTCCGCGCGCGAGAGCAGGTCCCGCAGCTTGATCAGCCGCTGCTCGGCGTCCTGGCGCACCCCGAGCACCGCGTCGATCTCCCGGCGCACCTCCTCCAGGGCCCGCGCCTCACGGTCGTACACCGTGGTGTCCGGCCGGCCCCCGCCCGGAGCCGAACTGCCCTGCGTGGGCACCCAGAAGGCGAGCGGGTCGGAGACCACCTCCTCGCGCAGCCTCGCCAGCGTGCGGGTGATGCGCTCCAGGTCGTCGCCCGCCGGATGCTCACCGGGACGGACACCGACCGAGTGCGCGAGCCGGCGGGTGCGCTGGAGCTCCGCGGCCAGCAGATCTATGCGGGCGGGCAGCGCCGACCAGACCGCGTCGGCCGCGACCACCATGTCCAGGCTGGTCGCGTACAGCTCGTTCATCCGGTCCACGAGACCGGCCAGCGAGAAGCTCTCGCTGAGCCGGCCCGCGCCGCCCTGCGGCCCCGGCACGTTCGCCGTGGCCGCCGCCGCGCCGGCGACCGTGACCGACTCGCCGCGCAGCAGCTCGGTCAGCTCCACCAGGTCCTCGCGGCTGGACCAGCGGCGGCGGGCGCGGATCTCACGGGCGGTGCGCAGCGCGCCCGTGTAGGCGTCGAAGTACGTCCACAGCAGCGTGATCGACGCCTCCGTCGTCGCCCAGCGTTCCCGGGTGACGCCGGTCAGCTCGGCGCCCTCCAGAAGCCTGCGGCCCGCGTGGTCCTGGAGGGCGAGGAGCGAGGTCTCGATCGCCTCGTGCTCCGCGCCGAGCCGCGCCAGCGCACGGTCCACCTCGTCCCGGTCCAGTACCGGCCCGGCGGGGTCCGTGCCGCCCATCGATCACCTCTCGCTGCGTTCTGTGTCTCGTGTCCGTCGGTCGTACGTCGGTCCAGGGCGCCTTCGCCGCCCCGTGCGGGGCGCGCGGCTCACCGGTAGCTCGGTGTCGGCGGAGTGGCCGACTCCGAATCCATACCCGGCGTGGCGGACAACCACCTGTCGTACGACGCCTTCCAGCCCCCGTCCTTGCGGTAGTTCTCCAGTATTCGGTTGACCTGACGTACCAGATCGTCGGCACCCAGCTTCATCGCCACGCCGTAGTACTCCTTGGTGAACGTGCCGCCCTTCAGCTCCACCGCCGGGTCCTGCGCGGCCTGGCTGGCGGCGAGGGCGCCGTCGGTCACCACCGCGTCCACCTCGCCCAGTTGCAGCCGCACCAGGCAGTCCAGCTGGTTGGGGACGGTGGCGGAGATGTCGGTGGAGGCGGGCAGCGTGCCGTCCTTCTTGTCGGCGGACAGGTGGTCGTAGGCCGTGGAGCCGGTCGCCGAGCAGACCTTCATGCCGGCGAGCGTCTTGTCGTAGCCCTTGACCGGCGACGTCCTCGGGGCGAGGACCTGCTGGCCGGTCAGGAAGTACGGGGCGGAGAAGGCCACCTGCTTCAGCCGGTCGCAGGTGATGGTCATCGTGCGCACCACCATGTCGACCCGGCCGCTGCGGATCGCGGGGATGCGCTCGTTGGTGGGGATGGCCCGGAACTGGACCTTGTTCGCGTCGCCGAGGATGTCCTTGGCGATGCGGTGGGCCAGGTCGATGTCGAAGCCCACCAGCGCACCGGAGGCGTTGTTCGGGTTGCGGTAGCCCCAGCCGTAGCTGTTCTGGTCGACGCCGACCGACAGATAGCCGCGTGCCCTGATGGCGTCGACGGTGTCCCCGTCGGCGTCCGACGGGGACAGGCTCTGGTCCTGGGCGTTTGCGTCCGTGCAGGTGCCGGCCCTGGCCTGGAGGCCCTGTGCCGTGCCCCGGGCGCTGTGGCCGCCCGGGTCCGGGACCCCGCTGTCGTGCGACTGGGTGTACGGCAGCAGCAGGACGAACGCCAGCGCCAGGGCGCAGACGACCGCCATCGCTCCCACGCCGCCCCAGCCCCTCAGGCCGGCCCGCAGCCGTCGCACTCGCATCCTCGCGCCTCCTTTCACCCCTGTCACGCTCCCTGTCACCGGTACTCCGAGAGCCTGCGTCCGATGCCCAGGAGGGCGCCGGCCGCGCCGAGCACCGTGAGCACCGCGGAACCTGCCGGCAGGCCGGTCATCGCGTTACGCCCGCCCTGTGCGGCGTCCTTGAACTCGTTCGTCTCGTGGGTGAGCGCCGACGCGAGGGAGGCGTCGACGTTGTCGAAGCACGCGCCCGTCGACTGGCTGCGGGCACCGGCGGCGCCGATCACCTTGTCACGTGCCTTCTGGTAGTCGCCGGAGTCGTTGGCCTCGCGGGCCTGCGCGTGCCGGGACTTCCAGACCTTCATCGACTGGTTCGCGGTCTGGACGGGGCTCCGGCCGGCCGGGTCGTCGGCGAGGGAGGCGGCGCGGGCGAGGGTCTCGCCGAGCGTCCCGATCTCCTGGTCGTACGCCCAGTCGTAGGCGTCCATGACCGTGCCGTCCTTCAGGGTCTTGGTCTCGGCGCCACGGCTGACCAGGGTCAGGTTCTCGTCGCTGCGGGCCTTGAGGGAGGCGATCCGGGCGTCGTGCAGCACGCTCAGCGAGCGGACGCCGTGGGCGTAGGAGCCCTTGAGGCCGGCGCGGGCGACGCTGTGGCCGACGACCAGCCACAGCAGGACGAGCGTGGTGGCGGCGGTGGCGGCCACCAGGCCGCGGTTGAGGACCCGGTTGGTGCGGCGGTAGGTGCGGTGCTGGGCCCAGGCGAGGGCGGCCAGGGCGAGGACGCCGAGGGCGATCGCCGCCCACGGGTAGGGCGTCGCGTCGCCGTAGTCCGCGCTCAGGCGCTGGTTCTCCTTCTGGTACAGGTCCTCGGCCGCCGGGAGCATCTGGTTCTGCATGAGGTTGTTGGCGGCGCGGAGATAGGCGCCGCCGACCGGGAAGCCCTGGCGGTTGTTGGCGCGGGCCGACTCCACCAGGCCCTTGTAGCGCGGCAGGAGCTCGTTGAGCCTGGTGATGGTGGCCGCGGAGGGGGAGCCGGGGTCGGAGGCGGCGGCGGCGGTGACGAGCTTGGCGGCGGTGGTGCGGACGTCGGACTCGTAGCGCTCGCGGGTGGCTCGCGTCTCCTGAATGCCCGCCAGATAGCCGCTGGTCGCCATCGTGTTGGCGTCGGCGAGGGAGCGGTAGATGTCGGCGGCGTCGGAGCTGAGGGGCTGGCTGCTGTGCAGCACGTCGTCGGCGGCCGTGGCCCTGTCGGTGGTCTGCCAGGCGGTGATGGCGCCGAAGGCGACGAGGAGCAGGGCGAGGACGGCGCCGATGGCGCGCAGGCGGCCGGGTTCGGTGGTGGCGGCGGCCCGCAGGCGGTCCACGGCCTCGGCGAACGCGGTGCGGCGTGGGGGAGCGGTGGGTGCGGGTGGGGTGGGGGGTGCCGCCGGTGGGAGCGGTGTGGCCGGCGACGTGGGCAGGGCGGGGCCCGGTGGTGGTGCCGAGCTGCTCGCCGGCGAGTGTGTCACTGCTGACCTCCCCCGTGGTCATCCGTCGCCTCAAGTATCCCTGTCGGCACCGACATCCGCACCGGCCTTCACTGGATCTTGATCGGATCGAATCGGATCACAGTGTCCCTGCCCATGAATACGCCGGGCGAGCCGGTTCGGTTCCCCCCGGGGAGGGGTGACTGCCGCGCGGTCGGTTCGCGGGCGGGCCGCGGCCGTGGTGGTGCGTCCAGCCCGCCGCACACGGGCATACGGCCGGAGGAACCAGGGTGGCCGGAGGAGGGACCGCAGTACGCGGCGGGCCACGGACGCACCCCCACGGCCCCTTCCGCCGTCGTGCGGCCGCCACTTCGTCGGGGCGCGCCCGCCTCGGGGTCAGGAGGAAAAGTGCGTTCGCACCCTTTCCCGCACCTCCGGTGGTGCTCCCACGTGGTCCAGGCCCAGGAGGGCCGCGCCCAGGACCGGGCGGACGGTGACCACGTGGGGCGTGGCCTTCGGGGCGCGGGTGGTGAGGCGCACGCGGATGCCGTCCTCCAGCTGGGGGTGGCGGGCGGCCAGGACGCTGCCGCCCAGGACGACCGGGGCCTCCTCGGTGAGGAGGTCCAGGCGGGCCAGGGCGACCGTCGCCATGGTGACGACCTCTTCGGCCAGGCGCTCGACGATCGCGTGGGCGATCGGGTCGCCCTGCGCCGCCGTCTTGAACAGGACGGGGGTCAGTTCGTGGCGGCGGTGCTCGTCGACGGTCTTCAGGTGGAGGGCCTCGATGAGGGCGTACATGGAGCTGAGGCGGAAGTGGGCGGGCAGGGTGCGGGCCAGGGCCGTGGGCTCGCCGCGGCCGTCCTCGGCGCGGGCGGCGTACCACAGGGCCTCCTCCGCCAGGCCCCAGCCGCCGCCCCAGTCGCCGGAGATGCGCCCGACCGCCGGGAAGCGGGCCGTGCGGCCGTCCGGGCGCATGCCGACGCAGTTGATGCCGGCGCCGCACACCACGGCGACGCCACGGGGTTCGGCTACGCCGGCCCGCAGGATCGCGAACGTGTCGTTACGGACCTCGACCGTCGCGCCCCACGCGCGCGCGTGCAGGGCCGCCGCCAGCTGTTCCTCCTCGACCGGCAGGTCCGCGTTGGCCAGGCAGGCCGAGACATGGGAGACGGAGGTGACCCCTGCTCTCGCGCAGGCCTCTTCCACCGCCCGTGCGAGGCCGGCCACCGCCGCTTCGACGCCCACGGCCGGGGGTCGGAAGCCGCCGCCGCGGGCCGTGGCGAGGACGGTTCCGTCGGCCGCCACGACCGCGACGTCGGTCTTGCTGTTGCCCGCGTCGATGGCGAGGACGCTTGCGGTCAGGCCCACGCGAGGTGCTCCCGGTTGTGTGCGATCAGCTGGTCGGTGAGGGTCTCGGCGTACGCGTACTGGCCGACGAGGGGGTGCGAGAGCAGGGCGCGGAAGACGCGCTCGCGGCCGCCGCGCAGGGCCGCCTCCAGGGCCAGGTCCTCGTAGGTGGTGACGGCCGCCACGAGGCCCGCGTAGAGGGGATCGAGCGGGGCGACGGGCAGGGGGCTCGCGCCCTTGGGTCCCACCGCCGCCTGGACCTCGATCACCGCGTCGTCCGGGAGGAAGGGCAGAGTGCCCTTGTTGTGGGTGTTGACCACCTGGTACGGGCTGCCTCCGCCCTCCCGTCGCCCGCCGCCACCCTCGACGGAGGGCCCTGCGGGCCCGCTGTTCTGGTTTCCGAGCAGCGCCGCGGCCAGGTCGACGGCCGCCTCCGAGTAGTAGGCGCCGCCGCGCTTGGCGAGCAGCGCGGGCTTCTCGTGGAGGGACGGGTCGCCGTACATCTCCAGCAGTTGCTTCTCCATGGCGGCCACTTCGGCGGCCCGGGAGGGCTTGGTGCGCAGTTCCTCCACGACCTGGTCGTGGGCGTAGTAGTAGCGCAGGTAGTAGGAGGGGACGACGCCGAGGCGGTCCAGGAGCGGCCGGGGCAGGTGGAGGTCGCCGGCGATGGTGTCGCCGTGTGCGGCCAGGAGGTCGGGCAGGACGTTCCTGCCCTCGGGGCCGTCCAGGCGTACGCCCGTCTCCCAGGTGAGGTGGTTCAGGCCCACGTGGTCCAGGTGGATGTCGGCGGGCGCCACATCGAGCATCGCCGCGAACTTCCGCTGGAAGCCGATCGCCACGTTGCACAGGCCGACCGCGCGGTGGCCGGCCTGGAGCAGGGCGCGGGTGACGATGCCGACCGGGTTGGTGAAGTCGATGATCCAGGCGTCCGGGTTGGCGCGGCGGACGCGGTCGGCGATGTCCAGGACGACCGGGACCGTGCGCAGGGCCTTGGCCAGGCCGCCGGCGCCGGTCGTCTCCTGGCCGACGCAGCCGCACTCCAGGGGCCAGGTCTCGTCCTGCTGCCGGGCCGCCTGGCCGCCGACGCGGAGCTGGAGCAGGACGGCGTCGGCGCCGTCGACGGCCGCCTCCAGGTCGGAGGTGGTGACGATGCGGCCGGGGTGGTCCTGGTGGCTGAAAATGCGCCGGGCCAGGCCGCCGACCAGCTCCAGGCGGTCCGTCGCCGGGTCGACGAGGACCAGTTCCTCGACGGGGAGGGTGTCCCTGAGACGCGCGAATCCGTCGATGAGTTCGGGGGTGTAGGTCGAACCGCCGCCGACCACGGTGAGTTTCATCTGAGTCCCTTGGCTTTCTATCCCTTGACTCCGGTGAGCGTGACACCCTCGACGAATGCCTTCTGGGCGAAGAAGAACACGAGGATCACGGGTGCCATGACCAGCACGGTGGCGGCCATGGTGAGGTTCCAGTCGGTGTGGTGGGCGCCCTTGAACGACTCCAGTCCGTAGGAGAGGGTCCAGGCACCCGGGTTCTCCGAGGCGTAGATCTGCGGGCCGAAGTAGTCGTTCCAGGCGTAGAAGAACTGGAAGAGGGCGACGGCCGCGAGGCCCGGTTTCGCCATGGGCAGCACGACCCTGATGAGGGTGCGCAGCTCGCCGCAGCCGTCGACCTTCGCCGCGTCCAGGTACTCGTTCGGGATCGTCGTCAGGAACTGCCGCAGCAGGAAGATGGAGAACGCGTCGCCGAACGCCATCGGGATGATCAGCGGCCACAGCGTGCCGGACAGGTCCAGCTGCTTGGCCCAGAACAGGTACATGGGGATGATGATCACCTGCGGGGGCAGCATCATCATCGAGATCACCAGCATGAGTGACAGATTGCGGCCCCGGAAGCGGAACTTGGCCAGGGCGTACGCCACGGGGATCGAGGACGCGACCGTCAGGACCGTGCCGGCTCCGGCGTAGAGGAGTGTGTTCCGCCACCAGGTGAGAAACCCCGGGGTGTTGAGCACGCTCTTGTAGTTGCCCCACTCCCAGGTGTGCGGGATCAGGTCGCGGCTGAGCGCCTGGCTGTCGCTCATCAGCGAGGTGAGCAGGACGAAGACGAAGGGGAGGGTGAAGAAGAGTGCGGTCGCCACGCCGAGGGCGTGGACGGCGATCCATTCCAGGGCCGCTCTGCGGCGGGCCGTGCGTTCGGCCGGGGAGACGGGCGACTTCAGTCCGACCGGCTTGTCCAGTACCTGGGTCATCGTCAGTCACCTGCCTGGATCAGACCGCCCCGGCGCCGCATCAGGAACGCGGTGAACACCATCGACAGGGCGAAGAGGACGAGGGCCACCACGCAGGCCGAGCCGTAGTCGAAGCGCTGGAAGCCGAGGTTGTACACGAGCTGGGGGAGGGTGAGCGTGGACTTGTCCGGGTAGCCCGGCTCGAACTGCGTGCCCGCGCCCTGGATCACGCCCGAGGCGACCTTTCCGGCGATCAGCGGCTGCGTGTAGTACTGCATCGTCTGGATCACCCCGGTGACCACCGCGAACATCACGATCGGGGAGATGTTGGGCAGGGTCACGTAGCGGAAGCGCTGCCAGGGCGAGGCGCCGTCGAGCTCGGCCGCCTCGTACTGCTCGGTGGGGACGTCGAGCAGCGCGGCCATGAAGATGACCATCAGGTCGCCGACGCCCCACAGGGCGAGCAGGGTCAGGGCCGGCTTGGACCAGGTGGGGTCGTTGAACCAGCCGGGGGCCGGGATGCCGGTCTTCTCCAGCAGGGAGTCGACCGGCCCCGTGCCCGGGTTGAGGAGGAAGGCGAACGACATGGTCGCCGCGACCGGCGGGGCGAGGTAGGGCAGGTAGAAGAGGGTGCGGAAGACGCCCGTACCCGTCTTGATCTTCGTGATGAGCAGGCCGACGCCGAGTCCGAAGACGACCCGCAGGGTGACCATGACCAGGACCAGCCAGAGGGTGTTGCGCAGGGCCGGCCAGAACAGCGGGTAGTCCTGGAAGACGTACGTCCAGTTCTTCGTGCCGCTCCACGCCGGCGGCCTGAAGCCGTCGTAGTGCATGAACGAGAAGTAGACCGTCGAGATCAGCGGGTACGCGAAGAAGACCGCGAATCCGATCAGCCACGGCGACATGAAGGCGACGGTACGAAGCGCCGACCGGCGGCGCTTCGACGCCAGGGTGACCGTACTCATCGGCTACTTCGCCTGCGTGATGTCGGTGTCGATCTGCGCGGCCGTCTTCTTCAGACCGGCTTTCAGCTCGGTGGCCTTGCCGCTCTCGTAGTCGTAGCCGAACTGCTGGATCGTCACCAGGTACTGGCCGCCGTTGATGGAGGCGGGCGAGGTGGTGGAGTCCGGGTCGGCCGCGATGTCCAGGAAGGTCTTGAAGCGCGGGTCGTACTTCAGCTTCGGGGACTTCAGGGCGGCCAGGGTTGAGGGCACGTTGTGGATGTCGTTGGCGAAGCCGACGACCGCGTCGGTGTTCGTGGTGATGTACTTGACGAACTCCCAGGCCGCGTTCTGCTTGTGGCTGGTGGCGGCGATGCCCGCGATGGTGCCGGTGATGTAGCCCTTGCCGTACTGGCTCACCTGGTCGTCGGGGACGGGCAGCGGGGCCACGCCGATCTCGAACTTCGGCTTGGCGTCCGCAGCCATGCCCAGCCGCCATTCGCCGTCGAGCTGCATGGCGACCTGACCGGTGTGGAAGGGGTGCTTGGGGCCCCACTCGTCGCCGAGGGTGGCGCGGAACCTCTCCAGCCGCTGGAATCCGCCGAGTTCGTCGACCAGCTTCTTCTGGAGGGTGAAGCCCTTTTCGAAGGCGGGGTCCTTGGCCAGGTTCGACTTGCCGTTCGAGTCGAAGTACGTCGGGGAGAACTGCGCGAAGTAGTGCTCGGTCGTGGACTCCCAGCCGTGGTAGTCCGGCATGAACCCGAGCTGCTTGTAGCCGTCCCCGTCGGGGATCGTGAGCTTCTTGGCGTCCGCCTCGAATTCCGACCAGGTCTTCGGCGGGGCCTTGATGCCGGCCTTCGCGAACGCGGTCTTGTTGTAGTAGAGGCCGTACGCGTCTCCCAGCAGCGGCACCGTGCAGCGGTTGCCGTCGAACTGCGTGTACTCGTTCATCGCCTTCGGGAACGTCTTCTCCGGGTCGATGTCCGACTTCTCGAAGAAGGGGTTCAGGTCCACCAGCGCGCCCGAGGAGCAGAACTTGCCCACGTTGTTGGTGGTGAACGAGGAGATCACGTCCGGCGCCTTGTCGCCGCCGGTGCGCAGCGCCTGGTTGATCTTGTCGTCGGTCATGTTGCCGACGACGTTGACGTGGATGTTGGGGTGCGCCTTCTCGAAGCCGGCGATCAGGGACTTGACGGCCTTCACCTCGTTCGGTGCGCTCCAGGCGTGCCAGAAGTTGATCGTGGTGTCCTTCGAGGCGTCGTCGTTCGCGCCGTTGTTCGACTGGCCGGTGCAGGCGGTGGTGAGGAGGGCGAGGGAGGCGGTGAGGACGAAGGCCGCTTTTCGGGCAGTCGAGGGTGCGGATGCGGGCATGGCGGGGTCTCCCGGGGGCGGGGGTGGGTGAGAGAGGAGGAGCGAGGAAGAGAGAGGAGAGGAAGAGAGAGGAAGAGAGAGGAGAGGGGGACGGGCTCAGCGGGAGGTGTCGAAGACCTCGTCGCGGGTGACGGCGAGCGCGCTCTCCAGCGCGCCACGCAGCACCGGGTGCTCGCGGACGTCGCCGACCACCAGGTGCGGCCGGGAGGCGGCCAGCTCCTCCAGCTCGGCCTGGACGAGGGCGCGCAGCACCTCGCCGCCGGCCGTCAGCGAGGCGCCGCTGAGCACGACGAGTTCGGGGTCGAGGACGGAGACGAGGGAGGCCAGACCGGTGGCGAGCCGGGTCGCGTACGTCGTCAGGAGGGTGCGGTGGGGACCGGTGGCGTGGTCGGCGGCGCGGGCGACGAGCGCGGCGGCGGCCTCGGGGTACGGGCCGCCGGGCACGTCCTCGATGCCGACCTCCCGGGCCAGCCCCGGCAGGGCCTGGGAGCCGGCCAGCTCCTGGTAGCCGCCGCTGTTGGCCCGGGTGACCTGGCGGACCAGCGGGGTGCCGGGCACCGGCAGGAAGCCGACCTCGCCGGCACCGCCGGTCCAGCCGCGGTGCAGCCGGCCGCCGAGGACCAGGGCGGCGCCGAGGCCCTCCTCGTTCCACAGCAGTACGAAGTCCCGGTGGCCGCGGGCGGCGCCGAGGCGCTGCTCGGCGACGGCGACGAGGTTGACGTCGTTCTCGTACTCCACCGGCATCGGCAGGGCGGCGGCGAGTTCGTCGAGGATCGTCGGGGAGTGCCAGCCGGGCAGGTGGGAGGCGTAGCGCAGGCGGCCGGTGTTGGGGTCGAAGGCGCCGGGGGTGCCGATGACCAGCCGGTGGATGTCGTGGCGGGCCAGCCCGGCCGCCTTCACCGCGGCGTCGAGGGCGTCGGTGACCTGCCGTACGACGGGCTGGGACCGGTGGCGGCCGGGGGTCGGCAGCTCGTACTCGCCGACCGTGCGGCCGGTGATGTCGGCGACGGCGGCGCGGATGCGGTGCGGGGTGACGTCGAGGCCCGCGGCGTACGCGGCGGCGGGGTTGACCGCGTAGAGCTGGGCGTTGGGGCCCGGACGCCCCTCGCTCGTCCCCGTGGCGAGGACCAGGCCGGCGGCCTCCAGCCGGGCCAGGAGCTGGGAGGCGGTCGGCTTGGACAGGCCGGTGAGCTTGCCGATCCGGGTGCGCGACAGCGGCCCGTGCTCCAGCAGCAGGTCGAGGGCGGCCCGGTCGTTCATGGCGCGCAGGACGCGCGGGGTGCCCGGCGTACCGGCGGTTCCTGCCATGCGTCTCGCCTCCTGCCCTTCGACTGCTCGGCTTCCCGGTCTTCCCACATGATCGCCCACAACCCGCGGGGGGTGCGCGGTCGCTGGGAAGATCACTGTTAGGAAAGTTTCCTGTTCGCGTGGAAGGAACCTAGGGCCGACGCGAAGGGGGCGTCAAGAGAGGACGCCCCCGAGGCAACGGAGTCGTTACCTGCGGGGGCGTGAGGGGGCGTGAGGGGGCGTTTGAGGGGCGTTTGAGGGTCGTGAGGGGCGTGCGTGGCGCGGGGGCGTGCGCGCGGAGGCGAGCGCGGGCTGTGCGGCCGGGCGGCTCGGGGCCGGTGGGGCTACTTGCCGGTCGGGCGCTGCGAGGGAGTGATCGGCGTCGCCGCCTCCGCCTGCGGGGAGGCGGCGTTGGAGTACACCGACGGGGCCGCGACCGAGGCCGTCGGGTCGGGCACCGTATCCCCCTCCGCCGGCGCCGTGGCGCCGCCCACGATACGGATGTCGGCCTCGTCGAAGGCACGCTTGATGCGCCAGCGCAGCTCGCGCTCGACGGTCACCGACCTGCCCGGCATCGTCTTGGCCGAGACCCGGACCACCATCGAGTCGATCAGCACGCTGTCCAGGCCCAGCACCTCGATCGGGCTCCACAGGAGCTCGTTCCAGGGCTCCTCCTTGCTCATCTTCTCGGCGACCTCGGTCAGGGTGGCCTTGAGTCTGTCCAGGTCCTCGCTCGCCCGGACGGTCACGTCGACGCCGGCCGTCGCCCAGCCCTGCGAGAGGTTACCGATCCGCTTGACCTCGCCGTTGCGGACGTACCAGATGGCACCGTTGGGGCCCCGCAGCTTGGTCACCCGCAGGCCGACCTCGATCACCTCGCCGGTGGCGACGCCCGCGTCGATCTCGTCGCCGACGCCGTACTGGTCCTCCAGGATCATGAAGACACCGGAGAGGAAGTCCGTGACCAGGTTGCGGGCGCCGAAACCGACCGCCACGCCCGCCACACCGGCGGACGCCAGCAGCGGGGCCAGGTTGATCTGGAAGGTGGCGAGGACCATCAGCGCGGCCGTGCCCAGGATCAGGAAGCTCGCCACCGAGCGCAGCACCGAGCCGATCGCCGCGGAGCGCTGCCGCCGCCGCTCGGCGTTGACCAGCAGGCCGCCCAGCGCGGTGCCGCCCGTCTGCTGGGCGGCCGTGCGGTTCATGCGGTCGATGAGCTTCGTGATCGCCCGCCGGACCACCACCCTCAGCACGCCGGCTATCACCAGGATCAGCACGACCCGGAGGCCGATCGCCAGCCAGGTGGACCAGTTCTGCTCGACCCAGCTCGCGGCCTGGTTCGCGCTCTGCTGGGCGTCCTGGAACGTGGGGACCGTCACGTTCGGCGACTCCGAGGGAGACGGCGACGGCGACGGACCGGCGGCCAGTAGGACGGCGGGCAAGGACACGGCAGGTACCTCCAGGTATGTCCGCCCTCCGGCGCGACGGTCAATATCGCCTGCATCACGATGAGGTCACCGGACGGGCAGAGGCACCACACTAACGGGGCACGGTGTGTGGATCGCCGTGATGCACGAAGGAGATACGGCGGCGAAAGGGTGCCCACCCGCCTCTGATCAGGCTGTGTGAACGGGCGGTGATCCGGGGGATGAATCAGGTGTGGTCGAAAACACTCCCAGCCCGTTACCGGGACATGGTGGCGCGTTCACCAGGCATGAGGGGAGACTGACTGCAGATCGTCCCGGCGCGAGCCACGCGCCGCCGGCGTACAAGGAGGCCCCCGTGCCGCATGTCCTGGTCCTCAACGCGTCGTACGAGCCCCTCGGCGTCGTACCGCTCCGCCGCGCGCTCGTCCTCGTGCTCGAGAACAAGGCAGTCTGCCTCGAGGAGTCCGGCGCACATATGCACAGCGCGTCCCTCACCGTCCCCGCACCCAGCGTGGTCCGGCTCAAGCGCTTCGTCCGGGTTCCCTATCGGGGACCCGTTCCGCTGACGAGGCGAGCGCTCTTCGCCCGAGACGGCGGCCGCTGCATGTACTGCGGCGGCGTGGCCACCAGCGTCGACCACGTCATCCCGCGCTCGCGCGGTGGCCGGCACGCCTGGGACAACGTGGTGGCCTCATGCCGCCGCTGCAACCACGTCAAGGCCGACCGCCACCTCGTCGAGCTGGGCTGGCGCCTGCGCCACACACCCGCTCCGCCCACCGGTCTGGCCTGGCGCATCATCGGCACCGGCCATAGGGACCCGCGCTGGCTGCCCTACCTGCAGCCGTACGGCGCGGACGACGCCCTGGCCCGGATCGACGGCATCTCCGCCTGACGATCCGGGCCTTCGTCGCGCCGGGGACCTGCCGGACCGGCCCAGGTCCTGTCCGGCCCCCTAGGCGTACCGCAGCTCCCCCGGCCGTACCGAGCGCCGCAGCAGCGGCAGGGAGCCGGCGGCGGCCAGCAGGCAGGCGGCGTACACACCGGCCGGGACCAGCAGGGCCGCGTAGGGCACCGGCCAGCCGGTGGAGCCGTGGGACGCCACCCGGGCGTAGGCGATGCCGATGGCCAGCCCGCCCGCGCCCGCCACCAGGGTGGCCGGGGCCAGCGGCAGCGCGGTCTCCAGCAGCAGTGTCCGGGCGAGCAGCGCCCGCGGCACCCCGGCGGCGACCTGGGCGGCCAGGCCCCGGCGCCGGGTGGCGAGGGACTCGGCGGTGCCGACGGCGAGCGCGACGAGGACGAACACCAGGGCGAGCCCGATCGCCCCGGCCGTCAGGTTCACGCCGGTGGTGTAGAAGGCCATGTCCGCCGCGAGGGAGCCCTGGCGGCGCCTGTCCTCCAGGTCGGTCAGCAGGACCTGCCGTACCCCCACGAACCCGGTTCCGACGACCGTCACCAGCAGCACCGCCGCATGCGCACGGGCCGCCGCCCACGGGTCGTCCCGCAGCCCCTCGGCCGCGATCAGCACCGTGGGAGAGCCGGTCCGGGCCGCGAGCAGCCGCCCGGTCAGCCCGGACAGGGTGCCCGTGAGCCACACCGTGCCGACACCGACCGCCAGCACCGCCGCGAACACCACGAGCGGCCCGAGGTCATGACGCGAACCGGTGGTACCGGCGGACGTACTGGCCACGGCGAGCGGCGCCGCCACGACCACGACCAGCAGCGCGCCGAGGAACGTCAGCCCCGGCCCCCGCCCGGTCCGGCGCCGGCTGCGCCGCACCCAGCCGAGCGGCGAGGTCACCACCCGGCGCAGCGCCAGCACCCCGGCCGCCGTGCCCAGCACCGGCACGCCCACCGCGACCAGCGCGATCCCGGCCCAGGCCAGGGCCGGCGGCCGCTGCCACGCACCCAGCAGCGCCGGCACCGCGACCGCGGTGGCGAGCACCGAGCCCAGCAGACAGGCCAGGCCCGTCTCCAGCGCGACGATCCGCCGGACCCGGCCCGGCTCCGTGCCCGCCAGCCGCAGTGCGGCCACGCGCCGGTCCCGGTGCACCGCGCCGATCCGGGTGCACTGGCCGAGGAAGCCGAGCACCGGAACCAGCAGGAGCGACAGCGCGACGATCGCCCCGGAGCGCTCGCCGGGGTTGTCCAGCAGGCCGTGGCCGAAGGAGAAGGAGTAGTGCCCGCGCACCGAGGCGAGCGCGGCCGCCGCCAGCCCCAGCCCCGTCGCGCACATCGCCCCCGCCGCCGTGAGGGCGATCCGCCACCACTCCTGCCGGTCGGATCCCCGTACGAGCAGCCAGGCCAGCCGCAGATCGGTCCTCACGCGTGCACCTCCAGCCCCGCCGTCACACTGGCCTGCGTCACGCCGTCCTGGAGCCGCACCTCACGGTCCGTGTACGCCGCCACCTGGGCGTCGTGCGTGACCACCAGCACCGCGGCGCCCGTCTCCCGGGCCGTGCGCACCAGCGCCGCCATCACCTGCTCGCTCGCCAGCGAGTCCAGCGCCCCCGTCGGCTCGTCCGCGAAGACGACCCGCGGGCCGGTCACCAGCGCCCGCGCCAGCGCCACCCGCTGCGCCTGGCCGCCGCTCAGCTCCCCGGGCCGCAGTCCCCGCTGTTCCCCCGCGCCGAACCGTTCCAGCCAGTCGGCCGCCCGCTCCTGAGCGGCCTCCCGCGCGGTCCCGGCCAGCATCAGCGGCAGTGCCACGTTGTCCAGGGCCGTCAGCTCCGGGATCAGCTGGCCGAACTGGAACACCACGCCGAACTCGGTGCGGCGCAGTTCGCTCAGCCGCCGCTCGGGCAGGGTGTCGACGCGCTCCCCGGCGTACGTCACCGAGCCCTCGTCGGGGGAGGCGATGCCCGCCAGGCAGTGCAGGA
Source organism: Streptomyces sp. MK7 (assembly GCF_032658145.1). Taxonomy (NCBI): domain Bacteria; kingdom Bacillati; phylum Actinomycetota; class Actinomycetes; order Kitasatosporales; family Streptomycetaceae; genus Streptomyces; species Streptomyces sp. MK7. The sequence goes on from NZ_JAVACL010000003.1 coordinate 165,336, forward strand.
GCGTGGACTTCCCGCTGCCGCTCGGTCCGGTCACGGCGACGATCTCGCCCGCGCCGAGTTCCAGGCCGGCCCCGCGTAGCGCCGGGGTCCTGCCGTGCGTCTTGACGAGGTCACGGGCCACCACAAGGGGCTCCGGTCGGTTGCTCATGCTCGGTCGGCCTCCACGGTCACAGCGGTCAGAGTGGTGAGCCGGGCCTGGGTGGTGGTCATCCAGCGCAGGTCGGCGTCGAGGTGGTTGAGGGCGTAGTCCGCGGCCAGCACGGTCGCCAGTTCGGTGCCCGCAGCGGTCTTGAGCGCGGTCAGCTCCCGCATCCGCTCCATGTGGGCGGCGCGCTGTGCGAGCAGATGGGCGGCCGGGTCGCCGTCGGTGAGGATCGCGACGACGACCTTGGCGAAGATCTCGTTCGTCACGTGCGGCGCGGGCGGGGTGACCTGTCCGGCCCAGTCGGTCGCTTCCCGGGCGCCGTCCTCGGTGAGGCGGTACAGCGTCCGCTCCGGTCCGCCGTCGGCGTCCGTGCCGGCCACCTCCGCGAGACCGTCGCGGACCAGCCGCTGCAAGGTCGTGTACACCTGGCCGTAGGCCAGCGGGCGGGCCTGCGGGAAGTGGTCGTCGTGGCGTCGCTTGAGGTCGTAGCCATGGCTCGGACCTTTGGCGAGCAGGCCGAGCAGGATGTGGCGGGTGCTCATGGAGATCAGTATGTACTGCGTACATGTACTGAGTGAATAGTGATCGACGAAAAACCCGGACGGAACTGACGGGACTCCCGTGCCCCGTGCCGCGTACGCCTCAGCCCGCCACCGCGTACGCCTCCACCGACCACAGTGAACAGCCGTACCGAGTGGCCCGCTTCTGGCCCTGGACGCGGACGAAGCGCACGTCCCGCTCGTCCATCCGTACCGTCTCCCGGCCGCCCCGGCCGTCCGTCACCGAGGCGGCGGTGCGCCAGCGGCGGCCGTCCGAGGAGACCAGGACCCGGTAGGCCGACGCGTACGCGTCCTGCCAGTGCAGGACCACCCGGCCCAGCCGTACCGGGCGTGCCAGCTCCACCTGCCACCAGGCGCCGTCGTCGGCGGGGGACGACCAGCGGGTGCCGGGGTCGCCGTCGTTGGCGGCGGACGCCGGGAAGTCGGGCGTCTCGTCACCGGACGAACGCGCGGTTCCGGTACGGGCCACGTCGCTTCCGGCGGTGCGCGGGAAGGCGCGGACGGTGAGCGTGCGGGTGACTCCGGCGAAGCTGACGCGGACGTCGTAGGACCGGGTGGGCGCGGTGGGTGGCACGGTCACCTCGAGAGGCACGTCGACCTCGGTGCCGCGCGGCACCGTCAGGGCGGCCGCCGGGACGTGGACCTCGATGCCCTCGGGGGCCTCCACGGTGACCTTGCCGTGCACGTCCGCGGGGCCGAGCGCGGTCAGCCGGGCGGTCAGCCGCTCGGTGCCGCCGATCTCCGCGTCCGTCCGCGGGCGCGGCAGCTCCAGGCCGGCGGCGGGCGTGTCGGCGAACCACGGGACCACATGACGGACCCGGGAGGGGGCGGCGCCGGTGACGCGGACGGCGTCGACGGGCGTGCCCGCGGCCGGGCCGGCGACGGCCGGCGGACGCGTCCACGCGCCCGAGACCGGGCCCGAGGACGGCGGCCGGGGCGGCCAGAGGGCCGGCGGCCGCGTCGCAGGGCCGGTGGACGTGCTGCCGCCGGGGGCCGGGAGCTGTCCGACCGTCAGTTCCGTGGCGCCCCGGTCGGCCAGCGCCCCGACGCGCTGCCAGCCCCTTCCGGGGACGTGCGCCTCGACGGTCCCGCCGGTCCCGGGGTCCGTCAGCACGGTCACGGCGCTGAGGGGGCGGGGGCGCGGCAGCCGCACCACCGTGCGGCCGTCCTCGCTCCCGGCCCGGTCACCGGCGGCCGTTTTCCCGGTCAGGCCCGCCCAGGCCTCGTAGGCCTGCCGCGCCTTGTCGAGGAAGGGGTCCAGCACGCCCTTGCCGACGGTCACCCCGGCACGCCCGGCCTCGTCCCGCAGCCGGCCGAGCGTGCGGTACGCCGCCCAGGCGCCGGCCGCGTCGCCCGTGCGCTGGGCGCGCAGCATGTCAAGCGCGGCCGTGCCCGCCCTGCCGTAGCGGGCCAACTGCTCCGACCACGGGGCGACTTCCGCGGCGAGGCCGTGGTCGGCGGCGAGCGCGCCGGGGGTGTGGCCCATCTCGGTGAACGCGGCGCGCAGCCGTTCCTCGGCGGCCTCGTTCGCCGCGCGGTCCGTCGTCGTGCGCGCCCGCCACAGGGCCGCCACCAGCGGGCGCAGATACGCCGACTCGGTGCCGCCGAGCACCGAGGAGGCGTCGTTCCCGGCCAGCGCCGACAGGGCACGCTCCCGCCGTGCGTCGCCCGCCGCCAGGTCGGCGATCGCCGCCCGCCAGGACTCCTCCGGGCGGTAGGCGCGCGGGTTCCAGGCGTAGTCGGCCGCGGTGAACAGTGGGATGCGGGAGGCCTCGGCCTGCTGCATGGCGTTGGCGAGGAGGGCGGCCGAGCCGTTCGCGACCGCCGGTTCGCGGCCGGTGTAGGGGCCGAGGAAGATCCGGTCCTCGGCGTAGTCGTTCACCGGGTAGTTGTCCATGGTCACCAGCGGATGCCCGAACGCCTCGCGGGCGCCGGCGAGTTCGCCGCCCGTGATGGTCCGGGGCACCACGCCCACCCCCGTCCAGGCCACCTGCACCGACTCGTCCAGCTCGCCCGCCAGCGCACGCCGGTAGGGGGTGGTGCCGTCCTCGTAGAACTCGGTCGGCGTCAACGACAGCGGTACGGCGCCCGGGTGGCGCTCCGTCAGGTGCCGGGCGACCGCGTTCGCGACTTGCGCCTGGGCCCGCGCCGCGGCCTCGGGGCCGGACCCGAACCGGTCCGGGTCCGCGCCGCAGTGCCACTCGCTGTAGCTGACGTCCTGGAACTGGAGCTGGAAGGCCCGGAACCCCAGCGCCCACATGGCGTCCAGCTTGCGCGTGAGCGCCCGTACGTCGGCGTCGGAGGCGAAGCACAGGGACTGGCCGGGTGCCACCGCCCAGGCGAGTGTGACGTGGTTGCGGCGCGCCCGCTCGGCCAGCTCGCGGAAGGCCGCCCGCTGCGCCGCCGGGTACGGCTCACGCCACCGGTCCTGGCGGTAGAGGTCGTCGCCGGGGGCGTACAGGTAGCGGTTCTGCTTGGTGCGGCCCATGAAGTCCAGCTGCGCGAGCCGCTGTTCGTGCGTCCACGGGGTGCCGTAGAAGCCCTCGGTGGTGCCGCGGACGGCGCTGCCGGGCCAGTCCCGGGCCGAGACGCCGGGGATCGTGCCGTCGGCGCGGACCAGCTGCCGCAGTGTCTGCACGGCGTGGAACAGGCCGTCCTCGCCGGCGCCGGTGAGGGTCACGGCGGCGGCGCTCCCGGTGGACGCGTGAGCGCGGTCGTGGCCGACGGTGAGGAGGTAGCCGCCGGCGGGCAGCGCGTGGCGCGGATCGCCGTGCGGCCGTTCGGTGCGGGCCCGGACCACCAGGACCCCCGCCGGGACCGGGTCCGCCTCGCCGAGGTCCGTGACCGTCCGGGCCCCGGCGCCGCGCAGCAGCGCGCGCAGCGCGTCGAGGGCGTACGGGTCCGCCGTCGGATCGGCGACCAGGGCGACCCGGTCGGTGACCGCGACCGCGCCGCCGGTGGTGCGCAGGGACTGCGGGCGGGGCCAGACGGCGACGTCCCGGGAGGCGGAGACGGGGGAGGCGCTCGGGCCGGCTCCCGTGCCGGTGCCGGTGCCGGTGTCCGAGGTGGTGCCGGTGTCGGGGCTGGTGCCCGGGGCCGGTGGCGCCGCGACGGCCGCCGGCGCGGCCGTGAGGGTCCCGGCGACGACGGCGAACGCGAGTGCGATCGCCCCCTTTCCGCGCCGAACCTGCACGGCCCCTCCTTCGTCGCTCGGATTCCCACGGCGGTGTCGAGGAGTATCGAGCCCACCACTCGGCGGTGACGGGTGTCAATGAGAGTGGCCGCTGTGCCGAGTTTGCCCCACCCTGGAGAGAGCGGAATGTGACCCACGGCATGTCGTCCGGCGTTGTACGTCTGCCGTCGCGTGCACTGGGTAGGGCTGCGGTCATCCGCACTGTGCCGCACTCGACGAGGAGACCACCGTGTCCGCACCCGCTCACCTTCTGCTCCCGGCCCTGTCCGACACGGCCCTGTCCAAACCCTCGGCGGAACCGGTCCCGTACCCGGGGCCGTCCGCCGACCATCCCCGCCCGGACGTGTTCAGCGCGGAGGGCGCCTGCGCCGAGCCGCCGCTGACCAGCGAGCCGCCGCTGCCCGACGCCGAGCCGCTGACCAGCGAACCGCCGCTCGCCGAGGCAGCTCCCCTGACCAGCGAGTCCGCCGCCGACCCGGACCCCAGCGGCGCGGAGTACTAGGAGTTGCAGGAGTTATGGATGACTGCGCCACGGTCGGCCGAACCCCCGGACGATGAGCTGACCCGGCTCGCCGTGCTGCACGGCGTCGCCACCTCCTACAGCCCCTCGCCGGGCCGTACGGTGGCCGCCTCCGCCGCCGCGGTCGTCGCGGCCCTGGCCGCCCTGGACGTCGACGCGAGCACGCCCGAGTCCACCCGCGCCGCACTCACCGCCCGCGAACGGCACCTGGCGCAGCGCCTGCTCCCGCCCACGGTGGTCCTCTGGAACGACGACCTGGACGGTGGGACCGGCGTACGGGACCGGGGCACCCGGGGCCGTGACGCGGGCGCGTCGGGCCGCGGGACGCGCGTACCGGGACCGGACATGAGTTCGACGGCCGGGCGCCCGGACGCGGGATCCGCGGACGTGCCCCCGGAAACGGGCTCCGCGGTCCGGAACACCAGCTCGCCCGGCCGGGAGACGAGCCTTGCCGCCGTTGTCGCCGGGCTGCCGCCCGGGACCCGGTTGCGCGTCGAGACCGAGCAGGGCGAGATCCGCTCCACGGTGGACCGCGGCCTGCCACCGGGCGTCCACCGGCTGACCGCCACCGCCCCCGACGGCCGCACCGGCGAGGCCCATCTGATCGTCGCCCCGCCCCGGCTGCCCACCCCGTCCGGACGCTCCTACGGACTGCTCGTCCAGCTGTACTCCCTCCTGTCCCACCGCTCCTGGGGCATGGGCGACCTCGGCGACCTGGCCGAGCTCAGCGCCTGGGCGGGACGGTCGCTGGGCGCCGGTTTCGTCCAGGTCAACCCGCTGCACGCGGGCGTGCCCGGCGCGCCCACCGACCCCTCCCCCTACCGGCCCTCCTCGCGCCGCTTCCCGGACCCCGTGCACCTGCGCGTCGAGGACGTCCCCGAGTTCGCCTACGTCACCGACGACGCCGACCGCGAGCGGCTGCGCGCCCTGCTGGACCGGGCCGAGCGGCTGCGCGCCGCCGTCCTCGACAAGGGCGCCCTGATCGACCGGGACGCGGTGTGGGAGCTCAAGCGCGAGGCACTGGAACCGGTGCTCCGGGTGCCGCTCGGCCCCGGCCGCCGTGCCGCCTACGCCGACTTCCTCGCCCGGGGGGGCCAGGCCCTGGAGGACCATGCCACCTGGTGCGCCCTGGCGGAGATGCACGGCTCGGACTGGAGCCGGTGGCCCGAGGGGCTCCGGGACCCGCGCTCGGCCGAGACCGCCCGCGCCCGCGCCGAACTCATGGACCGCGTCGACTTCCACTCCCGCCTCGCCTGGCTCACCGACGCACAGCTCGCCGCCGCCCAGCGCACCGCCCGCGAGGCCGGCATGCCGATCGGGATCGTGCACGACCTCGCCGTCGGCGTGCACCCCGGCGGCGCCGACGCCTGGGCGCAGCAGGACCACTTCGCGGCCGGCATGTCGGTCGGCGCCCCACCGGACGCCTTCAACGCGCGCGGCCAGGACTGGGGCCTGCCCCCCTGGCGCCCCGACCGCCTCGCCGGATCGGGTTACGCGCCCTTCCGCCGCCTGCTGCGCGCCCTCTTCCACTACGCGGGCGCCCTGCGCATCGACCATGTGATGGGCCTGTTCCGGCTGTGGTGGGTGCCGCAGGGCCGCCCGCCGACGGAGGGCACGTACGTCCGCTACGACGCCGAGGCCATGCTCGCGATCCTGGTGCTGGAGGCCGCGCGGGCGGGCTCCGTGGTGATCGGCGAGGACCTGGGCACCGTCGAGCCCGGCGTACGCGAAGCCCTGGACCGGCGCGGAGTGCTCGGCACGTCCGTGCTGTGGTTCGAACGGGACTGGGAGGGCGACGGCCGCCCGCTGCCGCCCGAACGCTGGCGGGCCGACTGCCTGGCCACCGCCACCACCCACGACCTGCCGTCCACCGCCGCCCGCCTCACCGGCGAGCACGTCGAACTGCGCCACCGCCTCGGCCTGCTCACCCGCCCGCTGGAGCAGGAGCGCGCGGAGGCCGCCGCGGACACCGGCGAGTGGCTGGCGCTGCTGACCGCCCTGGGGCTGCTGCGGGGCACGGGCGGCGGCCACTGCGCGGCCGACGAGGAGGCGGAGATCCAGGCCGTCCACCGCTTCCTGCTGCGCACCCCCGCCCGCATGATCGGCCTCTGGCTGCCGGACACCGTCGGCGACCGCCGCCCGCAGAACCTCCCCGGCACCTGGGACCAGTACCCGAACTGGCGTCTGCCCGTCGCCGACGCCGAGGGCCGCCCGCTGAGCCTGGAGGACCTGGCCGTCTCCCCTCGCCTGCACGCCCTGACGGACGTGCTGCGGGCGGGGGTGCGGGGAGAGGAGACGGGAGGAGCGGGAGGAGAAGGGGAGGAAGGCCGCGCGCGGGCGGGCGAGAGGGACTCACAGGGCAGCGCATAGGGCACCCCGGACGCGCGCCGCGTTCCGGCGTTCGCTACGTTGGCACCGTGGACAAGAAGAACGCCCTGCGCGCCGGCACCCTGGCGGCCGGTACGACGCTGATGATGCTGCTCATGTCGTCCCCCGCGCTCGCGGTGACCCGCGACGACGGCGACGACCCCGGTCCGGGGCTGAGCGTCGCCGAGACGCTGGGCATCTTCGTCGGTATCCCGATCGTGCTGTTCCTGGTCATCGCCGGCCTGGTCATGGTCCTGGACAGGTCCCGCAAGCAGGAGACCGGCAACGACGTGAACGTCCGCGCCAAGGCCTGACCGAGGACCCACCGGGTTCTCCGCCCCTCAGCTTCCCGGCTTCTCCGCCGAGGGCGCCCACCCCGCCGTACGTGGGCGGGGTGGGCGCCCTCGGCGCGTTTCCGGGAGCACGCGCCCCTCAGGGGTGTGCCGCGGTCAGGTACCGCTGCACCGTGGGCGCCAGCCAGGCGAGGATGTCCTCGCGTGCCAGGGCGGTGACGGCCGGAAGCCGCAGCACGTAGCGGGTGAGGGCGAGCCCCAGCAGCTGCGAGACGACGAGCGCGGCCCGCTCGGGCACCTGCCCGGGATCCGGGCACACCGCTTCCGCGACCGGCAGCAGCTGGTCCTTGAACACCTTCTGCAACCGCTCGGCGCCGGCCGGATTCGTGACGCCGACGCGCAGGACCGCCGTGAGTTCCCCGTTCTCCTCCCACAGTCGCAGGAAGTGCGAGACCAGCGCCCGGCCGACCTCCTCGCGAGGCAGCGCGGCGACGTCCGGCAGGCGCAGGTCGGGGGAGACGACCGCCGCGAACAGGCCCTCCTTGCTGCCGTAGTACCGCATGACCATCGACGGGTCGATCTTCGCGTCCCTGGCGATCGCCCGGATGGTGGCCCGTTCGTACCCGTCGGCGGCGAACCGTGCGCGGGCGGCGTCGAGGATGGCCGTACGGGTGGCGTCGGAGCGGCGCGGCGGGTTCACGGGCATGCCAACGAGCGTAGGCCAACATTCGTGGGCCAACAAGCGTTGACTGCCGCGGGCGTCGGGCCTACTGTTGCCAACAAGCGTTGACCCACAAGCGTTGGCCAACAAGCGTTGACACCCAGGAGGCCACCATGACCGGCACCACGGGATACACCGCCCCGACCGTCATCGTCGTCGGCGCCGGCCCCACCGGGCTCCTCCTGGCGGGCGACCTCGCCGCCGCCGGTGTCCGCGTCACCCTCGTCGAGAAGCGCCCGCACCGGATCAGCAACCTCTCCCGCGCCTTCGTCCTGCACGCCCGCAGCCTCGAGCAACTGGACGCCCGCCCGTCGCCCACCACCACCCTCGACGGACGCGCTTCGCGCGCACCTCTCTCGCGGAGCCTGGCCGACGACCTGGAGGCCGTCGGCCGCCCCCTCGGCCGGCTGCGGCTCTTCGGCCGGCTCTCCATCGACCTCACCGCCCTGCCCTCCCGGTTCAACCATGTGCTCGTCCTCCCGCAGTACGAGGTGGAGAAGGTCCTGGAGCGGCGTGCGGTCGAGGCCGGCGTGGACTTCCGCCACGAGACGGAGATGACCGGGCTCACTCAGGACGCGGACGGCGTCACGGTCGAGGTCCAGGGGCCCGACGGACACCCCGAGCCGCTGCGGGCGGCGTACGTCGTCGGCACGGACGGGATGCGCAGCCGGGTGCGCGAGGCGATCGGGCAGCCGTTCCCGGGGCACTCGGTGATCCGTTCCGTGGTGCTCGCGGACGTGCGGCTCGCCGAGCCGCCCGAGACCCTGCTGACCGTCAACGCCGCCGGGGACGCCTTCGCGTTCCTCGCGCCGTTCGGCGACGGCTACCACCGCGTGATCTGCTGGCACCGCGGCCGGAACGTCCCCGATCACGCACCCGTCGACCTCGACGAGGTCAGGGAGATCACCCGGCTCGCCCTCGGCCGCGACTTCGGCATGCACGACGCCCGCTGGATGTCCCGCTTCCACAGCGACGAGCGCCAGGCCCCCGCCTACCGGGCCGGCCGGGTCTTCCTCGCAGGCGACGCCGCCCACGTCCACAGCCCGGCCGGCGGCCAGGGCATGAACACCGGCCTCCAGGACGCGGCCAACCTCGGCTGGAAGCTGGTCCAGGTCGTCACCGGCCACGCCCCCGAGGCGCTCCTCGACACCTATCAGGCCGAGCGCCACCCGGTCGGCAGGGCCGTCCTGCGCAGCAGCGGCGGCATCGTCCGCCTCGCCATGGCCAAGCGCCCCTGGACCCTGGCCCTGCGTGCCGCCCTGGTCACCTTCCTCGACGTCTGCGGCCCGGCTCGTCGCAAGGCGGCCGGCCAGATCACCGGCGTAGGCTTCCGCTACGCGGCCCCCCGCGGCTCCCACCGCCTCGTCGGCGCCCGCGTCCCGGACCTCGCCCTCGCCGGCGGCGGCCGGCTCTACGAGGCCCTGCGCGGCGGCCGGTTCGTGCTGGTGGCGCCGCGGACCCACGAGGCCGGGCCGGAGCGTGCCGCCCGGCTGACCGCGGCGCGCTGGGCGAGCGACCGCCGCACCGCCCTGCTGGTCCGCCCCGACGGCTACGTGGCCTGGGCCGCGGACTCGGCCGACGACGACGCGATCGAGGCCGCGCTCGCCACCCACGTGGGCTGAAGAGGCGTACGACGAGGGGAGTACGGCGAGGGGCAGTACGAGCGAGGGGCGGCAGTACGAGCGAGGGGCGCCCGGTGTTCGACCGGGCGCCCCTCGTCGCCGTACGTACAGCCGGCCGCGGGGCCGGGGGCGTCAGCCGGCCGCCGCGTCCGCCGCCTGGGCCTTCAGCGCCCGCTCGACACCCGCCCGCGACTCCGACACCAGCCGGCGCAGCGCCGCGTTCGGCTCGGCGGAGGCCAGCCACTCGTCGGTCCGGCGCAGAGTGTCCTCGGACACCTGGATCGCCGGGTAGAAGCCGACCGCGATCTGCTGGGCGATCTCGTGGGAGCGGGCGTCCCAGATGTCCTTGACCACCTCGAAGTACCGCGCGGTGTACGGCGCCAGCAGCTCGCGCTGGTCGGTCTGGACGAAGCCCGCGATGACCGCCTCCTGGACGGCGTTCGGCAGCTTGTCGGAGTCGATGACCGACGCCCAGGCCTCCGCCTTGGCCTCCGGCGTCGGGCGGGCCGCCCGTGCGGTGGCGGCGTGCCGCTCACCGGCCGCGGTCTTGTCCCGGGCGTACTCGCCCGCGATCTCCGGCTCGTCGAACCGGCCGACGGCCGCCAGCCGCTCCACGAACGCCCAGCGCAGCTCGGTGTCCACCGCCAGGCCCTCGATCGACTGCGAGCCGTCCAGCAGACCCTCCAGCAGGTCCAGCTGCTCCGGCGTGCGGGCCGTCGCCGCGAAGGCGCGCGCCCACGCCAGCTGGTGGTCGCCGCCGCCCTCGGCCGCGCGCAGATGGGCCAGCGTGGCCTCCGTCCAGCGGGCGAGCAGGGCGTCGCGGGCGGCCGGGTCGGCGTACAGCTCGATCGCCAGCTTCACCTGGCGGTGCAGCGACTGCACCACGCCGATGTCGGACTCCTTGGCGATCCCGGACAGCACCAGCGACAGATAGTCGCGGGTGGCCAGCTCCGCGTCCCGGGTCATGTCCCAGGCCGACGCCCAGCACAGCGCGCGCGGCAGCGACGAGGCGAAGTCGCCCAGGTGCTCGGTGACGAAGGCCAGCGACCGCTCGTCCAGGCGGACCTTGGCGTACGACAGGTCGTCGTCGTTGAGCAGGACGACCGCCGGACGGCGCCGGCCGGCCAGCTGCGGCACGGCGGTGAGCTCGCCGTCCACGTCCAGCTCGATCCGGCCGTCGGCGGCGCGCACCAGCTTGCCGCTCGCCTCGTCGAGGTCGTACAGGCCGACCGCGATCCGGTGCGGGCGCAGCACCGGCTCGCCCTTCGCGCCGGCGGGCAGGGCGGGGGCCTCCTGGCGGATGGCGAAGGAGGTGATGACGCCGTCGGCGTCGGTGTCGATCTCCGGCCGCAGGACGTTGATCCCGGCCGTCTCCAGCCACTTCCCCGACCAGGTCTTCAGGTCGCGGCCGGAGGTCTCCTCCAGGGCGCCCAGCAGATCGCTCAGGCGCGTGTTGCCGTAGGCGTGCCGCTTGAAGTACGCCTGCACGCCCCGGAAGAACTCGTCCATGCCGACATACGCCACCAGCTGCTTGAGCACGCTGGCGCCCTTGGCGTAGGTGATGCCGTCGAAGTTGACCAGGACGTCGTCCAGGTCGCGGATCTCCGCCATGATCGGGTGGGTGGACGGCAGTTGGTCCTGCCGGTACGCCCAGGTCTTCATGGAGTTGGCGAACGTCGTCCACGAGTGCGGCCAGCGCGAGCCCGGCGCGTGCGCCTGGCAGGCGATGGAGGTGTAGGTGGCGAACGACTCGTTCAGCCACAGGTCGTTCCACCACTCCATGGTGACCAGGTCGCCGAACCACATGTGGGCCAGCTCGTGCAGGATCGTCTCCGCGCGCATCTCGTACGCCGCGTCGGTCACCTTGGAGCGGAAGACGTACTGGTCGCGGATGGTCACCGCGCCCGCGTTCTCCATCGCGCCCGCGTTGAACTCGGGCACGAACAGCTGGTCGTACTTCTCGAACGGGTAGGCGAAGTCGAACTTCTCCTGGAACCAGTCGAAGCCCTGCCGGGTGACCTCGAAGATCGCGTCCGCGTCGAGGAACTCGGCGAGCGAGGGCCGGCAGTAGATGCCGAGCGGCACCGACTGCCCGTCCTTCTCGTACACGCTGTGCACCGAGTGGTACGGGCCGACGATCAGCGCCGTGATGTACGTCGAGATGCGCGGCGTCGGCTCGAACACCCAGACGTTGTCCCGGGGCTCTGGGCTCGGCGAGTTCGACACGACCGTCCAGCCCTCGGGGGCCCGCACGGTGAACTGGAAGGTGGCCTTCAGGTCCGGCTGCTCGAAGGAGGCGAAGACCCGGCGGGCGTCGGGCACCTCGAACTGCGTGTACAGGTACGCCTGGTCGTCCACGGGGTCGACGAAGCGGTGCAGGCCCTCACCGGTGTTGGTGTACGCGCAGTCGGCGACGACCCGCAGGATGTTGCGGCCCGGGAGCAGACCCGGCAGCGCGATCCGGGAGTCCTTGAAGACCTCGTCCGGGTCGAGCGCGTCGCCGTTGAGGGTCACCTCGTGGACGGTCGGCGCGACCAGGTCGATGAAGGAGGCGCCGCCGTTCTCGGCGACGTCGAAGCGCACCGTGGTCACGGACCGGTAGGTGCCGCCCTCCTGCGCGCCGGAGAGGTCGAGATCGATCTCGTACGAGTCAACGGTGAGCAGCTTCGCCCGCTGCTGTGCCTCTTCGCGAGTCAGGTTTGTGCCAGGCACGCGGTCATCTCCTCGTGATGTGTGGGTGCGGTCATCCTTCCACGAAGACGGCCCGGATCGCGGTGGCTGGAGTGTGGCTCCGCCAGGTAGCATTAACGGTATGAAGATCAGTGTGAGCCTGCCGCAGGAGGACGTCACCTTCGTCGACGAGTACGCCGCGCGAACCGAAGCCGAGTCCCGATCTGCCGTGATACACGCCGCGATCGAGCTGCTGCGACAGGCGCAGTTGGAACAGGAGTACACGGAAGCATTCGCCGAGTGGGACGCAAGCGAGGACGCTGCCCTCTGGGACCGGACGAGCGGAGACGGGATCGCCGATGAGGCGTGGTGACATCTACATGGTGGACCTGGAGCCGGCGCGGGGCAGTGAGGCCAACAAGGTCAGGCCGGCGGTGATCGTGTCCAACGACGGTGCCAATGAATCCGTTGAGCGGAACCGGCGCGGCGTGGTCACCGTGGCGCCACTGACGTCGAACACGGCGCGCGTCCTGACGTTCCAGGTCTTCCTGCGCGCCGACGAGAGTCGCCTGCCCAAGGACTCCAAGGTGCAGTGCGAGCAGGTAAGTGCCGTGGCTCCGGAGCGGCTGCTGCAACGGGTCGGCGCTGTACCGCGCCAGCGTATGGCCGAGATCGACGTGGCCCTACGGCGGCACTTGGCGCTTTGAACATGGCGTAGGGGCGCCCGCCGATCGATCGGCGGGCGCCCCTACGGCGATGTTGCGGGCTACTTGCCCAGCTCCGCCGCCACCAGCTCCGCGAGCTGTACCGCGTTCAGGGCCGCGCCCTTGCGGAGGTTGTCGTTGGAGATGAACAGGGCCAGGCCGTTGTCCACCGTCTCGTCGCGGCGGACACGGCCGACGTAGGACGGGTCCTGGCCGGCCGCCTGCAGCGGGGTCGGGATGTCGGAGAGGGCGACACCGGGGGCGCCGGCCAGCAGCTCGGTGGCGCGCTCCGGGCTGATCGGGCGGGCGAAGCGGGCGTTGACCTGGAGGGAGTGGCCGGAGAAGACCGGCACGCGCACGCAGGTGCCGGAGACCTTCAGCTCCGGGATCTCCAGGATCTTGCGGGACTCGTTGCGCAGCTTCTGCTCCTCGTCGGTCTCGTTCAGACCGTCGTCGACGAGGTTCCCCGCGAAGGGCAGCACGTTGAAGGCGATCGGGCGCTTGTAGACGGACGGCTCGGGGAAGTCCACCGCCGCGCCGTCGTGGGTCAGCTTGTCGGCGTCCGCGACGACCTTCTGGGTCTGCCCGTGCAGCTCGGCCACGCCCGCCAGACCCGAGCCGGACACCGCCTGGTAGGTGGCGACGACCAGCGCCGAGAGCCCCGCCTCCTCGTGCAGCGGCTTCAGCACGGGCATCGCGGCCATCGTGGTGCAGTTCGGGTTGGCGATGATGCCCTTGGGGCGGCCGGCGATCGCGTGCGGGTTGACCTCGGCCACCACCAGCGGCACGTCCGGGTCCCGGCGCCAGGCCGAGGAGTTGTCGATCACCACGGCGCCCTGGGAGGCGACCTTCTCGGCCAGCGCCTTCGAGGTCGCGCCGCCCGCCGAGAACAGCACGATGTCCAGGCCGGTGTAGTCGGCCTGGGAGGCGTCCTCCACGGTCACGCCGTCGAGGATCGTCCCCGCCGAGCGGGCCGAGGCGAACAGGCGCAGCTCGGTGACCGGGAAGTCGCGTTCCGTGAGGATCCTGCGCATGACCGTGCCGACCTGACCGGTGGCTCCGACGATTCCGATCCTCACGGGGACTCCCTCTGGTGTGCTGTGCGTGCGTATGCGCTCGGCCGAGGCCTTTCCATGATGCGGCCGACCCCGGTCCACGTGTCCAATTCTTTGCGTGCCGCGCCCGAGGAGTGGGACGAGCCCGCCCGTCCCACGGTCGCGGTCCTACGGCGCCCACCCCGTCCGAACTGCAGAAATTCACCCGGGGAGGCCTCCGCGCCGCAAGCTGTGCTGCCCCGTGTCTGCCCCGCCGTCCGTGGCGCATACGGCGATGTGACGTACGCCTCGTGGCCGCCGGTGCCGAACGTTCCGGGCGGCTGCGGCGTCGTAGGGGAGACGCGTGGACGCAAGGGCGGGAGGGGAGGGGCGTGTGCTGCGCAGAAGGGCGCGCCGTGGCCGGGAGACGGACCACGGCGGTGACGATCCGCTGGACGCGGCCCAGGAACGCCGGGTGCGGGCGGTGCTCGCGCTGGGCGGCGTGCCGCAGGCGGACCTGCCGGACGGGGTGCAGCAGGTCCGTCTGCGGCTGCTGGAGCGCACCGCGAGCGGCCAGGAGCCGCCGCGGGACGTGTCGGCGTGGGCGGCGGTCGTCGCCTCCAACCTCGCCATGGACTGGCACCGCGCCAAGCGGCGCCAGGAGCGGCTCGGCGAGCGGCTGGCCTCGCTGCGGCAGGGGGAACACCCCTCGGGCGAGGACAGCAGGCTGCTGTCCCTCGCCGTCGCCCGGGGCCTGGACGAGCTCCCCGAGGCCCAGCGCCAGGTGCTGGTCCTGCGCTTCTACGCCGACCTGTCCGTACGGATGATCGCCGAACAGCTGGGCGTCCCCGAGGGCACGGTCAAGAGCCGGCTGCACACCGCCGTCCGCGCCCTGCGCGAACGGCTGCACGAGGACGAGGTGGTGTGACATGACCGCCGAACGCACGCGGGCCGACGACCCGTGCGAGCCGGACCCCCTGCTGGCCGCGATCCTGGACGAACCACCGGCCTCCTCGGACGCCGACTACCTGACCGACTACCACGCGGCCCGCACCGACCTCACCGAACTCCGCCGCCGGCTCACGGCCATCGCGGACACGCTCGTGGGCGCGGAAGCGGAAGCGGAAGTGGAAGCGGAACCGGGGCCGCGTCCCGGCCGCGGCGCGCCCGCCGGCCGCCGCCCGGCGGGTGGGCCTCCGGGGCGGCCGGGGGCGCCCCGTCGGGCGCGGCGGGGGCGGAGGGCCGCGGTGGGCTCCCTGGTCGCGGCCCTCGTCGTCTGCGGGGTGTTCGGGCTGGGGTGGCTTCTGGCCGTGGGCGGGACCGGGGCCGACTCGGCCGGCGGGGCCGCCGATTCCGCGAGCGGTGACGCGAAGGTCACCGCCGGGGGATACGTGGCGTGCGCGCGGTTGATCGTCGAGGGCACGGTCACCCGGGTCGACCCCGAGCCCGGCACCGGGCAGGACCGGATCGGGCTCGCCGTGGAGCGCCGCTACAAGCCGCGGACGGGCCCCGGCCAGGTCACCTTTCTGATGGACCACGACGTCTCGCCGCGCCTGCGGACCGGTGACCGGGTTCTCGTGGCCATCCCGAGGCATGCGAGCAGCCCGGACATCTGGAGCACGGGCGAGCAGGGGATCGCCCGGGACCGCGCCTGGATCCTGGAAGGGCTCAAGGAGTCCCGCACGCTCACGTGCGACCAGGGTGACGGGTCGTCCGACTGACGAAGGGCGGGCGCCGCCGGCATCGGCGAGCGCCCGCCCGGGCCGTGTGCGCCGCCGCCTACGGCACGACCTTCTCGATCCGCACGCTGCCGAGGCCCGCGACCGTACCGCGCGCGTTCACCAGCTGCACCTGACCGAAGAACTCACGGCCCTCGGGCGCCTCGGCCACGGCCGTGACCTTCCCGGCGACCGTCGCGGAGTCGCCGGTGCCCAGCTTCACCGCGGCCGAGTCGTCGACCGTCACGGTGCCGAGCGCGGCGGAGAAGAACACGTCCCGGTAGTCGTACGCGGTGGAACCGGAGGGCACCGAGTAGCCGACCACCTCGATCGTGTACGTCCCGGCGGCGGGCTCGGCGAGGGAGACCGCCTCCTCCGAGTCGCCGTCCGCGGACTGGGCGACCTGCTTGCCGCTCGCGTCGTACACCGTCAGGTCCAGGTCGGCCGACTTGTCGGAGACGTTGCCGATGGCCACGTCGAGGGACTCGGCGCCCTCGGGGACGGTCACCGTCGTGGTCTGCTTCTCACCGCCGGCGATGGTGGGCCGGGCCGACTCGGCGGAGCCGAGCGGGCCGCCGACGAGTTTGCCGTCCAGGGCCGCGTAGTTGTTCGTCACCTTCCAGGAGACGGTGGCCGGCGTGCCGGCCTTCGCCTCGGGGACGGTCACCGTCTCGGGGTCGAAGGCGGCGCCGAGGACGGTGACGTCCAGCGTGTAGGGGTTGTCGAGCAGCGGCGAGGTGCGGCGCGCCTCGACCTCGACCTCCCACACACCCGGCTGCGGGTCGGCGTAGGACCGCACGTCGGGCTTGCAGCCGTTGCCGTCGAGGTAGTTGTTGTAGCAGTACGGGGTCGAGGTGTTGTCGACCGGGACGCCGTAGGGGTGGACGGCGATGAACCGCGTCTGGCTCTTGTCCTTCAGCCCGCCGATCGCCACCTCCAGCGACTTCGCGCCTTCGGGCACGGTCAGGAAGTAGGAGCGGGTGCTGTTGCGCTGCACCGAACCGGAGTCCGAGTAGGCGTAGGCGACCGGGGCGGCCACCACGACCGTGGCGAGGATCTGCTTGTCGATCCCGGCCGTGAACGGGTCGTCGACCTGGAGGATCGCGCTCTTGAGACCGGCGGAGCGCGGCGCGGCCTGCACCTTGACGGTGACCGGCTGGTTCAGCGGCAGCCGCACCAGGGGCGAGCCGACGACACGGAAGGTGTTGCCGGCGTTGTTCACCAGGCGCAGCGTGTGCCAGACCGGGTGGTCCGGGCCCGAGGCGCGGGTGATCGTGACGTCGTAGGTCTTCTTCTGGCCCGCCTTCAGGCCGCCCTCGCGGTCGTACAGGCCGGTGCCGAAGCCGGGGGCCTTCAGCGCGTAGTCGATCGCGGTGTCGACGGGGGCCTTGACCGTGTAGTCGTGGGCGGTGGCGCCGAGGCGGATCGCCGTCCAGGCGTCCACGACGTCGATGAGCCCGGCGCCCTCCTCGTAGGCCTGGACACCCCGGATGTGGTGGGCGGTCGAGGTCAGCGCGGTGCGCAGGTCTGCCGGGGCGAGGTCCAGGTGCCGCTGCTTCGCGGCGCTCAGCAGCAGTGCCGAGGCGCCCGTGGCCTGCGGGGAGGCCATCGAGGTGCCCTGGAGCATGGAGTAGCCGGCCGGCAGCGAGTAGCCCGCCTCGGCGACCGGGGAGCCGGGCAGCCAGGTCTGGGTGCTGTTGATCGCGGCGCCCGGCGCGGTCAGCGTCGGAGTGAAGCCGCCGTCCTCACGCGGGCCGCGCGAGGAGAACGGCATCATCGCGTACGGGGTCCTCACGACCGAGCCGTAGTTGGCCGCCCAGGTCTCCTTGGATATCGACGCGCCGACGGAGATCACCTTGTCGGCCAGGCCCGGGTCGCCGATGGTGTTGGCGCCGGGCCCGGAGTTGCCCGCGGAGATCACCAGCTGGACGCCGTAGGTGTCGATGAGACGCGTGTAGAGCTCGGCGCGCGCGTTGTTGCCGTCGTTCAGCGCCGGGAGGCCGCCGATGGACATGTTGACGATGTCGACCCCGCGGTTGGCGACCAGGTCGATCATGCCCTCGGTGAGGGCGACGTTGGTGCAGCCGCCGGTCCAGGTGCAGGCACGGGAGGAGACGATCTTCGCGCCGGGGGCCGCGCCGTTCATCTTCCCGCCGAACAGGCCGTTGGCGGCGGTGATGCCGGCGACATGGGTGCCGTGCTCGGACTCGATCACACCGATGTTGACGAAGTCGGCCTTCTTGCCGACCCAGGACCCGCCGTAGGGGTCCATCGGCACGTCCTTGCGGATCTGCACGACGAACGGCTGCCGTTCGGCCACGTCGGTCTTCGGGTCGTCGGTGCCGAACCACCCGATCTGGAAGCCGTCCTTGTACGGCTTCATCGGCTCGTCGTCGGTGAAGTCGTTGTCGTTGTCCAGGTCGACGCGGACCGTGCCGGCCGCCGCGTCGTAGAGGATGCCCCAGGAGTCGGTGGTGTCGCCGTCGCGGTTGGCGTCGCCCTTGGCGTCGCCGCCCGCGGTCGAGGCCTCCTTGAAGGTGCTGATCTGGTACGAGCCCGCCGGGGCCTTCCAGGACTGGTCGCCGTAGGTGAACTCGGGGCCGGAGACCGCGCTGACCATGGGGCGCCAGGTGGCGTCGCCGTCGACGATCGGGTCGGTCGCGGTCACCCAGTCGACGATCTTGCGTTCGCCGGTGGTGGTCTTCTGGAGCGCCGGGTGGCCGAGGTCCACACCGGAGTCGAGGATGCCGATGGTGACGCCGCGGCCGTCCGCCTTCGGGTTCTGCCTCACGAAATCGACGGCGCCCGTCTCGAAGGACGGGTTGTACGGGTTCTCGGCGGGGGTGTTCTTGTCGGGCCCGGAGTAGGTGGTCCCGCTCGTGCGTTGGGCGGCTGTGGCGCCCTTCGCGGTGTCCGCGGCCGGTGTCGGGTCGTCGAGCGGGATCTCCTGGCGCAGGTCGATGGCGTGCACCGAGGACAGCTTCTCGGCGGCGGTGATCGCCGCGTCCGCCTGTCCGGTGGGCACGGTGGCGCGGACGTAGCCGAGCTTGTCGTAGGTGCGGCCCACGGAGCCGCCCTTGACCGCGTCGAGCTGCTCGGCGACCTGCTCGGTCTGTCCGGGCGCGGTCGCGATCATCATCGTGACGTTCTTGCTGCCGTCGGCCTTGGCGGCGGCGAGCAGGTCGGCGTCGTCCGAACCGAGCTTGGCGCTCGCCGACTTGACGGCCGGGTCGGACGGGGCGGGACCGCCCTGGGCGGCGGCGGCCAGGGGTATCGGCCCGGCCGCGCAGAGCGCGGCCACCACGCCGGCGGCCACGGCTGTGCGGGCCAGGCGTCTCGCGCCCGGGAGCGGGGCGCGCTGGGGATCGGAGGTCATCGGCATCCCTTGTTGGTAAAGGAACCAGCGAGATGCGATCGGGTTCGATCGCGGTCGTCCGGATTTCGGAGCCGGACGATCGCTCAGCTTTACCCAAGGGAAAGATGTTTGGGGAGAGTTGACCGTGGCGGGATGGACTCATGGCGTACTTCCGCCATGCGTCAGCGGGGACACACCTCCACGAACTCCCCTATACCGTGCCGTGTTTCAAGAGCGCGACCGCGCATAGTGGCGGGACGCCTTCGCACGGTTGCCGCAGGCGGCCATGGAGCACCAGCGGCGCGTACCGTTCCTTGACGTGTCGAAGAAGTGCAGGACGCACGCCTCGTGGGCGCACATCCGGATCCGGTCCGGCGCGTCGGCGAGCAGTTCGAGGTAGTTCCGGGCGGCGAGCCAGGCCGGTCCCCACGAGGGATCGCCGAACTCCGGCCGCTCCACCGGGCCCTGGGCGGTGAGCCCGGCCCGGATCCGCCCGTGCGCGAGCACGGCGTCCACGAGCGGCGCTCCCTCCTCGGCCGACCCGTCCACGACGGCCCGGAGGGCGTCCCGGGCCTGGAGCAGATGCCGCAGCACGGCCTCCTCCGGCGCGAACCGGTCGTCCAGCCCGTTGGCCGCCAGCCACACCGCCAGCCCGTCGGTGTCGGCGAGCAGGTCCTGGAGGGCCCCCTCCCGGTTCCAGCGCGTGTTGAGCAGGTCGAGCGCGAGCGGCTCGCCGGTGAGCGGTCGGGGGTCGGGGGCGGTGGGCATCCGGGGCTCCTTCCGTGCTAACCGCTCAAGTGTATGTGACCGGTTGACACGCTCCGATTCTAACCTTTGAATGACATGTAGCAGGTTAGCCGTGCGGCTGTCGGCGGCCGCCGCAGCCGCTGTCCGAAGGAGGCACCCATGTCCCTGCGCACCGCCCACACCGGTCTGAACGTCACCGACCTCGACCGCTCGCTCGCCTTCTACCGGGACGTGCTCGGCTTCGCGCTGCTCGCGGAGGGCAAGGAGGAGGGCAGGCGCTACGCCCTCCTCGGTGACGGCGGCGACCAGCCCGTGGTCACCCTCTGGCAGCAGTCGGAGGGCGGCTACGACGCCGGCCGCCCCGGACTGCACCACCTGGCCTTCACGGCCGGGTCGATCGAGCGGGTCAGGGCGTACGAGTCGGCCCTGCGCGCCTACGGCGTGGACTTCCACCACGAGGGAGTGGTGGCCCACCGCGAGGGCGCGGCCTCCGGCGGGATCTTCTTCCACGACCCCGACGGCATCCGTCTGGAGATCTCCGCCACGGAGGGCGCCGAGGGCGCGCCCGCCCCGCACGAGTCGGCCCCGACCTGCGGGTTCTTCTAGACAGGGCGGTCGTGGACATCGTGGCCGCGGAACACACCGCCATGAGCGTCTACCACGCCGGTTCACGCGCCGTGCAGGACCGGGTCGGGGTGCGTGCGGCGGCCGACCATGTGGGCCGGTCCGTCGGCCGGGGCATCAGACCGGTCGCCGCCGCCTTCCTGGAACTCCAGCCGCTGCTCGTCCTCGGCGCGACCGACCCCGCGACCGGCGGCGTCTGGGCCTCGCCGCTGACCGGCACCCCCGGCTTCGTACGGGCCACGGGCCCGCACCGGATGTCCGTCACCGGCGGGGTGCTCCCCGGCGACCCGCTGGCGGAGGTCCTCGCCACGGATGCCACGGACGGCAGGGACGGCCCGGACGGCAGCGAGGGCACGCGCGTCGGCACCATCGCGCTCGACCCGCGCACCCGCCGCCGTATGCGCCTCAACGGCCGCCTGCACCGCACCCCGCGGGGCTTCGCCGTCGAGGCGGACCAGGTCTTCTCCAACTGCCCCAAGTACCTGCAGAGGAGGTCGTCCTACGAGACGGTCGACCGCACCCCGGGAGAGGTGCAACGGGGCACCGAACTGACGGCACGGCAGCAGGACTTCGTGGCCGCCGCCGACACCTTCTTCCTGGCCACCGTGCACGCGCACGGCGCCGACGCCAGTCACCGCGGCGGCAGCCCCGGCTTCGTCCGGGTGCTCTCGCCGCGCGAACTGCTCTGGCGCGACTACCCGGGCAACTCCATGTTCCTCACCCTGGGCAACCTCGCCGCCGACCCACGGGCGGGGCTGTTGTTCCTGGACTGGACGAGCGGGGCGGCGCTGCAGCTGACGGGCCAGGCGCGCACGGAGTTCGGGGCGGACGGGGAACGCCGGGTCCGCTTCACCGTGACCCGGGTGGCGGCGACCGACGGGGCGGTGCCGCTGCGCTGGGCTCCGCCGGAATACTCACCGGCCAACCCATGGGTGCCGTAACGTCTCCACATGCGTGAGGAGTTGCGGGTGGCGGCCTACGCCGTGTGTGTACGGGACGGACGGATGCTGCTGGCCCGCTGGGTCGCGCGCGACGGCGCCCGCCGGTGGACCCTGCCGGGCGGCGGCATGGAGCACGGCGAGGACCCCTACGACACCGTGGTGCGCGAGGCCGAGGAGGAGACCGGTTACACCGTCGAACCGGTCTTCCTCCTCGGCCTCGACTCCATCCGCCGCACCTACCCGCGCCCCCTCGGCGCCCAGGCCGACTTCCATGGCCTGCGCATCGTCTACGAGGGCCGGGTCACCGGCGGCGAGCTGCGCCACGAGACGGGCGGCTCGACCGACATGGCGGCCTGGCACCCGCTGGAGACGGTGCCCGGCCTCGAGCGGGTCGGGCTGGTCGACGTCGGACTGCGCCTGTGGCGCGAGCGCCCCGCCGCGGGCCGGGTGGCGGCAGCACCACGGCAGCCGCGCTGCTAGCGCGGCAGCACCACGACATACGCCGCCGGGTCGCGGTCGGCTGCCGCCATCAGGGCCGTGCGGACCACCGTGGCCTGCTGGTCCGGCGTGTCCCGCAGCTTCCTGGGGGTGATGTGGACGACCGTGATGCCCAGGCGTTCCAGGTGCTCGCGCTTGCGGGCGTACTGCGACCACTCGGCGTCGTCGTTCGCCCGGGGCGCGCGGGCGTCCAGCTCCAGGGCGACCGCCTGGTCCGGCCAGTAGGCGTCCAGGCCGCCCAGGTGCGGGCCGCCCGGCAGCCGCAGGTCCACGTTCCACACCGGGTCGGGCAGACCGTACTCCCTGACCATCCGGTACAGCCGGTCCTCGGCGATCGCCCGGCCCTCGGCCAGCAGCGAGTCCACCGCGTCCACCACATGCGTCCGGGTCAGGAGCTTCGCACCCGTCAGCTCCCGGACGACAGCGGCCGGTTCGCAGTGTCCGCCGCGCACCGCCTCCGTCAGCAGCCGGCGCACCGTGTCCGCGTCGTCCAGGCCGGCCACCGCGTCCGCCAGGGCGCGCGGCACCGGGGCCACCGGCAGACCCGTGACCGACGCCGGGACGGGCAGGGCGGCCGTGCGTACGATCCGCACACAGCCGGTCGAGCGCAGCCGGCGCAGCCGCGGCACCAGGACGTCGATCCTCTCCAGCGACAGCAGCGGGGGCGTGGTGGCGAAGCCGTGCAGGGTGAGGGCGGCCGGCCCGGTGATCACCGCCTCCGCGTACACCGGCCGGTGCGGCTGCTGCGCGGTCGGCTGGGCCGGCACCCCGGGCGCCCTGCGGGGCGCAGGGGGGCGTGCCGCGTACAGGAGGACCGCGTGCAGCCGCTCCTCGCTGGTCGGCGGGCCGGGGTGGAGCAGGAAGACGCCCGGCAGGAGCTGCTGCCAGGGTCCGCCGGTACGGCACCGCTCGGTGGTCTCGGCCGCCGGCACGCCGTGGGCGCGCAGCTGGGCGGCGGTCAGGAGCCGGCAGTGCGCCTCGGCCAGGTGGCTCAGGGGGCGGGGGGAGAGCGGGGTGTTGTGGTTCATGCCGGGCACGTTCCCGCGTCCGCTCGGCCCTTTAACGGCTGTTACAAGGGCGGCACTCAATCCGGACAACCTCGCCCTAAAGGACGGGTGTTCGGATGCCGAAAACCCCTGGTCCGTTCAGGGACGGACCAGGGGTTACGGTGTGTCTTGACCGAATTTCGTAACGGTTACCGCCCGCCCGAGCCTTGGCCAGAGCTACGGCCGTCCGGGTGACGGCTCAGACGCCCCCGGCCCCGGCCGCACCAGCCGCCGCGTCGCGCGCCTGTCCGCGCAGCGCCCGGGCCAGGTCGTCCCGGGCCTCCAGCACCAGCCGGCGCAGCGCGGGAGCGGCGTCCTCGTGCGCGGCGAGCCAGGCGTCCGTCGCGTCCAGCGTCTCCTGAGTGTCCCGCAGTGCCGGGAACAGGCCCCGGACCACGTCCATCCCGATCTGGATCGACCGCTCGGCCCACACCCGCTCGATCGCCGCGAAGTACTTCTCGGTGTACGGCGCGAGCAGCCGGCGCTGCGAGGGCCGGCCGAAGCCCGCGATGGTCGCCTCCACCAGCGCGTTCGACAGCGCGTCCGACTCCACCACCTGCGCCCACGCCTGCGCCTTCACGGCCGCCGAGGGACGCGCGGCCAGGCAGCGCACCTGGTGCCGCTTGCCCGAGGCGGTGTCGTCCCGCGCCAGCTCGTCCGCGAGCACCTTCTCGTCCGCCGCCCCATGTGCGGCCAGCGGCTCCAGGAAGGCCCAGCGCAGCTCCTGGTCGACGTCCAGGCCGGCGATCTCCTCGGTGCCGTCCAGCAGGCCCTTCAGCAGGTCCAGATCGGCCGGCGCCGACGCCACCGTGGCGAAGAAGCGGGCCCACGCCAGCTGGTGCTCGCTGCCCGGCTCGGCCTGTCGCAGCTCGGCCAGCGCGCCCTCGGCCAGCAGCCGCTCACCCGTCTCTCGCCACTCGGGTGCCACGTAGTGGACCAGCGCCGAGTCCGCCCACGCGTGCAGCATCTGGAGCACCCCGATGTCGGACTCACGGCCAGCGAACCGCAGCACCAGGCCCACGAAGTCCCGAGCCGGAAGCAGCGCGTCCCGGGTCAGGTTCCACAGCGCCGACCAGCACAGCGCGCGGGCCAGCGGGTCGGCCAGGGCGCCCAGGTGCTCGCGCAGCGTGGCCAGCGAGGTCTCGTCGAAGCGGATCTTGCAGTAGGTGAGGTCGTCGTCGTTGACCAGCACCAGCTCCGGGGCGTCCTGCCCGGCCAGCTCCGCCACCACCGTCCGCGCGCCGTCCACGTCCACCTCGGCGCGCGCGTACCGCTCCAGCGCCCCCACCTGGGAGCGCTGGTACAGGCCGACGGCCACCCGGTGCGGGCGCAGCTCCGGATGCGACTCCGCGGCCTCCTGCACCACCGCGAGCTCGTCGATCCGGCCCTCGGCGTCCAGCAGCACCTGCGGGGTCAGCGAGTTGACCCCGGCCGTCTGCAGCCAGGACCGCGCCCACGCGCCCATGTCCCGGCCGCTGGTCTCCTCCAGCACCGCCAGCAGATCGCCCAGGCGCGTGTTGCCGTAGGCGTGCCGCTTGAAGTAGCGGCGGGCGCCCTCCAGGAACGCGTCCTGGCCGACGTACGCCACCAGCTGCTTGAGCACCGAGGCGCCCTTGGCGTAGGTGATGCCGTCGAAGTTCAGCTTGGCGTCCTCCAGGTCATGGATGTCCGCCGTGATCGGGTGCGTGGAGGGCAGCTGGTCCGCGCGGTACGCCCAGGCCTTGCGGCGGTTGGCGAAGGTGATCCAGGCGTCGGTGAAGCGGGTCGCGCCGACGCCTGCGAACGTGCCCATGAAGTCCGCGAAGGACTCCTTCAGCCACAGGTCGTCCCACCACTCCATGGTGACCAGGTCGCCGAACCACATGTGCGCCATCTCGTGCAGGACGACGTTCGCCCGGCCCTCGTACGACGCCTGCGTCACCTTGCCGCGGAAGATGAACTCCTCGCGGAAGGTCACCAGACCCGGGTTCTCCATCGCGCCCAGGTTGTACTCCGGCACGAACGCCTGGTCGTACTTGCCGAACGGGTAGGGGTAGTCGAAGTGGTCGTGGAAGAAGTCCAGGCCCTGCTTGGTGACCAGGAAGACGTCGTCGGCGTCGAAGTGCTTGGCGAGCCCCTTGCGGCACATCGCGCCCAGCGGGATCTCCAGCCGCGTCCCGTCCTTCAGCACCCGCTCGTAGGAGTCGGTCACATAGTGGTACGGCCCCGCCACCACGCACGTGATGTACGTCGAGATCGGCTTGGTCTCGGCGAACCGCCACACTCCGCCCGCCCGTCGCTCACCGCCACCCTTCTGCGGAAGCGCTTCGCGCCCTTCCATCCGCTGCCCGGCGCCGTTGCTCCACACCGTCCAGCCCTCCGGCGCGCGCACCTCGAAGCGGAACGGGGCCTTGAGGTCGGGCTGCTCGAAGTTCGCGAAGACCCGGCGGGAGTCGGCCGGCTCGTACTGGGTGTAGAGATAGACCTCGCCGTCCTCCGGGTCGACGAAGCGGTGCAGGCCCTCGCCGGTGCGCGAGTAGGCGCACTGGGCGTCCACGATCAGCTCGTTGTCGGCGGCCAGGTCCTCCAGCAGGATCCGGGAGCCGTCGAAGACCTCGCTGGGGTCGAGGTCCTTGCCGTTGAGGGAGACCGCCGTGACGCCGGGCGCGATCAGGTCCGCGAAGCTGGAGGCACCCGGCTCGTTGCAGCGGAAGCGGAGCGTGGTGACGGACCGGAACGTGCGCGGCCCGTCCCCCTCATGATCGCCGACCGCCGAGCGCACGTCGAGGGACACCTCGTACCCGTCGACGGACAGCAGCGCGGCCCGCTCCCGGGCCTCGTCGCGGGACAGATTCTCACCGGGCACAGGCGGCACTCCCTCGGGTCGCGTTCACGATGCGGACAGGACCGATCCTGCCATGCGGCCCTGACGCGCGGCAGCCGGGAATGCCGGGGGCGACGATCGATGTTGCCCGTTCAAAGACCCCATACCGAGGAGAGTCATGTCCGAGACCGCCTCCGCCCCTTCCGGCAAGACCCCTGTCGACTTCTGGTTCGACCCGCTGTGCCCGTGGGCCTGGATGACCTCCCGCTGGGTGCTGGAAGTGGAGAAGCTCAGGGACATCGAGGTCCGCTGGCACATCATGAGCCTGGCGGTGCTCAACGAGCCCAAGCTGGACGAGCTGCCCGAGGACTACCGCGAGCTGCTCACCACCAAGGCGTGGGCGCCCATTCGCGTGGTGACCGCCGCCTGGCAGAAGCACGGCGACGACGTCCTCGGCCCGCTCTACACCGCGCTCGGCACCCGCTTCCACAACCAGGGCGAGGGCCCCACCCGCGAGGCCATCGCCGCCGCGCTGGAGGAGGTCGGCCTGCCCGCCGAGCTGATCGACTACGCCGACCAGGAGGACTTCGAGTTCGACGCCGAGCTGCGCGCCTCCCACAAGGAGGGCATCGACAAGGTCGGCCAGGACGTCGGCACCCCGGTCATCGCGCTGCCCGGCGCCGACGGCGAGCAGATCGCCTTCTTCGGCCCGGTCGTCACCCCCGCTCCCAAGGGCGAGCAGGCGGCCCGCCTGTGGGACGGCACGATCGCGGTGGCCTCCATCCCCGGCTTCTACGAGATCAAGCGCACCCGTACGGTCGGCCCGGACTTCAGCAACCTGTGAGGCTCACTCCGGGACGGGCAGCTTGATGGGCCGGGGGAACGGCTTCTTGTTCCCGCCCGTGCGCAGGTTCCGGCACTGCTCGCCGGTCTCGGCGTCCAGCACGGCCTCGCAGATCCAGAACTCGTTCACACTGTTGCGGCCCAGCCGCTCCTTGAGCATGGCCGCCTCGGCCGCGCTCAGCTTGCGGTGCGGCTGGTCGGCGTCGCACGTGTGGCAGTAGTACGTCCGCATCCCGCCACCATCCCCCGGAGCCCCCGATACCGGAAGACCCCCGCGAGACACGACCTCGCGGGGGTTCTCCTCCTTCCACCGCCCGCCCGCGCGAAGGGCGAGAAGACGATCACGAGGCGGGGCGGTGATCCGGGGCGCGCCCTCAGGGCGCCGGCAGCACGTCCGTGCGGGACTTGGCGGCGGCGTACCGCCGGGCGACGTGCTGCCAGTTGACGACCTGCCACATCGCCTCGATGAAGTCGGCCTTCTGGTTCCGGTACAGGAGGCAGAAGGCGTGCTCCCAGGCGTCGGAGACCAGGACCGGTGTCGAGCCCTGGCCGACGTTGCCCTGGTGGTCGTAGACCTGCTCGACGACGAGCCGGCCGCTGAGCGGCGGGCCTTGAGAGAAGAAACGCCGGCGGGTCAGTCCTGCCGGGCGCGGGTGCGCTGCCGGACGTATCCGGCCGCCGCCAGGAACAGCGTCATCCCGCCCGTCGAGTACAGCTGCACCCGTGTGCCGGGCTGCCGGGCCATCAGGACGAAGATCGCCGCCATGCCGGCCAGGGCCACCCAGGTCAGCACCGGGAACGCCCACATCCGCACGACCAGCTTCTGCGGGGCCTCCCGCTCCAGCCGGCGCCGCAGCCGCAGCTGCGAGACGGCGATGAAGATCCAGACGACCAGGATCACCGCGCCGATCATGTTCAGCAGCCAGGGGAAGACGTCGTCGGGCCGCCAGTAGCTGAGCAGCACGCAGACGAAGCCGAAGACGCTCGACACCAGGACGGCCACGCGCGGGACCCCGCCGGAGACCTTCGCCAGCACCTTGGGGCCCTGGCCCCGCTCCACCAGCGAGTACGCGATGCGCGAGGAACCGTAGATGTTGGCGTTCATCGCCGACAGCAGGGCCACCAGCACGACCACGTTCATCAGCTGCCCCGCGCCCGGGATGCCCAGGTGGTCCAGGGCGGCGACGTACGGGCCCTTCTCGACGACCTGCGCCGAGTCCCAGGGGACCAGGGTGACGATGACGGCCATGGAGCCGACGTAGAACAGGGCGATGCGCCACATCGCGGTGCGGACCGCGCTCGCCACCCCGCGCACCGGGTCCTGGGACTCGGCCGCCGCGATGGTGACCGTCTCCAGGCCGCCGTAGGCGAAGACGGAGGCGAGCAGGCCGATGATCAGGCCCTGACTGCCGTGGGGGAGGAGGTCGGTGAGGTTCGAGGCGCCGGGGGAGTCGGTGCCGGGCAGCACACCGGCGACGGCCAGCACGCCCAGCACCAGGAACAGCGTGATCGCGCCGACCTTCAGCGCGGCGAACCAGAACTCGAACTCGCCGAAGTTCTTCACCGCCGCCAGGTTCGCCCCGCAGAACACCACCATGAACACCGCCACCCACACCCACTCCGGGGTGCCCGGCAGCCAGCCGGTGACGATCTTCGCGGCGCCCATGCCCTCCAGGCCGACCGCCGTGCACAGCAGCACCCAGAACGACCAGCCGGCCGTGAAGCCGGCCCACGGGCCGAACGCCCGCTCGGCGTGCGCGGAGAAGGAGCCCGAGGACGGATACGCGGCCGACATCTCGCCGAGCATCCGCATCACCAGCATCACGAGCAGGCCGGAGACGGCGTAGGCGAGGACGATCGACGGTCCGGCGGCGGCGATGCCCGCGCCGGAGCCGACGAACAGCCCGGCGCCGATCACGCCACCGAGGGCGATCATCGACAGATGGCGCTGCTTGAGGCCGTGGGAGAGGGCGGCTGCGTCCCGCTGCCGCGGTGATGTGTCCGTGGTCGTGCTGCTGGGCATGGAAGGCGGCTCTCCCAGGGCAAGAGGCGGTAAAACCCCGCCAGTCTGGGCGGCCCGTCCGCTCACGCGGAGGGGCCGCCCAGTATCCGGACACCCCCTGTGCGGAGGGTGAGGTTCCGATTACCCCCTCATGGGGAGCCGCGGGGACCCGGTCACGCGCCACGGAGGTCACGGGTGTGTGGTGCGAGGCGTCACCCTGGAGCGGATCAGCCGAATCCAGGTCGGCAGGAACCTCCGCCGGCAGGGGGCGCTTTGGTGGGTCCCTACAGAAGCGGACGACGCGCTCCCCGTCGCCCACACCACTCCACCTCAGTGACCGGCGTCACGTCACCCCCGCTGCAACCGGCTCGCTTTGTCCGGAGCCCACCAAGTGCACGATCAAGCCTTTGTCGAGCGCTGACGGTGATCGGCGCGAGGGCGCCGGTATAGCGTCGCGGTGTTCCCACCTGCCCACACACCCGCGGAGTCCCCATGAGCACCGCCACCGCCACCGCTCGCCCCGGCGCAGTCCTCGCCGATCTGCTGCCCGTCTCGCGCGTTCGCGACGCCGCCCTCGTGGTCGGCGGTGCGGCGCTCACCGGCCTCGCGGCCCAGCTGTCGGTCCCGATTCCCCACTCCCCGGTGCCGGTGACCGGCCAGACCTTCGCCGCCCTGCTCGTCGGCACCGCGCTCGGAGCCCGCCGCGGCTTCCTCTCCCTCGCCCTGTACGCGCTCGCCGGTGTGGCCGGCGTGCCGTGGTTCGCGGACGGTGCCTCCGGCTCGGGCGCCGTCTCCTTCGGCTACGTCCTCGGCATGCTGCTCGCCTCGGCGGTCGTGGGCGCCCTGGCCCGCCGCGGCGCCGACCGCTCCCCGCTGCGCATGGCGGGCACGATGATCCTCGGCGAGGCGGTCATCT
The DNA here is from genome assembly GCF_032658145.1 of Streptomyces sp. MK7. Taxonomy (NCBI): domain Bacteria; kingdom Bacillati; phylum Actinomycetota; class Actinomycetes; order Kitasatosporales; family Streptomycetaceae; genus Streptomyces; species Streptomyces sp. MK7. The sequence goes on from NZ_JAVACL010000003.1 coordinate 194,658, forward strand.
ACGCCGTCGGCGTGCCCTACCTGGCCGTGGCGGCCCAGATGTCCGCGTCCCAGGCGATCGCGGCCGGCCTCACCCCGTTCCTGATCGGCGACGCCCTGAAGGCCGCCCTGGCGATGGGCGCGATGCCGGCCGCCTGGAAGCTCGCCGACAAGCGCTGACGCCGTAGCCGTCCACCGGCGACGCACAGACGAAGAGACGCACGCACGAAGAGAGGAGGGAGCCCTCAGGGCTCCCTCCTCTCTTCGTGCGCGGACCGCGTCAGCCGACGGAGACCTTCTCGGTCTCGCCCTGCTCCGTGACCGCCGTCCGGTGGCCGCCGCCGAGCTTCTGCTTGACCACGGCGACGGCCAGCACGACCGCCGCGACCAGCAGCGACAGCAGCACGGTCTCGCGGCCGTCGTGCTTGGTGTCGGTGAGCATGTAGCCGAGGACGAAGACGATCAGTCCGGCCGCGGCCCAGGTCAGGTACGGGTACAGCCACATCTTCACGACCAGCTTCTCCGGCGCCTCACGCTGGATGATCTTCCGCATCCGCAGCTGCGAGAAGCAGATCACCAGCCAGACGAACAGGGCGACCGCGCCGGAGGAGTTGACGAGGAAGAGGAAGACGGTGTCCGGGAACTTGTAGTTGAAGAACACGGCCAGGAAGCCGAAGAGGACGGAGACGGTGATCGCCGTCCGCGGCACGCCACTGCTCGTGGTCCGGGCGAAGGCCTTCGGCGCGTCCCCGCGCTGGCCGAGCGAGAAGGCCATGCGGGAGGCGGTGTACAGGCCGGAGTTCAGGCAGGACAGCACCGAGGTCAGCACGATGAAGTTCATGATCTGACCGGCGTGCGCGATGCCCAGGGAGTCCAGGGCGGCGACGTACGAGCCCTTCTCGGCGATCGACTTGTCGTCCCAGGGGATCAGGGAGACGACGACCAGGATCGAGCCGAGGTAGAAGACGGCGATACGCCAGATGATGCTGTTGGTCGCCTTGGTGACGGCGCGCTGCGGGTCCTCGGACTCGCCCGCGGCCAGGGTGGCGATCTCGCTGCCCATGAAGGAGAAGACGACGAGCAGCACACCGGTGAGGATGGAGCCGGGGCCGTGCGGCAGGAAGCCGCCGTGTCCGGTGAGGTTGCCGAAGGAGGCCTGGTCGGCGTGGACGCCGGGCAGCACGCCGAAGACGGCCAGCAGACCGATGACGATGAACGCGGCGATCGCGACGACCTTGATGCCAGCGAACCAGAACTCGAACTCGCCGTAGGAGCCGACGGAGACCAGGTTGGTGGCCGTCAGCACCACCATGACGATCAGGGCCCAGCCCCACTGGGGCACGGCCGGGATCCAGCCGGACAGGATCGCGGCACCGGCTGTGGACTCCACGGCCAGCACGACGACCCAGAAGAACCAGTAGAGCCAGCCGATGGAGAACCCGGCCCAGCGGCCGAGCGCGCGGTCGGCGTGCGCGGAGAACGAACCGGACGTCGGGTTGGCGGCGGACATCTCGCCGAGCATGCGCATCACAAGGACGACGAGCGTGCCGACGAGGGCGTAGGAGAGGAGGATGCCGGGTCCGGCGGTGGCGATGCCGGAGCTGGAGCCCACGAAGAGGCCGGCGCCGATGACGCCGCCGATCGCGATCATCGTGAGATGACGGTTCTTGAGTCCAGCCTGAAGTCCGGAACCAGGGGTCATGGGACGGAATTCCTTTGCGCCGGTTGAGCGGTGTGCCGTACGAGGGGGCCGTTGTAGGGGCCGTGTACGAGCCGGTCCAGTGAATCCGAGGTGACGGAATTCGGGAACCTTTGAATCCCGATTGTTACTTGAGGTTTCTCTGAGCTTCAATGGTGCGGCTCACATCTTTCCGTCCCGACACCCGGAGCTGCTGCCCAGGATGCTCCGTGTCACACTCGTCCCATGCGCGTGTATCTCGGCTCGGACCATGCGGGCTTCGAACTCAAGAACCACCTCGTCGAGTGGCTCAAGGCGGCGGGACACGAGCCCGTCGACTGCGGGCCGCACATCTACGACGCCCAGGACGACTACCCGCCCTTCTGCCTGCGCGCCGCCGAGCGCACGGCCGGTGACCCGGACTCCCTCGGCATCGTGATCGGCGGCTCCGGCAACGGGGAGCAGATCGCCGCGAACAAGGTCAAGGGCGTCCGCGCGGCCCTCGCCTGGAGCGAGGAGACCGCATCCCTCGGCCGCCAGCACAACAACGCGAACGTCGTCGCGGTGGGTGCGCGCATGCACACGGTGGAGGAGGCGACCAAGTTCGTCGAGACCTTCCTCAACACCCCCTTCTCCGGTGACGACCGCCACATCCGCCGCATCGACATGCTCACGACCTACGAGACGACGGGCGACCTCCCGCCCGTCCCGGCGCACCACCCGCAGCAGTAACAGCAGCGGCGACGTGTAGGGGGGCAGGGGCGAAGCCCGGGACCCGAAGGCCCGGGCGGGGTCCGGGGCACAGCCCCAGGACCGCGACTTCACAGCGCACCGGGGGACAGGGGCCCGGGCGGAGCCCCGGGCGCGGCAGGAAAGGACACCGCACCGTGCCAGAGGGGCACACGATCCACCGCCTCGCCCAGGACTACGCCGCGCGCCTCTCCGGCACGCCCACCCGCGTCACCAGCCCCCAGGGCAAGTTCTCCGACGCCGCCGAACTCCTCGACGGCGCGGAACTCACCCGTACCGAGGCCCACGGCAAGCACCTCTTCCTCGGCTTCCGCGACAGCGACTGGGTCCACATCCACCTCGGCCTCTTCGGCAAGGTCACCTTCGGCGACGCCCCCGCACCGCCCCCCACGGACACCGTCCGCCTCCGCCTCGCGAACCCCACGTCGTACGTCGATCTGCGCGGCCCCACGACCTGCGCCCTGATCACCGACGCCGAGAAGGCGGCGATACACGACCGCCTCGGCCCCGACCCGCTCCGCCCCGACGCCGAGCCGGCCTCCGCCTACGCCCGCGTCCGCTGCAGCCGTACGACGATCGCCGCGCTGCTGATGGACCAGAAGGTCATCGCCGGCGTCGGCAACGTCTACCGCGCCGAGGTCCTCTTCCGGCACCGCATCGACCCGTACCGCCCGGGCAGGGACATCACCCCCGCCGAGTGGGAGGCGATCTGGACCGACCTGGTCGACCTGATGCGCGAGGGCGTCCGCAACAACCGCATCGACACCGTCCGCCCCGAGCACACGCCCGAGGCGATGGGCCGCCCCCCGCGCGTCGACGACCACGGCGGCGAGGTCTACGTCTACCGCCGGGCGACCCTGCCCTGCCACATCTGCGGCACCGAGGTCCGCACCGCGGGCCTGGCCGCCCGCAACCTCTTCTGGTGCCCCGCCTGCCAGCAGAACTGACGAGACCGGCACGGACGAGACCGGCCCGAAAGGCGCGGCGAAACCGGCACAAAGAAGCCCGGCAAACCGGCAGAGCCCCGAAACGGGCTCGCTAGAACCCATGCGGCAGCCAAGGCGCCACCGCCACCCCGAACGCCACCGCCGCCTCCGCCAGCGCCCCCGCCCGCAGCTCACCGACCCGCCCTGCCGCCGCCAGCGCCGTCAACGACACGCCACCGAGGTACGCCGCCCCCAGCTCCCGTACCGAGAGCTCCAGATCGGCCGCGTCGGAGGTCCGCTCGCAGGACGCCCCCTTCGCGTCCCCGCTGAGCCGCCACCGCCCGGTGTTCCAGGCACAGAACGCGTCCTCGACCTCGAGCACCACGTCCACCGGCGCCTGGTACGTCCGCGCCGCCAGCGCCGCCCCGACGTCGACCGGCCGTAGATACAGCGCGTCCCGCCGCCGCGGCCGGCACCGCCGGATGTCGGACACCAGGTACTGCCAGGCGTCGTCGACCGGCCGCCCCCGCACGGTCAGCGTCGTCGTCAGGTCGATGCCGAACAGGAAGCGCCACAGCGCCGCCTCGGTCGCCGGATCGAGCGCGGCCAGGTCCTCCAGCCGCACCGTGCCGTCGTGCCCGCCGACGCCCCAGCCGAGCTTGGTGCGGAACCGGGCGTACCCCGTGACCTCGCCCTCCCGCTCGGCGACCACGCACTGCAACGGCGACGCCCCGTCCCGTTCGCTCTCCGGATCGAGCAGTCCCGCCCGCTCCCAGCCGGGCCGCCGGGCCAGCATCCCGGGCCGGCCGGGCACCAGCGCGGCGTACACCGTCTCGCACGCGTCGAGCACCTCGGCGGGCGCCGCGTACCGCAGCCGTACGTCGTCCGTGCCGGCCGGGACCGACAGCCCGGCCCGGCTCGTGTCGATCTCGGCGTCGACCTGGAAGGTCGCCGCGCCGTACCCGAACCGGCCGTAGATCGCGGGTTCGGAGGCGGTCAGCACCGCCAGCGGCTCACCCCAGGAGCGCACGTCGTCCAGCTGCCGCCGCATCAACGACGTCAGCACCCCGCGCCGCCGGTGCGTCGCGGCCACACTGACCATCGTGATCCCGGCCGCCGGCACCAGGGCCCCGCCGGGCACCGTCATCCGGAAGCTGAACGCCCCCGCCGTCCCCACGCACGTCCGGCCGTCCCAGACCCCGAGCGAGCGGTCGTACTCGGTGAGCGAGCGGTCCAGTTCCCGCTCCTCCGGCGCCGCCGGCCCGCCGCCGAAGGCACGGACGAGGTTGTCGTACCACGCGTCCCACTCGTCCCGCCGCAGCACCCTCAGCTCGGTCGCAAGGTCAGTCGCCATGTGCCATGCCTACCAGGGCCGATGCGGGAGGGGCGAGGGAATTTCCCGCCGGTGGCGGCCGGTCCGGCCCCGCGCGGAGTTCCGTGTGACCTCGCGCCTCGGACGGGGGATAAGTCGGACCTCCCGTGCCAAGCGGTGGGTCCGGTGGATAGGGTCCCGGACTAATGGCAGCACGACGAGAGCGGCGCGCGGAAGCCGAGACGTACACGGCCCGGTTGAAAATGCAGTGGCACCGGGTCCGTGTCGGCGTGCGCAGAGCCGCCGTCGACTACTTCCGCGGGGACGGCTCGGACTGGATCGCGCTCGGCGGTCTGCTGCTCACCATCCCGCTGATCGCCGTGCTCACGCTCGTCGACTCGGTGTGGTTCTCGCCGGTCGGCCTGGTGCTGCCCATCGTCGCCGGCGGTCTGCTGCTGCGTCCGGCGAGCCTGCTCGGCCTGTACGCGGCCGCCGCCACCGCGCTGATCGTGGAGTCGGTACGGCTCGGCCCGTACACCGAGGGACCCTCCCGGGTGACCCCGGGCGTGGTGCTGGTGGTCGCCGCCTGCGGCTTCTTCGGGCTGCTGATCGCACAGTTCCGCAGCCGGGTCGGCGTGCCCTGGCGGCGCGGCGGCACCATGCTGTTCGACCTGCGTGAACGCATCCGGGTGCAGAGCAAGTTGCCGCAGCTGCCCGGCGGCTGGCACCGCGAGATGGCGCTGCGCCCGGCCGGCGGCCAGTCCTTCTCCGGCGACTTCGTGGTCGCGGCTCGCACCAACGGCGGCCGCACCCTGGAGGTGGTCCTCACCGACGTGTCCGGCAAGGGCATGGACGCCGGCTCTCGGGCACTGCTGCTGTCCGGCGCGTTCGGCGGCCTGCTGGGCAGCCTGCCCCCGCACGCCTTCCTGCCCGCGGCCAACGGCTATCTGCTGCGCCAGGACTGGGAGGAGGGCTTCGCGACCTCCATCCACCTGGTGCTGGACCTGGACTCCGGCGACTACGAGTTGTACTCCGCGGGCCACCCGCCCGGCCTCCAGCTCAGTGCGGGCAGCGGCCGCTGGGAGGAGAAGGCGGCCGAGGGCCCGCTCCTCGGGGTGTACGACGGCGCCCAGTTCGACTCGGTCAAGGGCTCCCTGCGCCCCGGCGACGTGCTGATGCTGTTCACCGACGGCCTGGTGGAGACCGCCGACCGGGACATCACCGAGGGCATCGACCGCCTCACCGGCGAGGCCGACCGCTATGTCGCCGGCGGCTTCCACGGCGCCGCCTGGCACCTGATCGAGGCGGTGGCCAAGGACGTCAACGACGACCGCGCGCTGCTGCTGATCTGCCGTGAGGGCCCCACGGCCCAGGCGCTCCGCTGAAGCCGGCCGGTAACACTGGAGGGGTGACCCACACTCACCCCGAGGCGCGGCCGCCGCTCACCCCGGCCGAGGTCGAGGCGCTCGCCCGCACCGCCCACGCCGGCCAGACCGACAAGGCCGGCCGTCCCTACATCGAACATCTGCGCGCCGTGGCCGAGGGCGTACGGGCCCGCGGCGGCGACGCCGAGCAGATCGCGGCGGCCTGGCTGCACGACTCCGTCGAGGACGACGCGCTCCCGGAGCGGTGGCTGCGCGAGGCCGCGCTGAGCAGTCGTACGAAGGACATCGTGCTCGCGCTCACCAAACGGGCGGGGGAGGAGCCGGAGGCGTACGCCCGGCGCATTCTCGCCACACCCGGCGCCCTGCTGGTGAAGGAGGCGGACCTGGCGCACAACGCCGATCCGGCCCGCCTCGCGGTCCTCGACGAGCCCACCCGCACGCGCCTGACCGAGAAGTACGCACGGATGCGCGCACTCCTCGGCCTCACGGACGGGAAGACGAACGGAAAGCGCGGCGCGCAAGCGGGCCGGAGAGACTCGGGAGCGCCCGGGAGCTAGTGCCGCGGCAGGCAGCGTTTGCCCGTCAAGGAGCGGCGTCCGGTGCGTGCTCTGGGGGTCCCCCCGGCCGAAGGCTGGGGGAGTGCCGGGTGCAAGTCCTCGTACTGGACGTACTTGGGCTTGTGCCCGGTGCGGTGAGTGGGGGCACCTCCCACGCCGTCAAGGCAGTGGGGGAGCGCCGGGCGTCGCGACGGGGCGAACGTTGCCTGTTGCGGCACTAGGCACCGACCCGCTCGGGCCGGGCAGCGGGGTTCGCGGACTGCGAGTGGCCACGAGCCACCCCCGTCCCTCCCGTACCCGTTCCTGAGCTGGTGGCCGGCTGCCTGAAGGCCCACTCCATCCTCGGCTCCACGGCGAACCGGAAGACGCGCCGTACGGGCTCGGTGCACAGCAGGGTGACCACGCCCGCGGCGGCGACGGTGACCACGACCGAGCCGAGCGGGCTGTGCAGCGCGGCCATGTCGAAACCGCCCGCGTACAACACGCCCTTGACCACGAAGCCGTGCAGCAGATAGCCGTACAGCGTGCCCGTGCCGAGCGCGGTGAACCAGGTCCGCCGGCCCGGCACCCAGGCGAAGAAGCACGCGGTCAGCAGCACCGCGCCGCCGAACATCACCAGCACCATGACGGGACCGGCCCACCAGGGGGCGCCCAGGTCCTGGGCGGCGCTCTGCCGGTAGACCCACGAGCCGTTCACGCGCGGCACGGTCCACCAGGCCCCCGCCAGCGCCACCGCGAACACCGGCACCGACAGGATCCGCACCGCGCGGCGGCGCACCATGTGGAAGTGCTCGGGTTTCATGCACAGCCCCAGCACGAAGCAGGGCAGGAACTGCAGAACGCGCTGGAGTTGCAGGTCCTGACCGATGCCCGGGGTGAGCGACGCGAGCATGGCGATGCCGAGGGCTAGGGGCAGGGGCCGGCGCACGAGATTCCAGACCGGGGCGGTCAGGCGCCACACGAACAGCGCGCACAGGAACCAGGTCAGGTACCACGGGGAGAGAAGGCTGATCTGCCGGTCGCCCGAGTGACCGACGAAGATCCGGAAGAGTGAATAGGCGGTCTCGAAGATGACGTACGGCACGGCGACGCCGCTGATCAGCCGCTTCAGCCGGTCCGGGCGCAGGTCGAAATTACGGGAGAAGAAGCCCGAGATGATGATGAACGCCGGCATGTGGAAGGTGTAGACGACGTCGTACGCGGCTTCGAGCGTCCGGCTGTCGTTCATGACCGCCGCCCAGGTGTGCCCCACGGCCACCAGCACGATCGCCAGGTACTTGGCGTTGTCGAAGAACGGATCGCGCTGTGTGCCGGGTCTTCCGCCGGGGCCATCGGACCGGCCGGGACCCGGCACGCCTGCGGGTGCCGGCGGCTGGGCCGGAGGGAGCGGTGTTCTGTTCTGTCCGGGAGACGAGGCGGAGTGGAACATCTGAGGCACCCTAGCGCTGTCTGTGGGATTACGGGCAACCCCCCGACTGGAAATGCTGACTATTTCCCACGTCTACCCAGGATTTGACGATGTTTGCGGGACCGAGGGGGTGACGACAGACACATCACACGCGCTGTTCCCGCACCCCGAATACGCCCTCAATGTCCGGATTCATCATGACGAGTTACGCCATGAAGACCACATCCTCCAGTGATATTCGAATCACTTGCGAACGCGATGTGTGGACATGGAAACGAAGTCACTGAATTCCGGGCGGAAGTGCGGCGACGGAAAGCGCCGAATTGCCGTACGGCACACGGCGGGAGAAGGGCGCCTGCCGTGAGGTCCCTGGGATCCGTGACACGGACCTGGCCGATGATGCGTCAGGCGTCGCATACGTGAGCCCTGTTGGTGGCACGATGGTTCCAGCGGGGGCGCGGGGATGGCGCCGCCGGGCCGGGAGAGCGGACCGACCGAGGGTGTGATCAGTTGTGGCCATTTCACTGTCAGTGGTGCTGCTGTTGGCGATCATCCTGGTGGTGTTGCTCAGAGGGGGGTCGATCAAGGCCGGGCCGGCCATCGTCGCCGTGCTCTTCGGCTTCTTCCTCGCGTCCACCGGTATGGCCCCGTCGATCAACCGCTTCCTGAACTCGATAGCGGACACGATCAACTCGATCAACTTCTGACGGAGGCGTCCCCCCGGCCCACGCCGGACCCGAACCCGACGGAGCGCCCCCGGACACGACCAAGGGCCAGGCGGAGAATCCATCCTCCGGCCTGGCCCTGAGCCACGCGGAGCGGGCGACGGGAATCGAACCCGCGTAGCCAGTTTGGAAGACTGGGGCTCTACCATTGAGCTACGCCCGCACACAACGCGCCGCAGGTCGACCGACCGCGGCACACCAGGCATCGTAGCGGGTCGCCCCCCATCCACGCACACCCCTTCCCCTCCCGCACCCCCGCGGACCCGGTCGCGACCTCACGCACCCCCGCCGAGCCCGGCCAACACCTCGTGCCGCTCCTCGTCCCCCGGGCGCTGCCCCGTCCGCCCGGCGGTGGGCCGCCCGGCGGTGGGCCGCCCGGTGTCCCCCTGGGGCACTGGCGTCCCCCAGGCCCCTCGAGGCTCCCTCGTCGCGTGCGGGACGGGTTTCGGCCGAAGGGGTGGGGTCGGCGTGTCGGGGGCGCGGGAGGGGCCGGGGTGACGGCGGGTGGCGGGGCGGGTGGCAAATGCGGCGGTCGTACTGGCTGCGGGCATGTACCCTACGTGTCGCACCAGACGGGGTGTGGCGCAGCTTGGTAGCGCGTCCGCTTTGGGAGCGGAAGGCCGTGGGTTCAAATCCCGCCACCCCGACCACCCGCCGACCGGGACCACCGCCGACCGGGATCACCACAGGTCGGCGCACTCGTCCCGGGAGCGCGCGAGCCACGGGATCCACTCGTGGTCCCCGCCGTGTTCCCCTGCGCGATCGCCCGTGATCGCCTTTTGGGACGCCGAGCCGCTGCGGTTACTATGCAAGCTGCGCGCCCGTGTGTCCGGCCTCTGGGCCTATGAACTCCTCCGGGCGGCGAATCCGCCGGACCGCCCTGACGGCTCCGGCGAAACCCGAGAAGTCAGCCACAAGGAGACCGAACCGTGAAGAGCGCCGTGGAGACCCTGAACCCGACCCGGGTTCGGCTCACTGTCGAGGTGCCCTTCGAGGAGCTCAAGGACAGCCTCGACGCGGCGTACAAGAAGATCAACCAGCAGGTCACGGTGAAGGGCTTCCGCAAGGGCAAGATCCCGGCCCGGGTCATCGACCAGCGGTTCGGCCGCGGTGCGGTCCTGGAGGAGGCCGTCAACGACGCGCTTCCGCGGTTCTACACCGACGCGGTCAACGAGGCCGAGCTGAACCCCCTGGGCCAGCCCGAGGTCGACATCACCGAGCTGAAGGACGGCGAGACGCTGAACTTCACCGCCGAGGTCGACGTCCGCCCGGCCATCGAGATCCCGGACTACTCCGGCATCGAGGTCGAGGTCGACGCCGTCGAGGTGACCGACGAGGACGTGGAGAAGGCGGTCGAGCAGCTGCGCGAGCGCTTCGCCTCCACCTCCCCGGTCGAGCGCGCCGCCGAGGACGGCGACGTCGTCACCGTCGACCTGGAGGCCAAGGTCGACGGCGAGGTCCTGGAGGACGGCGTCGCCGAGGGCGTCTCCTACACGATCGGCTCCGGTGAGCTGCTGGACGGCATCGACGACGCCGTGAAGGGCCTTCAGGCCGGTGGCGAGGCCACCTTCACCTCCGAGCTCAAGGGCGGCTCCGCGGCCGGCCGTGAGGCCGAGGTCACCGTCAAGGTCTCCCAGGTCGCCGCCCGCGAACTGCCCGAGCTGGACGACGACTTCGCTCAGCTCGCCTCCGAGTTCGACACCCTCGAGGAGCTGAAGGCCGACAGCCGCAAGCGCCTGGAGAACATGAAGCAGTACGACCAGGCCACGCAGGCCCAGGAGCGCGTCCTGGACAAGCTGCTGGAGCTGGTCGAGGTGCCCGTCCCCGAGAAGCTGCTCGAGGACGAGATCAACACCCGCAAGCACAACCTCGAGCACCACCAGCTCGCGCAGATGGGCCTCACCCTCGACAAGTACCTGGAGCTCCAGGGCAAGACCGCCGAGGAGTTCGACGAGGAGACCCGCGAGGCCGCGGTCAAGGGCATCAAGACCCAGTTCGTGCTCGACGAGCTGGTCAACAAGGAGAAGCTCAACGTCAACCAGGAGGAGCTCACCGAGCACCTCATGCGGCGCGCCGCCTCCTCCGGCATGTCCCCCGACGAGTTCGCCCAGGCCGTCGTGCAGCAGAACCAGGTTCCGCTGCTGGTCGGCGAGGTCGCCCGCGGCAAGGCCCTGGCCGTCGTCGTCGAGGCCGCGACCGTGAAGGACACCAACGGCGAGATCGTCGACCTGGACGACGAGGACGAGGACGAGGCCACCGAGGCGGAGACCGCCGCCGAGGCCGAGGGTGACGGCGAGGACAAGGCCGAGGCCTGATCCGCGACCTGATCCGCGCGCGTCGTCCACGACGCCGTACGTACGATGGGCCCTGGGGAACCGCTCCCCAGGGCCCGTTGTCATGACCGGCCACCCGCGAACCGAAGGCCCGGTGCGCTACGCCCCCGGCGAACACCCCCCTCAGCGGGATTCCCCGAAGGGAGCCGCGCGTTAGGGTCCATGAATACGAGGGCAGGGGAGTCCCCGAACAGGGCCGGACGGCCCCACGCCCCGGCAGAACACGTGAGACGGCCCGGCGCCGTCGTAAGACGAGCAGGTGGATACGTGACGAATCTGATGCCCTCCGCCGCCGGCGAGCCTTCCATCGGTGGGGGCCTCGGCGACCAGGTCTACAACCGGCTGCTCAACGAGCGGATCATCTTCCTCGGCCAGCCGGTCGACGACGACATCGCGAACAAGATCACCGCACAGCTGCTGCTCCTTGCCGCCGACCCGGACAAGGACATCTACCTGTACATCAACAGCCCCGGCGGCTCGATCACGGCCGGCATGGCGATCTACGACACCATGCAGTACATCAAGAACGACGTGGTGACCATCGCCATGGGCCTGGCGGCCTCGATGGGTCAGTTCCTGCTCAGCGCCGGCACCCCGGGCAAGCGCTTCGCGCTGCCGAACGCCGAGATCCTGATCCACCAGCCCTCCGCCGGTCTGGCCGGTTCGGCCTCCGACATCAAGATCCACGCCGAGCGGCTGCTGCACACCAAGAAGCGCATGGCCGAGCTCACCTCCCAGCACACCGGCCAGTCGGTCGAGCAGATCACCCGGGACTCGGACCGCGACCGCTGGTTCGACGCCCACGAGGCCAAGGAGTACGGCCTCATCGACGACGTCATCACGCACGCCGCCGGCATGCCGGGCGGCGGCGGCACCGGGGCCTGAGCGGCTCACCGGGGCCGCACGGCCCCCTGAGCCGCTCCCTCGGAGGCGCCGCTCCCCCCGTGACAGGCCCTGAAGGCCTTCACGGCCCCGGACCGGCCCCGGACCTCCGGACACCTCCGTGCAGCCCAGCCAGCCCCTCAGCCGACCGCCCAGCCCCCTTCCAGGAGACATCGTGAACGACTTCCCCGGCAGCGGCCTCTACGACCTCCCCCACAGCCTCAACGGCGTGGGAGGTGCCCCCAGGGCCGAGTACACCGGCCCCACGGCCGAGTCCCGCTACGTCATCCCGCGCTTCGTGGAGCGCACCTCCCAGGGCATCCGCGAGTACGACCCGTACGCGAAGCTCTTCGAGGAGCGCGTGATCTTCCTCGGCGTCCAGATCGACGACGCCTCCGCCAACGACGTGATGGCGCAGCTGCTGTGCCTGGAGTCGATGGACCCCGACCGGGACATCTCGGTCTACATCAACAGCCCTGGCGGCTCCTTCACGGCGCTGACTGCCATCTACGACACGATGCAGTTCGTCAAGCCCGACATCCAGACGGTGTGCATGGGCCAGGCGGCCTCCGCCGCCGCGGTGCTGCTGGCCGCGGGTACGCCGGGCAAGCGTATGGCCCTGCCGAACGCGCGGGTGCTGATCCACCAGCCGTACAGTGAGACCGGCCGCGGTCAGGTCTCCGACCTGGAGATCGCCGCCAACGAGATCCTGCGGATGCGCTCGCAGCTGGAGGAGATGCTGGCCAAGCACTCCAACCAGTCGATCGAGAAGATCCGCGAGGACATCGAGCGCGACAAGATCCTCACGGCCGAGGAGGCACTGTCGTACGGGCTGATCGACCAGATCATTTCCACCCGGAAGATGAACAACTTGGCCGTCCGCTGACGCGGACACCGGACCCGCCCGTCGCTCCTTGGCACGGTCACGTCGAAGTGAACCGTGCCAAGGGGGGCCCGAACGGGGGGCCCGGCAAGGTACCGTCGACATAAGGCAGCACCAGGAGCCGCTGGACCGCAAGGTGTCCAGGCGTCTCCCAGGCGAAGGGGAAGCACACCGTGGCACGCATCGGTGACGGCGGCGATCTGCTCAAGTGCTCGTTCTGCGGCAAGAGCCAGAAGCAGGTCAAGAAGCTCATCGCAGGGCCCGGTGTGTACATCTGCGACGAGTGCATCGATCTCTGCAACGAGATCATCGAGGAGGAGCTCGCGGAGACCAGCGAGGTGCGCTGGGAGGAGCTGCCCAAGCCCCGCGAGATCTACGAGTTCCTGGACGGCTACGTCGTCGGCCAGGAGGCCGCCAAGAAGGCCCTGTCCGTCGCGGTGTACAACCACTACAAGCGCGTCCAGGCCGGGGAGAACGGCGGCGGCCAGGGCCGCGAGGACGCCATCGAGCTCGCCAAGTCCAACATCCTGCTGCTCGGCCCCACCGGCTCCGGCAAGACCCTGCTGGCCCAGACCCTGGCCCGGATGCTGAACGTCCCGTTCGCCATCGCCGACGCCACGGCGCTGACCGAGGCCGGCTATGTGGGCGAGGACGTCGAGAACATCCTGCTCAAACTGATCCAGGCGGCTGACTACGACGTCAAGAAGGCCGAGACCGGGATCATCTACATCGACGAGATCGACAAGGTCGCCCGTAAGAGCGAAAACCCGTCGATCACCCGCGATGTCTCCGGCGAGGGCGTCCAGCAGGCCCTGCTGAAGATCCTCGAAGGGACCACGGCATCGGTCCCGCCCCAGGGCGGCCGCAAGCACCCGCACCAGGAGTTCATCCAGATCGACACGACGAACGTCCTGTTCATCGTGGGCGGCGCGTTCGCGGGCCTGGAGAAGATCATCGAGGGCCGGGCGGGTGCCAAGGGCATCGGCTTCGGCGCGACGATCCGCTCCAAGCGGGAGCTGGAGGCCAAGGACCAGTTCGAGGACGTCATGCCCGAGGACCTGGTGAAGTTCGGCATGATCCCCGAGTTCATCGGCCGCCTCCCCGTGATCACCAGCGTCCACAACCTCGACCGCGAGGCCCTGCTGAAGATCCTGGTCGAGCCGCGCAACGCCCTGGTGAAGCAGTACCAGCGCCTGTTCGAACTCGACGGCGTGGAGCTCGACTTCGAGCGCGAGGCCCTGGAGGCCATCGCCGACCAGGCCATCCTCCGCCAGACCGGTGCCCGCGGCCTGCGCGCCATCATGGAGGAGGTCCTCATGTCGGTGATGTACGAGGTGCCGTCCCGGAAGGACGTGGCGCGCGTCGTCATCACCGCCGATGTCGTCCACTCCAACGTCAACCCGACCCTGATCCCGAGGGACGCCCGCGGCCGCGGCACGGGCGAGCAGAAGACGGCGTAACCGCCCGAGCGACACGACGACGAAGGGGCCCCGCTCGATGACCGGGGCCCCTTCGTCGCGCTGCGTACCTGGCCTCAGTCGGCCTTCACGCGCACTTCCTTGCGGAACCTGGCGGTGATGTCGGCGGCGTCCGCCGGGTCGGTGGTCTTGCCCGCCAGCATGCTGGCCATCTCGATGGGCATGACGAAGCCGAGGGTGCTGTGGTCTCCCCAGATGCAGACCGTCATGTTCATCGACTTCGGCTCACCCTTGCCGCCGTCGGAGTTGTCGACCTTGGCCTGCTGGCACTTGAGGACCGCGTTGTCGAGCGCGGCGGGCTTGTACGCCTTCGGCTCGCCGACCAGGGTGACATCCTCGTCGTCGCCGCCCTTCTTGGTCTGGTCCTTCATGTGGGCGAACATCGCGTCGACGGTCTTCTCGGGGTCGTCGATGGTGCCGTACACGCCGCCGAACTGGATCTGCTTCATGGCCAGCGGGTTGCTCTCGTCCCCGGACTGGTACCCGGCGCTGACGTCCTTGGGGTTGTGCACGCCCCACTTCTCGGCGTCCTTCAAGTCGTCGTCCGACATGGTGCTGCTGTCGCTCTTGGTCTTCTTGTACTCGGTCAGCACCGTCGCCGGAGTCGTCAGCTTGTGCGGGCCGTCGTCGGCCACCGAGCCGCTGCCGCCACCGCCGCCGATCAGGAAGTACGCGCCCACCGCGATCGCGGCCACGACCGCCACCGCGCCGATGATCAGACCGGTCTTCTTCTTGCCGCCGCCGGCGGCCGGGGGCTGCGGGACGGCGCCGTAGGGCGGCTGCTGGCCGTAGGGGGGCTGGGGCTGCTGGCCGTACGGGGGCTGGGGCTGCTGGCCGTACGGGGGCTGGGGCTGCTGACCGTAGGGGTTCGGCTGCGGCGGGACGCCCTGCGCGGGCTGCTGGGGGTAGCCGTAACCCGGCTGCGGGGCCGACGGCTGCTGGGGGTAGCCGTAGCCGGGCTGCGCGGGCGGCGCCTGCGGCGGCTGCTGGCCGTAGGGGCCCGGCTGGCCGTACGGTCCGGGCTGCTGAGGCTGCCCGCCGTACGGGCCCGGCTGGTTGTAGCTCATTACTGGGTTCCCCTCCAGGTGCTTATGTGTTCCTGACATCCTGGCGCAGGCGCGCGGGGGGCAGGGCAGCGGGGTGGGGACCGTTACAGAACAAATGCGGTTCGGGACCGCGTCGTGACACCTCTAAACTGGCCCCGTGACCGAGAACGCTCAGCAGCAGCCACCAGCGCCCGACACCGAACTGCCGACCCAGTACGCGCCGGCCGACGTAGAGGGGCCGCTGTACGAGCGCTGGGTAGAGCGCGGTTACTTCGAGGCGGACGAGAAGAGCGACAAGCCCGCGTTCACCGTCGTCATCCCGCCGCCGAACGTCACCGGCAGCCTCCACCTGGGGCACGCCTTCGAGCACACCCTCATCGACGCCCTCACGCGCCGCAAGCGCATGCAGGGCCACGAGACGCTGTGGCAGCCCGGCATGGACCACGCCGGCATCGCCACGCAGAACGTCGTCGAGCGGGAGCTGGCCAAGGAGGGCAAGTCCCGGCACGACCTCGGCCGTGAGGCCTTCGTCGAGCGTGTCTGGCAGTGGAAGAGCGAGTCCGGCGGACAGATCTCCGGGCAGATGCGCCGCCTCGGCGACGGCGTCGCCTGGTCCCGCGAGCGCTTCACCATGGACGAGGGGCTCTCGCAGGCCGTCCAGACCATCTTCAAGCGGCTCTACGACGACGAGCTGATCTACCGCGCCGAGCGCATCATCAACTGGTGCCCGCGCTGTCTGACGGCCATCTCGGACATCGAGGTCGAGTACCAGGACGACGACGGCGAGCTGGTCTCCATGAAGTACGGCGACGGGGACGACGCCATCGTCGTCGCCACCACCCGTGCCGAGACCATGCTCGGCGACACCGCCGTCGCGGTTCACCCCGAGGACGAGCGCTACCGGCACCTGGTCGGCAAGCTCATCAAGCTGCCGCTGACCGACCGGTCCATCCCGGTCGTCGCCGACGAGCACGTCGACCCCGAGTTCGGCACCGGCGCCGTCAAGGTGACGCCGGCGCACGACCCGAACGACTTCGAGATCGGCCAGCGGCACGACCTGCCGTCCATCACGATCATGGACGAGCACGCCGTCATCACCGCCCACGGTCCCTTCCAGGGCCTGGACCGCCTGGAGGCCCGCTCCGCCATCGTCGCCGCACTGCGCGCCGAGGGCCGGATCGTCGCCGAGAAGCGGCCCTACGTCCACTCCGTCGGGCACTGCTCGCGCTGCAAGACCACCATCGAGCCGCGCCTGTCGATGCAGTGGTGGGTCAAGGTCGGCCCGCTGGCCAAGGCCGCCGGCGACGCCGTCCGCGACGGCCGCGTCAAGATCCATCCCCAGGAGATGGAGAAGCGCTACTTCGACTGGGTCGACAACCTCCACGACTGGTGCATCTCGCGGCAGTTGTGGTGGGGCCACCGGATTCCGGTGTGGTACGGCCCGAACGGTGAAGTCGTCTGCGTCGGCCCCGATGACGAGGCGCCCACCGGTGAGGGCTGGCACCAGGACACCGACGTCCTCGACACCTGGTTCTCCTCCGGTCTGTGGCCGTTCTCCACGTTGGGCTGGCCGGAGCAGACCGAGTCGCTCGCGAAGTTCTACCCGAACTCCGTCCTGGTCACCGGCTACGACATCCTCTTCTTCTGGGTCGCCCGGATGATGATGTTCGGCCTGTACGCGATGGACGGCACCCCGCCGTTCCACACCATCGCCCTGCACGGCATGGTCCGCGACCAGTTCGGCAAGAAGATGTCGAAGTCCTTCGGCAACGCGGTCAACCCGCTGGACTGGATGGACAAGTACGGCTCCGACGCCCTGAGGTTCACCCTCGCCCGCGGCGCCAACCCGGGCGTGGACGTCCCGATCGGCGAGGACTGGGTCCAGGGCTCGCGCAACTTCGCCAACAAGATCTGGAACGCCACGCGCTTCGCGCTGATGAACGGCGCGACGGTGGACGGGCCGCTGCCGGACCCGGCGAAGATGTCGTCGACCGACCGCTGGATCCTGTCCCGGCTGAACTCCGTCGTCGCCGAAGTCGACGCCCACTACGAAGACTTCCAGTTCGCCAAGCTGTCCGACGTGCTGTTCCACTTCGCGTGGGACGAGGTCTTCGACTGGTACGTCGAGCTGTCCAAGACGGTCTTCCAAGCGGGCGGCGAGCCGGCGGAGGTCAGCAAGCGGGTCCTGGGCGAGGTCCTGGACGTCACGCTCAAGCTGCTCCACCCGGTCGTCCCGTTCGTCACCGAGACCCTGTGGACCACGCTCACCGGCGGCGAGTCGGTCGTCATCGCCGAGTGGCCGAAGGACAGTGGTTT
Source organism: Streptomyces sp. MK7 (assembly GCF_032658145.1). Taxonomy (NCBI): domain Bacteria; kingdom Bacillati; phylum Actinomycetota; class Actinomycetes; order Kitasatosporales; family Streptomycetaceae; genus Streptomyces; species Streptomyces sp. MK7. The sequence goes on from NZ_JAVACL010000003.1 coordinate 212,315, forward strand.
CCGCGACGCGGACGCCGAACGGGAGATCGAGACGCTGCAGTCGCTCGTCACCGAGGTGCGCCGCTTCCGGGCCGACCAGGGGTTGCAGCCGGGGCAGCGGGTCCCGGCACGGCTGGCCCTGGAGGGTACGGCGCTCGCGCCGCACGAGGCGGCCATCCGTCAGCTGCTGAGGCTCCAGCCGGAGGGTGACGGTTTCACCGCCACGGCGACGCTGCCGGTCGCGGGCGTCGAGGTCGCGCTCGACCTGTCCGGGGCGATCGACGTGGCGGCGGAGCGGAAGCGGCTGGCGAAGGACCTGGCCGCCGCCGAGAAGGAGAAGGCCCAGGCCACGGGCAAGCTCGGGAACGAGGCGTTCCTGGCGAAGGCGCCTGATCACGTGGTCGAGAAGATCCGTACGCGGCTGGCGAAGGCCGAGGAGGACATCACGCGGATTGCCGCGCAGCTGGAGCGGTTGCCGCAGGCGTGAGGTTCGTACGTCGCTGGAGGCCCCGGAGTCGGTGAGGCTCCGGGGCTTTCGGTTGCCGTGGGGGTAAGAGCGCCGGGGAAGGCACGACTGCCCGCGGGCGGGGAGCCGCAGCCATGGCGGCGCGGGTACGTAGACTGGCCCCGTGAGTGAGCTCCCCCCTGGCGGCAGTGGTCCGTCCGATCCTTTCGAGTCGTTCGACGAGATCATTGCCGCCGAGACGGAACGTGACCCCGATCTCGCGGTGATCGAGGCCGGTAGCCGGACCCTGCGAACGCAGGGTGGGCCGCCGCAGGCGGAGGTGCCGGGGCGGCCGGAGGACCCCGAGGTCGACAAGGCGCTGCGCGAGGTCGAGGCGGATCTGGCGACCCGCTGGGGCGAGACCAAGCTGGAGCCCTCGGTCACCAGGATCGCGGCGCTGATGGACGTGCTGGGCGAGCCGCAGCGGTCGTATCCGTCCATCCACATCACGGGCACCAACGGCAAGACCTCCACCGCCCGCATGATCGAGGCCCTGCTCGGCGCCTTCGAGCTGCGCACCGGCCGGTACACCTCGCCGCACGTGCAGTCGATCACCGAGCGGATCAGCCTGGACGGCGCGCCGATCTCCGCCGAGCGGTTCATCGAGACGCACCACGACATCAAGCCGTACGTGGAGATGGTCGACGCCTCCCAGGAGTACCGGCTGTCCTTCTTCGAGGTGCTGACCGGCATGGCCTACGCGGCCTTCGCGGACGCTCCGGTGGACGTCGCGGTCGTCGAGGTGGGGATGGGCGGCAGCTGGGACGCCACCAATGTGATCGACGCCGATGTCGCCGTGATCACCCCCATCGCGCTCGACCACACCGACCGGCTGGGCGGCACTCCGGCCGAGATCGCCGGGGAGAAGTCCGGCGTCATCAAGCAGGGCGCCACCGTGATCATGGCGCAGCAGCCGGTGGACGCCGCGCAGGTGCTGCTGAAGAAGGCCGTGGAGGTGGACGCGACCGTGGCCCGGGAGGGCCTGGAGTTCGGTGTCGTCGCCCGGCAGGTGGCCGTGGGCGGGCAGATGCTGACCCTGCGCGGCCTGGGTGGCGAGTACACGGAGGTGTATCTGCCGATGCACGGCGCGCACCAGGCGCACAACGCGGCCGTGGCGCTCGCCGCCGTGGAGGCCTTCTTCGGCGTGGGCGCGCAGCGCGCGGAGCCGCTGGACGTCGAGACCGTCCGCCGGGCGCTGGCGTCCGTCACCTCGCCGGGCCGGCTCGAGGTGGTGCGGCGCTCGCCGACCGTCGTGCTGGACGCCGCGCACAATCCGGCGGGTGCGCAGGTCACCGCGGAGGCGGTGCGGGAGGCGTTCGACTTCAGCCGGCTGATCGGTGTGGTCGGGGCCAGCGGCGACAAGAACGTGCGCGGTCTGCTGGAGGCCTTCGAGCCGATCTTCGCGGAGGTCGTGGTCACCCAGAACTCCAGCCACCGCGCGATGGACGCCGACGAACTGGCCGGGATCGCCGTCGAGGTGTTCGGCGAGGAGCGGGTCCAGGTGGAGCCTCGGCTGCCGGACGCGCTGGAGGCGGCGATCACGCTCGCCGAGGAGGAGGGCGAGTTCGCCGGCGGCGGTGTGCTGGTCACCGGTTCCGTGATCACGGTCGGTGAGGCCCGGCTGCTCCTGGGGAAGGGCTGACATCTCGTGCGTACGCTGTGTTCCTCGACGCTGATCGGTGAGTTCTTCGTCATCGGGTTCGCCGCACTGGTCGCGATGAAGGACCCGGGTCTTTCGATGGCGAGCGTGTGGACGGTCAGCGGCGTCGCGATGGCGCTGTGTGTGCTGCTGTGCGGTGTGGTGACCCGGCCCGCCGGGGTGGCGCTGGGCTGGGCGCTGCAGATCGCACTGGTCGCGTCCGGTGTCGTGGTGCCGACGATGTACTTCCTGGGCGCGGTGTTCGCCGGGCTGTGGTGGGCGTCGGTGCATTTCGGGCGGAAGATCGACGTGGCGAAGGCGAGATTCGCGGAGCGGTCCGCCGAGGCGACCCCCTCCTCCCCTGACGCTGTGTGACCAGCGCCCTGTACTCTTCGTTCACCGCACATCTGCAGGATAAGGAGTCCCCCCGTGACCCAGCGCACCCTCGTCCTCCTCAAGCCCGACGCCGTCCGTCGTGGCCTGACCGGCGAGATCATCAGCCGTATCGAGCGCAAGGCCGGCTGGCAGATCACCGCGCTGGAGCTGCGCACCCTGGACACCGACACGCTGGAGCAGCACTACGGTGAGCACAAGGGCAAGCCGTTCTACGAGCCGCTGGTGGCGTTCATGTCCTCCGGTCCGGTCGTGGCGATGATCGTCGAGGGTGAGCGGGTGATCGAGGGGGTGCGCGCCCTGGCCGGTCCGACCGACCCGATCGCCGCGGCTCCCGGCTCCATCCGCGGGGACTACGGCGTGATCGTCCGGGAGAACCTCATCCACGCCTCCGACTCCGAGGAGTCCGCCGAGCGCGAGGTGAAGATCTTCTTTCCCGGCCGGGGCTGACGTCCGTTTTCTCTGACGCACCGTCAGGCTTTACCTGTGCCTGACCTGGGCGGCCGTGAAAGACGGCCGCCTCGCGGCATATGCGATGCCGATCGGGGGAACGCGTGCCTCCGATGGGCCGTCTCCACAAGCGAGGCGGTACGCCATCTGCTGACAATGGCGAAGACCCTCGCGCAGTGTTCGTGCAGGCGCGTTTACGATGGAAGCCTTCACGTCACAGCACCCACCTCGCCGTACCTGAAATGCCCTCAAAGCACCCAGGGAAGGCCAGACGAATCCTGATGGGGAACTCAATGTCGTTCATCGGCCGTGACATGGCTGTCGACCTCGGGACCGCCAACACGCTGGTGTACGTCAGGGGTCGCGGGATCGTACTCAACGAGCCGTCCGTCGTCGCGATCAACACGAACACCGGTGGCATCCTCGCGGTCGGCGCCGAGGCGAAGAAGATGATCGGGCGCACGCCCGGCAACATCGTGGCCGTGCGCCCTCTCAAGGACGGCGTCATCGCCGACTTCGAGATCACCGAGCGGATGCTGCGCTACTTCATCCTGAAGATCCACAAGCGCCGGTATCTGGCGCGTCCGCGCGTCGTGGTCTGCGTGCCCTCCGGCATCACCGGCGTCGAGCGCCGCGCCGTCATCGAGGCCTCCTCGCAGGCCGGCGCCCGCCAGGTGCACATCATCGAGGAGCCCATGGCCGCGGCCATCGGCTCCGGCCTGCCGGTCCACGAGGCCACGGGCAACATGGTGGTGGACATCGGCGGCGGCACCACGGAGGTCGCGGTCATCTCGCTCGGCGGCATCGTCACGGCCCAGTCCATCCGCGTCGCGGGCGACGAACTGGACAACGCGATCATCCAGCACGTCAAGAAGGAGTACAGCCTTCTGCTGGGCGAGCGCACGGCCGAGCAGATCAAGATCACGATCGGTTCGGCGTACGACCTGGACTCCGACGAGCACACCGAGATCCGCGGCCGGGACCTGGTCTCCGGGCTGCCCAAGACCGTCGTCATCTCGGCCGCCGAGGTCCGCAAGGCGATCGAGGAACCGGTCAACGCGATCGTCGACGCGGTCAAGACGACCCTCGACAAGTGTCCGCCGGAGCTGTCCGGCGACATCATGGACCGGGGCATCGTGCTGACCGGCGGCGGCGCGCTGCTGCGCGGCCTGGACGAGCGGCTGCGCCGCGAGACCGGCATGCCGATCCACATCGCCGAGGACCCGCTGGACAGCGTGGCGCTCGGCTCCGGCAAATGCGTCGAGGAGTTCGAGGCGCTCCAGCAGGTCCTGGACGCCCAGCCGCGCAGATGACACAACTCTTCGATTCCGCCGTACGAGCAGTTCTCCTCTCGTGCGGCGGATCGTTGATATAGAGGCATAAGCTCCCGCAAATGGGCCCCTTGGGACCGCGCTCAGGGTCAGCGCTTCCGGGGGCCACCCAATTTCCGACGAGGAAGGGCACGGCCGCCGCACGTGAGGGACACGAAAGAGAGCCGGCTGCTCCTGGTGCTGCTGATCGCCGTCGCGTTCGCGCTGATCACGGTGGATATCCGCGGTGGGGAGAACTCCCCGGTGGACGGCGCCCGGCATGCCGCCGCCGCCGTCTTCGGCCCGATCGAGAACGGCGTGTCGGGCGCGGTGAACCCGGTCGGCGACGCCGTCTCCGCGGTCCGTGACTCCGGTGAGCGCCACGACCGGCTCGCCGCCCTGGAGAAGGAGAACGCCGCTCTCAAGGCCAAGCTCGGCAGCGACGACCGCAACCGCAGCCGCCTGGACCAGCTGAACCGGATGCTGAAGCTGGCCGGCCAGGGTCAGTACGGCATCAAGGGCGCCCAGGTCATCGCCATAGGAGCCGCGCAGGGCTTCTCCTGGACCATCACCATCGACGCGGGTGCGAGCGACGGTATCAAGCGCGACATGACCGTCCTCAACGCCGACGGCCTGGTCGGCCGGGTCACCACCGTCGGCCCGGACTCCTCCACCGTGCTGCTCGCCAACGACCCCGACTTCACCGTCGGCACCCGGATGGAGGGCAGCGACGAACTCGGCTTCGCCTCCGGCCAGGGCGACCGCCCGCTGCGCGTGCAGCTCCTCAACGGCAAGGCGGAGGTGAAGAAGGGCGACCGCCTGGTCACCTTCGGCTCCCAGGGCGGCAAGCCCTTCGTGCCGGGCGTCCCGGTCGGCGTCGTCTCCCGCGTCGACCCCTCGGGCGGCGACCTGACCCGCACCATCTACGTCACGCCGTACGTCGGCTTCACCAAGCTCGACGTCGTCGGTGTCGTCGTCCAGGCCCCGAAGAAGGACCCGCGCGACGAGGTGCTGCCGCCCAAGCCCAAGCCGACCCCGACGCCCACCGTGACGGTGACGGTCACCCCGTCCGCCGACGCGAACGCCACCGACGGGCCCGACGCGCAGTCCACCGGCGACGCGCAGCCCACCGACGACCAGCTGCCGTAGGAGCGAGAAGTCCCCATGCGCCTCAACCGGATTCTGCTCTCCACCGCGCTGGTCGTCGTGGCCCTGGTGATCCAGGTGAGCGTCCTGTCCCGGCTGCACCTGCCGGGCGCCGTCCCCGACCTGCTGCTGCTCACCGTCCTGGGCCTGGCCATGGTCTACGGGCATGTCGGCGGCGCCCTCGTCGGCTTCGGCGCCGGACTGCTCGCCGACCTCGCCCCGCCCGCCGACCACGCCGCCGGCCGCTACGCCCTGGTGCTGTGCGTCATCGGCTATCTCGCCGGGCTCATCAAGCCCGAGACCGGCCAGGTCAAGTCGGCCACCGGCCCGATGGCCGTGGTGGTCGCCGCCGCGCTCGGCTCGACGCTGCTGTACGCCGGTGTCGGCGCCCTCGTCGGCGACACCGCCGCCCGCCATGTCGGCCTGCCGGGCCTGCTGATCAGCGCCGCCGTCTACGACCTGCTGCTCGCCCCGTTCGTCGTTCCCGGCATCATGGCGCTGGCCCGGCGCTCGGAGCACGACCCGTTCTCCGAGACGTCCGCCGTCAAACAGGCGACCGACATCTCCTCCGGCTGGCTCTCCTCCGGCACCGGGCTGCGCATCGGCGGCCAGCGCGGCGCGCTCGGCGGCCTGAAGACCAAGGCCCGCGCCCGCAGTACCCGGGTCGGCCGCATCAAGGGGGTCAAGCGGCTGTGAGAGCACGGCAGTTGACCGCCTCCGGCGTTCACAGCTTCATGGGATACGACTCGTACCGGCCGTACCGGCGCGACACAGACCAGTACGACTCCCGCCGGAACCACGCATACCGGCACGGCTCGTTCGCGCACTGAGAGGGGGAGGCAGCACCAGTGACCAATATTCCCGAGACCGGCAGGACCCCCCGGGTCCAGACCAGGCTCGTCGTCATCCAGATCCTCGTCCTCTCCCTGCTCGGCACCCTCGGCGGCCGGCTGTGGTACCTGCAGATCCGTGAGGGCGCCCAGTACCAGAAGGAGGCGTCCGGCAACCACGTCCAGCAGGTCGTCCAGCCCGCCGTGCGCGGCTCGATCCTGGACGCGCGCGGTGTGCCGCTCGCCGACAACGAGACCCGCCTGGTGGTCTCCGCCTCCCGCACCGACCTGCTCAAGCAGAAGGACGACGGCAAGGCGGTCCTCACCAAGCTCGCCGGCGTGCTCGGCATGAGCCCCCAGGAGGTCATGCAGAAGGTCCGGCTGTGCGACGCCAAGACCCCGCAGCCCTGCTGGAACGGTTCGCCCTACCAGCCCATCCCGATCACCGACGAGGCCACGCCCAAGCAGGCCCTGCAGATCCGGGAGCGCTCCGAGGACTTCCCCGGCATCACCGCCGAACCCGAGGCCGTGCGCAGCTATCCCGGCCCCGGCAAGTCCAACACCGCGCAGGTGCTCGGCTACCTCTCGCCGGTCACCGACGAGGAGGTCCAGAAGGCCAAGGACACCGCTTCGCCCTATCTGCGCTCCGACATGGTCGGCCGCTCCGGCCTCGAGCGCCAGTACGACCAGGCGCTGCGCGGCAAGGCCGGCGTGACCCGCTACGAGGTCGACAACCTCGGCCGGGTCATCGGAAAGGCCAAGGCCGACGCCGCCGAGCCCGGTTCCAACCTCGTCACCAGCATCGACGCCCGGGTCCAGCGGGTCGCCGAATACGAGCTGGACAAGGCGATGAAGGCCGCCCGCCAGCAGTACGACAAGATCACTGGCACCAACTACAAGGCGGACTCCGGCGCCGTCGTCGTGATGGAAGCCAAGACCGGCCGGATCGTGGCCATGGCGTCCGCACCGACGTACGACCCGAACGTCTGGGTCGGCGGCATCTCCGCCAAGGACTACAAGGCGCTCACCGGCAAGGACTCCGACTACCCGCTGCTCAACCGCGCCACCCAGGGCCAGTCCGCGCCCGGTTCGACCTTCAAGGTCGTCTCAACCGCCGCCGCGGTCCAGGCCGGCTACGACTTCAACGGCAACTACCCCTGCACCAGCTCCTACTCCGTCGGCAGCCAGGTCTTCAAGAACTTCGAGGGCGAGAACTTCGGCCCCATCTCCCTCGGCAAGGCCCTCGAGGTCTCCTGCGACACCGTCTTCTACGGCCTCGCCGACAGGGAGTGGAAGAAGGACGGCGGCATCAACCCCAAGAAGGGCCGGCCCAAGGACTGGTTCTTCAAGACCGCCCACCAGTTCGGCCTCGGCAAGAAGACCGGCATCGACCTGCCCAACGAGGTCACCGGCCGCGTCCCCGACCGCCAGTGGAAGCTGGACTACTGGAAGGCCAACAAGGACACCTGGTGCAAGTCCGGCAAGAAGGACGGCACCTACGTCGAGAAGATCTTTTACGAGAACTGCCTCGAGGGCAACAAGATGCGCGAGGGTGACGAGATCAACTACTCCATCGGGCAGGGCGACACCCTCCTCACCCCGATCCAGGAGGCCGTCATCTACGGCGCCATCTCCAACGGCGGCACCATGTACACCCCGACCATCGGCAAGGCGATCGTCAGCGCCGACGGCAAGCACGTCACCGAGATCAAGCCCCGCTCGCACGGCAAGCTGCCGATCACCAAGGCGACCCGCGACATGATGGACGAGGCCCTCGCCGCCGTCACCACCCGCGGCACCGCCGCCTGGAAGTTCAGCGGCTGGCCGCAGAACAAGATCCCGCTGCACGCCAAGACCGGTACGGCCGAGGTCTACGGCAAGCAGACCACGTCCTGGCTCGCCACCTACAGCAAGGACTACTCGGTCATCATGACCATCTCCCAGGCCGGTACCGGCTCGGGCGCCTCCGGTGAGGCGGTGCGCAACATCTACAGCGCCATGTACGGCGTCCAGTCCGACGGCTCCATCGACAACAAGAAGGCGCTGCTGCCCACCCCGGAGAAGAGCCTGCCGAAGATCCAGCCGGACGGCACCATCGCCGCCCCGAAGATCCCCGGCGACCCGGCCAAGGACCAGGAGAAGATCGCCCAGGAGGTCGCCCAGCAGGGCGGCACCACCGCCCCGGACGACCAGCAGACGCCCGCGACCACACCGTCCCCGACGGACAACCGCGACACCCGCAGGCGCCCGCGCGGCAGGAGAGGCCGCAGGAGGACCGCATGACCGGCGCCAACAACTTCTCCGTCTCCGGATACGGACCGCAGCGGGCCGGCTGGACCCGCCTGTTCGCGCGCGACTCGGTGGCCCGCCGGCTCGACTGGCCGATGCTGCTGGCCGCGCTCGCGCTGTCCGTGATCGGCACCGCGCTGGTCTTCTCGGCGACCCGCAACCGCACCGAGATCAACCAGGGCGACCCGCACTACTTCCTGGTCCGGCAGCTGATGAACATCGGCATCGGACTCGCCCTGATGGTCGCCACCATCTGGCTCGGCCACCGCGCCCTGCGCAACGCCGTGCCGATCCTCTACGGCGCCTCGGTCTTCGGCATCCTGCTGGTGCTCACCCCGCTCGGCGCCACCATCAACGGCAGCCGCAACTGGATCGTGCTCGGCGGCGGCTTCTCCCTCCAGCCCTCGGAGTTCGTGAAGATCACGATCATCCTGGGGATGGCCATGATGCTCGCGGCCCGGGTCGACGCCGGCGACCGGATGTACCCCGACCACCGCACGGTGCTCCAGTCCCTGGGCCTGGCCGCCGTACCCATCCTGATCGTGCTGCTCATGCCCGACCTCGGCACGGTCCTGGTCCTGGTGACCATCATCCTCGGTGTGCTGCTCGCCTCCGGCGCCTCCAACCGGTGGGTCTTCGGCCTGCTCATCGCGGGCACCCTCGGCTGCGTCGCCATCTGGCAGCTGCACATCCTGGACGAGTACCAGATCAACCGGTTCGCGGCCTTCGCCAACCCCAGCCTCGACCCGGCCGGCGTCGGCTACAACACCAACCAGGCCCGGATCGCCATCGGCTCCGGCGGCCTGACCGGCGCGGGCCTCTTCCACGGCTCCCAGACCACCGGGCAGTTCGTCCCGGAACAGCAGACCGACTTCGTCTTCACGGTCGCGGGCGAGGAACTGGGCTTCGCCGGCGCGGGCCTGATCATCCTGCTCCTGGGGGTCGTCCTGTGGCGGGCCTGCCGCATCGCCCGCGAGACCACCGAGCTGTACGGCACCGTCGTCGCCGCCGGGATCGTCGCCTGGTTCGCCTTCCAGGCCTTCGAAAACATCGGCATGACCCTGGGCATCATGCCGGTCACCGGCCTGCCCCTGCCGTTCGTCTCCTACGGCGGCTCGTCGATGTTCGCGGTCTGGGTGGCGGTCGGCCTGCTCCAGTCGATCCAGGTGCAACGCCCGATGTCGGCGTGAGGCCTTCGAAAGGGAGTCCTTCGAAGATCGAGCGGCATCGGGGGGCGCCCCGGGGCTCCGGGGCGCCTACATTCGGTTCATGGCGGCGACCAAGCGCGAGATCGAGCGGAAGTACGAGCCGGAGCGGCCGGACGAGCCGGGCGGGTCGCGAGGGCCGGGTGGTCCGGAGGCGGGCGGCCTGCCCGACCTGACCGGCGTCGGCCCGGTCGCGGCCGTCGTCGACAGGGGCGTCGCCGAACTGGACGCCGTCTACTACGACACCCCAGACGAACGCCTCTCCACCGCCGGACTCACCCTGCGCCGGCGCACCGGCGGCAGCGACGCGGGCTGGCACCTGAAGCTCCCGGTCGCCCCCGGCGTACGCGACGAGATCCAGGCCCCGCTCTCCGACACCGTGCCGCCCGACCTCGCCGGACTCGTCCGCTCCCGCGTCCGCGACAGCGAGCTCCGGCCCCTGGTCCGCCTCCGCTCCGAGCGCGCCGTAAGCCACCTCGTCGACGGCGGCGGCACCCTGCTCGCCGAGGTGAGCGTGGACGCCGTACACGCCGAGCGGCTGACCGGCGACGGCGGCACCGCCCGCTGGACCGAGATCGAGGTCGAACTGGCCGACGGAGGCGAGCCGCCGCTCCTGGACAAGGTGGACAAACGGTTCCGCAAGGCCGGTCTGCGTCCCTCGGCGGCCCCCTCGAAACTGGCCCGCGCCCTCGCCGAGACCGCCCCGCCGGACCACCCCCGGACGGCCGCCGAACCCGCCCCCGTCACGGCCGGCGACCACGTCCTGGCCCATCTGCGCGCCCAGCGGGACGCCCTCGTCGCCCTCGACCCGGCCGTACGCCGGGACGTCGAGGACTCCGTGCACCGCATGCGCGTCACCACCCGCAGGCTGCGCAGCGCCCTGCGCAGCTACGGCAAGGTCCTGGACCGCACCGCCACCGACCCGCTCGGCGCGGAACTGAAGTGGCTCGGCGGCGAACTCGGTCTCGACCGCGACCAGGAGGTCCTCGCCGAACGCCTCACCGCCGCCCTGGACGCCCTGCCCGCCGAACTGGTCACCGGCCCCGTCCGCACCCGGCTGCGCTCCTGGTCCGAGGAGCGCCGCGGCGGCTCCCGCCGCCGGCTCCTCGACGTCCTCGACGGCGAGCGGCACCTGCGGCTGCTCGACGCGCTGGACGCCCTGCTCGCCGACCCGCCGCTGCGCCCGCCGGCCTCGGGAGACCCGGCCGGGGTGCTCACCCGGGCCGTGCGCAGGGACTTCGCGAAGCTGACCACCCGGCTCGAACAGGCTCTTGCCCTGCCGCCCGGCACCGACCGGGACGTCGCCCTGCACCAGGCCCGCAAGCAGGCCAAACGGACCCGGTACGCCGCCGAGGCCGCCGCGCCCGCCCTCGGCGAGGCGGCGGCCGGGGTGGCGCGGGCCGCGAAGACCCTCCAGAGCCTGCTCGGCGACCACCAGGACAGCGTCATGACCCGCGAGGCCCTGCGTGAACTCGCCGCGCGGGCTCAGCGGACGGGGGAGAGCTCGTTCACCTACGGGGTGCTCTACGGGCGGGAGGAGCGGCGCGCGGCCGAGCTGGAGGCGGAGCTGCCCCGGGTGTGGGCCGACCTGCGGCCGTATGGAACAGCGCTGCGTCCGGGTTAGGCTTGATGGTCACCCCAGTCAGCTCACGAAGGTAATCCCCGCGATGTCTGTCGAGTCGGTCTTCCCACAGCTCGAGGCCCTGCTCCCGCATGTGCAGAAGCCGATCCAGTACGTGGGCGGAGAGCTCAACTCCACCGTCAAGCCGTGGGACGGCTGTGACGTCCGCTGGGCGCTCATGTACCCGGACGCGTACGAGGTCGGCCTGCCCAACCAGGGCGTGCAGATCCTGTACGAGGTGCTCAATGAACAGGACGGCGTCCTCGCCGAGCGCACCTACAGCGTGTGGCCCGACCTGGAGGCGCTGATGCGGGAGCACGGCGTCCCGCAGTTCACGGTGGACTCCCACCGCCCGGTGAAGGCCTTCGACGTGTTCGGCCTGTCCTTCTCCACCGAGCTGGGCTACACCAACATGCTCACCGCGCTGGACCTGGCGGGCATTCCCCTGGAGGCCAGGGACCGCACGCCGGACGACCCGATCGTGGTGGCCGGCGGCCACGCGGCCTTCAACCCGGAGCCGATCGCCGACTTCATCGACTGCGCGGTCATCGGCGACGGCGAGCAGGCAGTGCTGGAGATCACCGGGATCGTCCGCGCCTGGAAGGCCGAGGGCCGTCCCGGCGGCCGGGAGGAGATCCTCTTCCGCCTGGCCAAGACGGGCGGGGTGTACGTCCCCGGCTTCTACGACGTCGAGTACCTGCCCGACGGCCGTATCGCCCGCGTCGTCCCCAACAAGTCCGGCGTGCCGTGGCGCGTGTCGAAGCACACGGTGATGGACCTGGACGAGTGGCCGTACCCCAAGCAGCCGCTGGTGCCGCTCGCCGAGACGGTCCACGAGCGCATGTCGGTGGAGATCTTCCGCGGCTGCACCCGCGGCTGCCGCTTCTGCCAGGCCGGCATGATCACCCGCCCGGTGCGCGAGCGTTCCATCACGGGCATCGGCGAGATGGTCGACAAGGGCCTGAAGGCGACGGGATTCGAGGAGGTCGGCCTCCTCTCCCTGTCCTCGGCGGACCACTCGGAGATCGGCGACATCGCCAAGGGCCTGGCGGACAGGTACGAGGACGACAAGATCGGCCTGTCCCTCCCGTCCACCCGCGTGGACGCCTTCAACATCGACCTGGCCAACGAGCTGACCCGCAACGGCCGGCGCTCGGGCCTGACCTTCGCCCCGGAGGGCGGCTCGGAGCGCATCCGCAAGGTCATCAACAAGATGGTCTCGGAGGACGACCTGATCCGCACCGTCGCCACGGCGTACGGCAACGGCTGGCGCCAGGTGAAGCTGTACTTCATGTGCGGCCTGCCGACGGAGACGGACGAGGACGTCCTCCAGATCGCCGACATGGCGACGCACGTCATCCAGAAGGGCCGCGAGGTCTCGGGCTCGAACGACATCCGCTGCACGGTCTCCATCGGCGGTTTCGTCCCCAAGCCCCACACGCCGTTCCAGTGGGCGCCCCAGCTCTCCGCCGAGGAGACGGACGCCCGCCTGGAGAAGCTCCGCGACAAGATCCGCGGTGACAAGAAGTACGGCCGCTCGATCGGCTTCCGCTACCACGACGGCAAGCCCGGCATCGTCGAGGGCCTGCTCTCGCGCGGCGACCGCCGCATCGGCGCGGTCATCCGCGCGGTCTACGAGGACGGCGGCCGCTTCGACGGCTGGCGCGAGCACTTCTCCTACGACCGCTGGATGGCGTGCGCCGACAAGGCCCTGGCCCCCTACGGCGTCGACGTCGACTGGTACACCACCCGCGAGCGCTCCTACGAGGAGGTCCTGCCCTGGGACCACCTGGACTCCGGTCTGGACAAGGACTGGCTCTGGGAGGACTGGCAGGACGCCCTCGACGAGACCGAGGTCGAGGACTGCCGCTGGACGCCCTGCTTCGACTGCGGCGTGTGCCCGGCGATGGACACATGGCCACAAGTAAGTGACAGCGGCAAGAAGCTGCTGCCGCTGACGGTCAAGAAGTCCGCTCCGACCAGCTGAAACGGGGGACCGGGGGGTGAACGAGCCGCTGCGACGCATCGCTGAGGCTGTGGCGGAAGTCACAGAGGAAGACGCGGTGACGGCACTGAGTGCGCTCGGCATGCAGAGAGGGCGGCAGCGGCTGGCGCAGAGCGCGCCTCGAACGCCGTTGCCGCCGTCTAGAAGCTCCTCCGGCGTCCTTTCTGAGGTGGAGTGGGTTTGACCTGTGGCCATGTCGCGGCGGCGTTCACCGCGCTGAGCCGCGCCAAAGTGCGTGAGCTCAAGGCAGTTAGGAACCGACAAGGGCTGCGAGGCGTCTGTGTGCGTTGGCGCCGGCCTTGCCTCTAGGCCCCGGATGTCCAACGGAGGTCAGAGTTGCCCAAGCTCGTAGGGCTGATACGTCTGCTTGTCTGAGTGGCTCGCCAGAGAGGTGATTGACGATCCCTCGCCCGTCGGCGCCGCCATCGCTGTCCCGGACGCCGCCGCTGGCCATGGAGACGGCTCGCAGGTCGTCTCCGTAGTGGAGTGGATCTAGGAGCAGTGCGGGCCTGCCCTAAGTTGTACGACCAAGTGCGCCCCTTGCCACCACAGGGAGGGGGCTTCGCGCTGCGTGCCCGTTGGTTCGCCAGCGGCGCTTGAGCGCATAGGGGATGACGCCAGCCGCTACCATCCGCAATAATGCGCCATGATCAGATTCGCCGTCCCGCAATCGGACAGCGAGCAGACGCGTAGCTTCCGTACGCATGCTTCCTACGTTCGAGCGTTTCGTGAGCTTGCTCTCGGAGGAGGTTGGACGGACCTCGAAGTTGCGACTACGCAGCTACATTCCACGGCAGCGGGTCACTTCTACAAACCAACCCGTACGCCTTGTGATGCCGACCGCGATGAGGTGACAAGCTGCTTGCGTCGTGCATGGACCACGGCCTCGCTCTTGGAAGCTACCCATGCATTGGCCGAGGACTCTGAGATTGTACGGCTGGCTAACGGATGGAGTGCTGTCCAGGCGTACTACGTCCTGTACAACGCCACCCAAGCGGTGTTGGTGGCTGAAGGACATGAGCGCCCGAAGCAGCATGAACAGACCAAGCGCCAGTTCGTGGACCTTTGGACTTACCGGACAGCTAAACTGGCTCCGTGGAGCTTCGCAGCTGCTCACCCCGCCGCGAGGGAATCAGACTCTGATGGCTTCCTCGCCGGGCCCGGTCGCTCGCTGGACACGGGCTTGCACCCGTGGACGTCCTGGCAGGGTGATCAGGCATGGGACATAGCGGCCAAGGCACTACGCAGCACACGGGCTGCGTTGATCGAGGACAGGCTTAAAAAAGCTCGGGAACGAAAGCTCTCGGAGCGACGTAAGGCCTGGCATGCGGATAGCAAGACACGCGTTCAGCAGGGCAAGAAGGCTCGTCCTGAACCTAAGTCGGCGAATCTGACAGCCGCGGAACGCGACGTCACAGAGAAGGGGATTCGGCCAGTAACGATTGCCGATTACTTGTACCGTCTCCGAGTAAAGGCGAACTATGACGATATCACCGTATTCGCGGATGGCCCCGCTACCGACACAGAAGCGGCAGCCATGGCTTCCGACCTCGTCGATCTAGCTTGCGCGACACTACTTGTCCACGAGCTCCGGATCGCTGCTCGAATCGGCAGCAAGGAGCTTGTCCGCGTTATGGACGACGTCTTGCTTCGCAACACAGCACATATGGGGCATCTCGGTCTTCGTCGTGACCTGCAC
Organism: Streptomyces sp. MK7; assembly: GCF_032658145.1. Lineage (NCBI taxonomy): Bacteria > Bacillati > Actinomycetota > Actinomycetes > Kitasatosporales > Streptomycetaceae > Streptomyces > Streptomyces sp. MK7. The sequence goes on from NZ_JAVACL010000003.1 coordinate 227,386, forward strand.
TCTCGCCTGTAGGCAACTCAGACGCAGTGGTCCGCCCAGACCTTGGGGCGCGCGGCCGTACGGTACGCCCGGGAGGGCGGTTCCGCCGGCCGACATCGTTCGAATGACGGTTACCTACTCGGCGTCGCACTCGAACGGGTCATGGGCGCGTCATGGGCACAAAAAAATGGATTGTGCGGAAGCAGCAGTCACACCGGCCTCAGTTCGGATAACCTAGTCGCCCTGCCCTGGGGAGGGCAGGGGTAGACGGGTAGCTGCTGCCGCTGAGAAAGCAATCGAACGTTCGATCGAAGCAAGACGAGTGGGTGTTGCTTTCAGACCCCGCAGCACGCGTTCGACTAGTCGATACTCAATGGTAAAAGCACCGTAAAACTGCGAAAATGCCGGGGGGACCGTGCATATCAAGGCGTTTCGTGTTCAGAACTTCCGCCGCCTGAAGAATGTTCGAGTGGATCTCGACCAAAAGACGACAATTTTCGTTGGTGCGAATAACAGCGGAAAGACGTCCGCAACCCATGTCTTCCAGCGCTTCTTGGATCCCAAGGTTCGATTCCAGATTTACGACTTCGCTGCCGACTGTTGGGAGACGTTCAACAGGCTTGACCCCGACGCCGTCGATGCTGAGATGGATCTACCCAAGATTTACTTTGATCTATGGTTCGAGGTAGATGACGAAAACGTCCACCGTGTGCTAGACCTTTTGCCGGGACTCGACTGGGACGGGGAACCGGTAGGTATCCGCATGGTGTATGCGCCGAGAGATTCTTTTTCAGTATTGAAGAACTATCAGCAGGCCCGTAAGGAAAGGAAGCTTCCTAAAGACAACCCAGGTGCTGCTTACAAGCCGTGGCCTGTGGACCTCACGGACTATCTAAGTAAACGACTGACGAGCGAATACGAAATCAAGTACTACGTACTCGACGAGCGGCAGTGTGACGACGATTTGAAGCCTAAGGCTGGATACGAACCGTTCTACTTGGGATCTAGTTCGTCTGGGGCCAGCACAAAGGTTGGCGCACTCATAAAGGTAGATTTTCTAAACGCTCAACGGCATCTTACAGACGCGGAATCACATGGCCGGGCCGAAGACTTGTCGCGGCGGCTAAGTAGGTACTATCAGCGCAATTTGCAGAAGTTTGAAACGGATCTAGGGGCGCTAAGCGCTATCGCTAATTCAGAGTCCGCCCTCAACGATCACTTTGAAGAGGCTTTCGGCTCAATTTTCGCGAGTATTGAACACCTGGGTTACCCAGGAGCCACGAATGCTGGGCTTGTAGTGAAGGCTTCGTTCAATGTGCAAAACATGCTCAGTACAAGCGCTCGCGTACATTATATGCTGCCTCCAGTCAACGGGGAGAAGTCGCAGGTTCTACCAGATCAGTACAACGGTCTGGGTTTCAAGAACCTTATCTACATGGCCGTTGAGATCTTGGACTTCCACCACGCCTGGGAGGATGTGGAGGGCCAGCGCCCGCCGGTTCATCTAATTATGATCGAGGAGCCGGAAGCGCATCTCCATGCGCAACTCCAACAGGTTTTCATTCGCCGAGTATTCGAGCTACTCCCCGGGGCGAAACAAGGGTTTCGTACGCAGATGGTCGTCACCACCCACTCGTCACACATCCTCTACGAGAGCAGTTTCCAGCCAATCCGGTATTTTTGTCGAGACAGAGTGGGCGGGGTTCTGCATCGAAGCGAAGTTAAGAACCTTTCGGACTTCTACAACGGAGAAGAAAAAGAGACGCGCGAGTTCCTTCAGCAATATCTGAAATTGACCCACTGTGATCTATTCTTCGCGGATGCTGCTGTCCTGGTAGAGGGAAACGTCGAGCGCTTGCTGTTGCCGCTCATTATTGAACGCAACTTCCCCCAATTGAAGTCTTGTCACCTCACGATCCTGGAAGTCGGAGGCGCCTTTGCGCACAAATTTCAAGAACTGCTTGAATTCCTGGACATCACGGCCTTGGTCATCACTGATTTGGATAGTATTGAGCCTTCCGAAGGCGCCGGCCTACAACAAGACGAATCCGAAAAAGGTCGCGCGTGCATGACGACGGTGCCCGGCGCTGTCACTTCCAATGAGACTCTAAAGAACTGGTTCCCGAAGCTGTCTTCGGTTGATGAGTTCCTTAACCTCGCGGACCATGAGCGAGTCGTTGAACGTGATGGGAAGGGCGCTGGCAATATCCGGGTTGCTTGCCAGACCCGACAGCTAGTCGAATGGGGCTCGGAGGCGAACGAGCTAGCCGGACGAACACTCGAAGAGGCCTTTGCTCTGGAAAATTTGGACTGGTCTCAAGATCCGTCCCGAAGAGTTATCGGCCTGTACATCATGAAGTCGAGTGAGTTGACGCTTGGTGAACTACACGACGCGATCTTCAGGCGAGTTCGAAACCTGGACAAGACGAAGTTTGCCCTTGGTCTTATTGCTGAGCAAGACAGCACATGGAAGGCACCGCAATACATCCTCGATGGGTTGGCATGGCTCAGTAATCGGTTGTCACCCCTAGCGTCCACGTCTTCGCTTGTACCTGGGGAGGGAAAGTGACGGCACGACTTACTGCGCCGGATACGCCAGCTGATATCGAGCTTCGGCGTCTCCTGGACGGAGATCAGCTTGGCTGCTTTATTATGGTGGCTGGAGCGGGTTCAGGTAAAACAACCTCTTTGGTCAAGGCGCTAGATCACGTGGTAGTGCAGTGCGGTTCTCGCCTCAGGGCCCGAACTCAGCAAGTTGCCTGCATCACATATACCGAGGTCGCCGCTAAGGAAATTCACGCCGACATCGGAAATACCCCTCTTGTAGCGGTCTCTACTATCCACAGTTTTTTGTGGTCCCTGATCAACCCGTTCCAAAGGGATATCTCCAAATGGGTGCGCTGTCGCGTTGAGAACGAGATACGACAACTGAAGGAGAGACAGGCACACTACTCCTCACGCACGCGTGCGACGACAATTGCCAAGGATAATTCTTCACTTGAGAAACTTGGCACTCAGCTTCAGCTTCTCAGTCAGGTTAGCCGTTATACCTATGGCACCGGCAGTGACTACGCGAAGGGAATTCTCGGGCATGAGGATATCGTGTCTATGGTTCCCGAGTTGATCCTGAAAAAAGAGCTACTCGCGCGTATCGTAGCTAACAAGTATCCGTATATTTTTGTCGACGAGAGCCAGGACACCTTCCCTAACGTTGTCCAGGCGCTGAAGCGAGTCGCGAATCAGGCACATGGCGCAGTGTGTTTGGGCTTTTTCGGAGACCCTATGCAGCAGATCTTCCAGCGTGGGATCGGCTCTATTTCCCTTGAGGAAGGGTGGGTGCGCATCGATAAGCCAGAGAACTTCCGAAGTTCGAGCGCAGTGCTAAGTGTCATCAACCAGGTGCGATCTGAAGCTGACGGCTTGGTGCAAGTGCCCGGTCGCCCGGCGAGCGCGCAGAGAAGCGGAGAATGCTTTTTCTTTATTCTTCCCGCGGATGACCAGCGAAGTGAAAGCCTGGAACAGGTCCGAGTTTGGTTGGGGAAACACAGCGACGCCGGTAGTTGGTCTGCCGACTCGGCCGGCGATGCTGAGGGTGCAAAGATCCTCATGATCGTCCATCGCATGGTTGCCAAACGTATGGGATTTGAGCGGCTATACGCCGCGTTTCATGACGGTGATGCGAAAAGCTTGAAGGACGCGTTCGATGAGGGAACCGCCTGGCCTCTAAGACCATTTGAGGAAGTTATACTACCCATTTGTGCGGCTGAAAGCATTAATTCCCCATCCGTGCTTTCTGTCCTCCGGGAGCGAGGGGGGGTGCTTAATGATGATTTCCCTGACCGTGATGTCAGGCAGAGCTTGGCTACCGTGCGGGACGCCGTAGCGCACCTGCGAAAGACCGTGGCAAAGGCAGGACAAGGATCTGTGGGTACTGCGCTACGGCTCGCTGTAGCTGCCGACATCATCGTCCCGGATCCGCGACTCTCCGTATACCTCGACCCAGATGGTATGCATTCAGAGGTCATTCTGTCGTCGGAGGTCAGGGAGACGCTAGATGCCTTCGCGGCATGTGATGTGTCTGAACTCCGGTCTTATTTCAAGTACATTCGACAGCAGTCACCTTACTCGACTCAGCACGGCACTAAGGGTGCAGAGTTCTCCAAGGTTGTAGTCGTACTAGACGACGAAGAGGGAAGGTATAGCCTTTACTCTTACGAGAAGCTATTCGGCATCAAAAAGCTATCGGAGGTCGACAGGAAAAACTTGGCCGCTGGTAAGGACTCAGTTTTGGAGCGAACAAGGCGTCTGCTGTATGTGTGCGTGTCGCGAGCGATTGATTCGCTAGCAGTCGTCGTTTTTGCTGGGGATGTGGACGCCGCCAGGAAGGCGATTGAGGAATCTAAGACCATCCCATGCGGTCGAATCTTGACAGCCGAAGACCTTGCGTCGTGAATTCGATTGGCCCTGGCGCCTCTGAGTGATAGCTCAGCTTTTTTAGCGTGCGACACTGTTTTTCGCTTCCGTCGGGCTCGGTGTAGCTCTCGGAGACGTGCCCTCGCGTCGACCGTATGAGGATGGGTACGGTCAGAGTCGTGTCCGGCGCGCGTCGGGTTGGTCGCCCGTAGGCGTGTGCTGGTTGATCGCGCGCGACCTAGGGGAGTTGGTACGGGCATGGCGGTTGACGCTGCTCGGTCGGATGAGGGGTTAACGTCGGCGAGGGCTGTGCGGGTGATGAGTACCGCGTGCCGGGTGGCTGGGCTAGACGACAGAGGCGCCGAGTTGATCCGGCTTGGGGAGAACGCGCTGTTTCGGCTGGGCTCGGTACCGGTGGTCGTGCGGGTTGCTCGCGGTGAGGAGTATCTGCCCAAGGCGCGCACTGAGGTGGGTGTGTCGCGGTGGCTTGCTACAGAGGGGTTCCCGGGTGCACGCATCGTGGAGGACCTGGAGCAGCCGTTGATGATCGAAAGCCACCCGGTGACCTTCTGGCATCTCATCGTCGAAGGTGAGCGTAAGGCCACCTATGGGGAGCTGGGAGGCGTCCTCCGTGATCTGCACTCCATGACGCTGCCGGCCGGGCTGGAGCTGCCGTCGTTCGATCCCTTCGGTAAGCAAGAGCTGCGGATCAGCCGGGCTGCGATTTCGGAGGACGACAGGGTCTTCCTGCGGAAGCGGTGGCGTGAGCTGCGTGACCAGTTCGGGGCGCTGAGGTTCGAGACTGCCAAGGGGCCGGTGCACGGGGATGCTCATGTGCAGAACCTCATGGTGAATAATCGGGGCGAAGTGGTTCTGATCGATTTCGAGGCCTTCTGCTTCGATCACCCTGAGTGGGACCTGATGGTCACAGCCACGGAGCATCACAGCCTCGGCTGGCAGACCGACGAGCAGTACGCCGACTTCGTCCGGGCCTACGGACGGGATCTGTACTACTGGCACGGTTACGACACGCTTCGTCGGCTCCAAGAGTTCGGCATGACGACGTGGCTCATGCAGAACGTGCAGGAAGACCAAGAGACGGCCGACGAGTACCGCCGGCGCATTGCTGCTCTGCGCAACGACGACGCACCGCGTGACTGGCGGCCGCGGTAGCCGCTACTCGTCCTCGTCGTCCAGGCGGGCGAGTGCTTCGTTGACCTGCTCGTTGAAGGCGACGACGGCGGGGTGGGCGGCGTGCGCGCTGACCTCTGCCTGGAAGTCGGTGACGTAGCGCTGGAAGCGGTTGGACTGGAGGGTGTCGCCGCCGTCCACGGCAAGGCTGGCTGTGGTGACGGCGGCTTCCAGGTCGCCGCTCAGTAGCTGGCTCTGGGCGAGCACCATGCGGCAGAAGCCGAGGGTGCGGGCATACTGCGGGTCGGTGCTGTCGACGGCGCGCTGTGCGTGCTCGACGGCTTCGCGGCGCATCTTCAGGTCGCGGAAGCAGTGGCAGAACTCGCCCAGGAGTTCGGCGTCGTCGAAGTAGCTGAGCCATGCGGGGTCGTCGGCGGTGTCGGCCTGGCCGAAGTGGCGTTCGGCTTGGTTCATGGCGTGGCCGGCCCCGGTGCGGTCGCCTGCGTTGGACAGGGCGCGAGCCTCCATGGCCCAGTAGTTCGCCATGGCGCGTGGGGTGGCCCGGCCCTTGGCGCCCTCGACGGCGGCTCGGGCGAGCTGAATGGCTTGGGCGTGGTTGCCGAGGTAGTTGGCCTGGTGGCTGAGGTTGCCGAGGATGCGGGCGCCGAACATGCGGTCGTCGATGACCTGGGACAGGCGCAGAGTGGAGGTGAGGTAGCGGTGGGCGAGTCGATGGTTGCCGACGTCGTATGCAGTCCATGCGAGCAACTGGGAGACCTCGGCGGCGGCGCTGAAGAGCGCGTGGCCCACCTTCTCGCTGTAGCTGGCGCTGAGCAGTGGCAGTACTTCATGGCGGAAGTAGTGGCGTAAGGCTCGGTGGCCGTGGCCTCCGCCGTACTTGAAGTCGAGTTGCATGAACGTGGCGGCTGCGTCTCTGATCGCGCGTACGTCGCGCATGCCGACGCGTTGGTGAGCGGGTCGGTCGGCCTGGATGCCGTCGGGGCGCGCGATCATCCAGGAGAGGACTGCTGCGCTGAGGTCGGCGTCCGCGACGACCAAGCGGTCAGTGACCGCGGCCTCGGCTCGTTCCTGGGCGAGTCCGTCCAGCATGGACAGCACGTCCGGCACGGTGCTCGGATAGCCGACGGGGTCCAGGGCGGTCGGCTTGGTGTGGTCGAAGAAGCCGAGATCGCCCGGCGTGACGCGACGGCCCAGCTTGGAGCTCAGCACGTCCGCCATGATCGCTGCTGTCTGCGGTTGGATACCCGCGCCGTCCCGCCATCGCTGCACTGAGACGTGTGTCGTCCCGAGGCTGATGTCTCGCTGGTCTGCGGCATCTTTCATCCGCTTGGCAAGACCTTTGTTCGAGACCTTCGCCTCGTCCATGACTGCGATCAATTGCGCGTTCGGCTCTCGGTTCATGCTCCCCTGCCAACCCGAGAATGACGGCGAGTGTTCATCGTGTCACAACAGGATCGCTTTGGGGGTTCATTGGTGAACCCCCTTTGCGTTTGCCCGTGTTCATGTGAACCCCCTGGTGAACGCTCCCGATCACGCCCGCTGAGCCGTGTACTGGCTTGCGTGATGCAACCGGCGCCGAACGAGCCGTCCCGGCTCTCGGAAGGGGACGTGATGGATGCGGGCAAGATCGAGTGGCTGGCGAGTGAGCTGGACGCGTACACCCACTGGTTCGCGGCACCGCCGGCCCCGTCTGCCGATGGGCACTTCCTGACACTCACGCTCTTCGCCGAGTTCGAGAACACGGCGCGCACGGCACGTGACATGACGGCGGTCTTCCTCCGGGGCTCGGGTGTTGACGCGATCGTGGATGACGCCCGGCTGGCCGTCTCGGAACTGGTCGGCAACGTGGTGAACCATGCTGTGCCGGACCGTCACCTCGCCGTGGCCGGTGGCTGCCGGCGCATCGACGTGACCTTCAAGCTGTGGCCGAAGTGGTTGTTCATCGGGGTAACCGACGAAGACTCGACGCCCCCGTTGCTTCCGGCGGGAGAGGCATTCTCGCCCTCGCTGCTCGGGGAGCTGTCGGAAGCGGTACTGCCCGACAACGGCCGTGGCCTGCTCATCGTGCAGCGACTGGCGGCGGCGGTCTGGTGGTCGCCGGAGGAGCGGGGCGGCAAGACGGTCTGGTGCCGCTTCGACCTGAGCGGCGGAACAGGTCACTGACCTCACTGGTGATCTCCGGGGTGCCGTCCTCGCCACTCCTTTGCGATCGGGAGTCGGCGGTGCCCCGGTAACCGGCTGGAGCCTGACCCCTCCAGCCACGGAGCGCGGTCTCTCGCGATCATGCCCACCGGGTTCCCGCCCGGGCGAGGGGCCGCGCTTCACAACCTCATACCGAGACCGGACCACCCCCGCGCCTGGCAGCAACCGGGGTGGTCCGGGAGGGGACGCAGCGGTCCCCGGTGCCTGATGGTACCGGGGCCGCTGCGCTGCGTCGCTTCTGGTCCTGGAAGTAAGCGAGTTGACGAGCCGTTTTCTGCAACAGGGCTGAGGTGAACACACGTGACCGGCGCGGGTGAGGACTGGATCGGTGATGGGCTGCACGACATCGAGGGCTCGGACGGAGTCCTGTGGACGCCTGGTGTCGACTACATCGCGGGGTGGCGCGGGGCTCGGGAGTCTGCTGACCGACTGAACCGCGCACTTATTGGCGCCGGCTTCGAGCTGTCGAGTGTCCGGGCGGTTGCCTCCACGGACGAGGCGGGGCGGGGCGTCGTCCGGCTGGCGGGCCGGCCGGATGCTGTGGACCGGCTCGCTGCCCTTCTGGAGTCGGCGGCATGAGGGGCGTATCCGCTGGTGGGCGGCGCGCATGGGCACGTCGTCGGCCGGAGAGACTTTGGGCTGGAGCTGCCATGGGGCGAGTGAACAGGGGGCCTTACGCTGGCCCGGCGAATCGGGCAGGTACTGGTCCTGCCCGCGGTTGTGCCCGATTGGCCCCCTGTTCTTCGAGGCTCGCCCCATGGTGGCTGCCTAAAGTCTCGGAGGTCGGCGACCCCCAGCCCCGTGGGCTCCGGCCTGCGCGGACCGGTCGCCCTTTCGACTGCTTGGGTGTGCTGCGGTCGGGGGCGTCCGGCGACCGGACGGGACCGGCGGCCACGCCGCACGCCCGGCCGGGGCGGCCGGGCGCCCCGGCGCGCCGCAGGCGCGCCCTTGAGGAAGTGAAGCGGGTTTCGACCGATGACCGTTCGGTCTCAGGTGCGGGTGCGCCGCGCGGGCTGTTTGTCGGCAGTGATCCGGTAGGTGGCTTCGGCACGGTCGGCACCGATGCGCAGTTCCTCGAGGATCAGGGGACGGTCGTCGGAGCCGTGCGTGGTGCGGGCCAGGTGGAGGATCGGGGTCGCGTCCGGGAGTCGCAGCGCGGTGCGCTCGTCGGGCAGTGGCATGCGGGCGCGTACCGTCTCGGTCCACGACAGCTTGTGTCCGTCCTCGGCGAGCAGCTGGTAGATCTCCGCCGGTTGCCGGCCCGGTTCCTCGCCGAGCGAGGGGACTGCCTCGGCGGCCTCGAACGGGATCAGGGTGCGGTGCATGGCACGCGTTCCGGTGCCGGGGTCGGCGAGCAGCCGGTCACAGCCGAACAGCGCCTCTTCCTCGCCGAGTTGGAGCAGTCGGCCGGTGGTCATGGTGGTGCGGGTGCGGTAGGTGCTGGGCGCCTCCGCCTCTTGCCATACGTCTCCGCCGGGCATGACGAACCGGCCGCCGGTGGTGTGGCTGATGCGCCGTTCGAGGGTGAGCGCGGGCTGTCCGTCGGAGCGTACGAAGCTGCCCTTGCCGTGGCGGACGTCGATCAGCCCTTCCGCTCGCAGGGCGGCGATGGCGTTGCGGACGGTCGGCCGCGAGACGCCGTAGCGGGTCATGAGCTGGGCTTCGGACGGCAACAGGGAGTCGGGTGCGAACTCGCCGGACAGGATCGCCTCGCGGATCGCGGCGGCCACTTGCTGGTAGAGGGCTCCGGGGCGCTGGATCTCCGACATCGGGTCATCTCCGGATCGTGGTCGTAGGCGCGTCGCACGCGCGACATCACTCGTCAGCATAAGTAGTTGCACTCTCGCCGTACAGAGCTCCATAGTCCTAACTCGTAAGGACAAGTGACGTCAGTATCAGGCTGGCGTCTCGACTGGCCAGGGAGGCCACACACCATGCAGTCCATTCCCGTGGACACGGCGCGGCTCGGCGTACTGCGGTGCGCCATCGCGCCGGAAGCGAAGCTCAGCAACCCCGAGACACAGGAGGTGAAGAGGGACCGGGACGGCAATCCGGTCTGGACGGTAGCCGTCACCGTTCGGCAGGACCGTCGGCGGATCTCCGTGATCGAGATCGCCGTCAGCGGTCAGCCGAAGGGGATCGAGGAAGGGCAGATCGTCCGCGTCACCGGGCTGACGGCGTTCACTTGGTCGATGGGTGACCGGCACGGCGTCAGCTTCCGGGCCGACGCGATCACGGCCGTGCACGACGGTCCGGTGCGTGCCAAGGGCGGTGACGCGTGATGGGGCCGACCGTGCTCGCCTTCGCGCTCGCCGTGCTGGCGTGGATGCTGGTCGTCGGTGACCTGCTGCGGCGGCATCGGCCGGCCTGGCACTGGTACCTCGTCGGTTACCCGGCCACCGCGTTCCGGGTGGTGGTCACCTGGCGCAAGGTCGCCGTCCTCAACGACCTCGCTGTCTCCCGGCGCCCGTCGCGTGGGCTGCTCGGCGACCTGGTCGTGAAGGGCGACCCGTTACGGCCGGTGGCTCCGCGGATCTCCTTCCCGCGCGCTACTCGCATGGGGCTGACCGTGATCGTGCGTCTGCACGCGGGCCAGACCCCGGCCACTTTTCTCAAGGCGGCTGACGCTCTCGTCCACGCGTGGAAGGTTCACGCGGTCCGGGTCACCTCACCGGAACGCGGGCTCGTCCTCCTGACCGCGACGGCCACGGATCCGCTTCAGCGTCCGGGCTTAGCCACGGCACCGGCCGAACTCCTCTCCGCGCTCATCGGCGTCCTGGAGAACGGCGGCGCCTGGGTGGTGAACCTGCGGCTCGTACCCCACTGGCTCATCGTCGGCGCCACCCGCTCCGGCAAGTCCACGCTCCTCGCTCGGCTGATCACACAGCTTGCGACTCAGCCCGTCGCCCTGGTCGGCATCGACTGCAAGGGCGGCATGGAACTCGGCTTGTTCTCCGGACGGCTGAGTGCCCTGGCGACCTGCCGCCGAGAAGCGGTCGCCGTGCTCTCCGCGCTCGTCGTCGACATGCAAGACCGGATGGGCGCGTGCCGCTCGGCCGGGGTCCGCTCGATCTGGGAACTGCCGGAGAAGCTGCGGCCGGTGCCGGTCGTCGTCATCGTCGACGAGATCGCGGAACTGTACCTGTCCGACGGCACCCGCGAGAGCAAGGCCGAAGCAGACCAGTGCTCCACGCTGCTGCTCCGCCTGGCGCAGCTCGGGGCCGCGCTCGGCCTACACCTCGTCGTCGCCGGCCAACGCGTCGGCTCCGACCTCGGCCCCGGCGTCACCGCCCTGCGCGCCCAACTCGGCGGCCGAATCTGCCACCGCGTCAACGACCCCGGCACAGCGGAGATGACCTTGGGCGACCTCAACAAGGACGCCGTAGTCGTCGCCCAGTCGATCACGCCTGAGGAACGTGGCGTGGCCGTCTGCACCGGACCGGACGGCGGCTGGAGCCGGGCCCGCTCGCACCTCACACCCACGGATGAGGCCGCCTCGACGGCCCGGAAGTACGCCGGGATGGCCCCGACACTGCCCGCCATAGATCACGCCCTCGCGGTGATGGAAGGAGACGGCAAGTGATCAGCACAGGCACCGCCGTGTCGCTCGTCGTGGTCTTCGGGATCATCACCTTCCTCCTCGTCCGCTCCCGAGACGTACGGATCTGGGAAGCGGCCTGCATCGCCCTGTTCGGCATGTACCTCGGTGAAACGCCCGTCGCTCTCACGATCAACGGCTTCATCACCTGGTTCCTCAGCGGCTTCAGCCACTTCTGACCTGGAAGGACGTACGCGCATGCGCATGCCTCGTGTGAGGTGCCCCCAATGCAAGGGCGACGGTGCCCGCAAGACCTGGACCGGACGACTGCGGCGCTGCCGTATCTGTCGGGGGACCGGAACCGTCCGCTGACCGACGCACATCGCAAGCCACCACTCACAAGGAGATCGCCCCATGGACGACAGCGCGCCACCAACCACCGACCCTGCCGCCTCGGCGGCTCACCCCGGAAGGCCACCGCCATCACCCCGGACATCACCTCGACTGACAGGCGCGCCGCCCTCGACCGCGCGGCGCGCCTGCGTCAGCTCCCCGAGACAGACCGTGACGCAATCCGCCTCGCTCAAGACCCGAAGTTCTCCCGCTGGCTGGAGCAAGTCACCGCGACCGGCGGCTGCGCTCACCCCGTCCACCTCGCCGGCTCCAGCACCACCGTGGACGCCACAACCGGCGAGATCATCCACCACTACGACACCCGCGACGAGCCCGGCGAACGCCTCCTTGTCCGCTGCCGCAACCGCCGTGCATCCGTATGCCCGGCCTGCTCCCGCCTCCACGCCGGCGACACCTACCATCTGGTCCGCGCCGGCCTTCTCGGCGGCAAGAACATCCCCTCCACGGTCCGGCACCGGCCCCGCCTCTTCGTCACCCTCACCGCCCCGTCCTTCGGCCCCGTGCACCGTGCCGGGGAGCTGTGCCGTCCACGCCGTGACGGCGGAACCTGCGAACACGGACGGTCTCTCGGATGCGGCACCCTCCACGCACCGGACGCCCCGGCCGTCGGGCAACCGCTCTGCGCCGACTGCTACGACTACACCGGCCACGTGCTGTGGCACGCACACGCCTCGAAGCTCTGGGACCGGTTCGTCATCGACGTACGGCGTCGCGTGGCCTCCTCGGTCGGCCTCGTGCAGTCCCGCTTCGCTCGGCACGCCCGGCTGTCCTTCGCTCGTGTCGCCGAGTACCAGAAGCGGGCGGCCGTCCACGTGCACGTCGTCGTCCGCCTCGACGGCCCGAACGGATACCAGGACGAACCCCCGGCCTGGGGCACCGCGAATCTCCTCATCGATGCGGTACGCGCTTCCGCTCAGCGGGTCCGCGTCCGCACTCCCTACAGCCCTGCCGTGGGGGAGCTGCAACTCCGCTGGGGTGCTCAGCTCGACACGCGAACGCTGCATGCCGACGGCGACGGCCCCGACGATGACGCCGTGGCGGCCTACGTCGCGAAGTACGTCACCAAGGGGGCAAGCGAGACGGGCGCCGGCACTGACCGCTCACTCACCACCTGGGCCGACATCGAGTCTGCGCCCGTCAGGGAACACGTCCGCGCCCTCATGCGAGCCTGCTGGCGCCTGGGCGGTCTGCGGGAGTATGCGCCCTTGAACCTGCGAGCTTGGGTTCACACCCTCGGCTACCGGGGCCACATCCTCACCAAGTCCCGTGCCTACTCCACGACGTACGCCGCACTCCGTGCCGAGCGTGCCCACCATCAGGGGCACGTAGACGTCCCTGACGCGGTCACCGAACGGCAGTGGCGCTACGTCGGCTCCGGCCACACCCCGGGTGCCGCGCTCATCGCCGCCGGGATCGCCGAAGACCTCGCGGAGTGCCGGCGGCACAGTGCCGATGCCAGGCAACAGGGAGGTGGGGTCCACGACGCCGCTGCCCGAACCTGAGCGCGCGAACGACAGAGCCGCGAGCCTGATCGAAAGCGAGATCGTGATCGTGGACGACGACGGTACGGAGGAACCGTTCGACGCCACCAAGTGGTTCCAGTGAGACGCGAGGCCGCCTTCCCTCGCATGACGGGAAGGCGGCCTCGATCTTGTACGTGCCGGACTCAGATGGCCTGCGCGAAGTCGTCCTCTCGGATCACGAGGCGTTCGCGTACGTCCTTCGGGATCAGTAGGCGGAGGTGAACCTTCGGGGCCCGGACCTTCGGCACCTTCGTGCGGGTGACCTCACAGCGGATCCCGACCCGGTACAGGTCCGCGGACATGGCCTCCATGCCGCCTTCCTGCCAGTGCTCACGGAACGTCTTGCCGCCGTGGACGTTGACCCACCGGTCCTTCGCCGTCTCAGGGTCGATCGCTTCCAGCTCCGCGATGAGCTTGTCGAGCGTTGCCTCCGCCTGCTCTTTCGTGAACCGCGTCTTCGTGTAACGGCCCCCGGGTTCCAGCTCCTTCATATACAGGGCGATGGACTCCTGTAGGCGCTTGATCTCCCTCCGCGCTTCCGCGCCCTCCGCGTACTGGCGAACCTCGACGGGGAAGTCGCCGAGGACCTTGAGCACGTCCTCCACCAGGCGCTCGTAGACCCGCTCGGGGTTGGGAGCGCCGAGTCCGCCGCTCTTGCAGTTGCGGCACCGCAGGTACTGGTAGGTCCCGAACTTGTTGGACGTGATCTGCACGGTCATGTTCGTCTTGCAGTCGGCACACAGGAGAACGCCGAGGAACTGGGTCACCCCGCCGACACGGCGCGGAGGCTGATTCTTCTTGCGCTTGTCGAGGGCGGCGCCAAGGGTCTCGAACTCCTCCTCGGTGAAGATGGCAGGAGCGACCTTGATCGGCCGGCCGTCCTTGCCGAGGACCGGCTTCGAGCGCCGTTGTCCTCCGTTCTTGTCCTCCTCCACGCGGTAACCGAGGAGTGCGGGGTTGCGGAGCCGGCGGAGCAGCGTCACCACGGTGAGCCCCTGGCTCATGAGGCCGGACCGCTTCAGGCAGCGCACCATGAAACTGGCTGAGCGTCCTCGAATCGCCATGTCCCGAGCCCAGTGCAGTGCCTTGTAAGCCTCGGGATCGATGGCGAGAACGACCTTCCCCGTGTCGTCCTCGTCCGTCACGTAGCCGTATGTCGGCTTCCCGATGATCCAGTCTTCCTGGGACTTCGCGTAGTCCCACAGACTCGTGACCCGGGTGGAGGTGTTCGCCGCTTCGATCTCGGCGATACCGCCGATGATCGTGACCATGATCTTCCCGGCGGTCGTCGTGAGGTCAAGACTGTCGTTCTTCGAGACCAGGTTCTTCCCGCGCTTCAGGCTCCACTCGATCATCATCGAGAGATCGGAGAGGCGGCGTACGAAGCGGTCCAGCTTCCAGAACAGGATCTCGTCGAACTCGGGGGAGCGGTTGTTCAACCATTCTCCGAGTTGCTTCCGCTTCCATGGCGGGACCTTCGTCGCCGACACGTTCAGGTCGGAAGCCACACCCACGACTCGGCTGCCGCGCTCCCTGGCCAGGATGCGGAGGTCGAGCTCCTGTCGCACGGGCGACGTCGTGTCGTCCGTCAGCACGGATAAGCGGATGGAGAGGAGTGCCCGGGGAGCGTCCTCGGGGAGCAGGGCCTCGGCCCGCTTCAACTCCTCCAAGAGCGCCAAGTCCGCTTCGGTCCACTCGGCTTCCACGTTGTAGGCCGCCCGCTCCGCCGCGAGCCGCCGCTGTCCTCGTTTCCTCATGCCAGACAGCGTGACGTAGTTCCTGGGCAGTTTTCAGCGTTTTTCCATATGCCCGGCGATGGACACGTCCATCCAGATCGGCCCCACGGGTAAGAAGCTGCTGCCGCTGACGGTCAAGAACGCTGGGCCGGCCCCCGCTTCGAGTGGTCACACACACTGACGTGAGCGAGCGCTGGGGCTCGTCGTCGGTGCGACAGGGGCCGCGGTGAGCGGCCCCTGGTGGCCGCGACCCCTGGGAACCACCGGCCGTGGCATCGATCCGTGGGCCACGCCGTGCGGGCTGCGGCGCGCTTGGGCGATGGCCGAGGGTCCTACGGAATGAACAAGTCCGCCAGATAGGTCGGTTTGGCCTCTATCTCCGCATAGCGACCGGTCTCCTTCGACCAAGCGGCGTTCCCGGCGGTGAGCGCGTTGAAATCCCTGACGCAGCGCAGCGCGTCCTCGACGACGTCGTCGGCGAGGCCGGAACGTGTCAGCCGCCCGGGCAGGACCTGCTCGAGATCAAGGATGCGCTGGACGTATCCGGCCTGCATCACGGCCACTCGCTCCGCCGCCTCCTGGAGGCTGCACCGGTGATGATGGCAGATCACCGTGACGGCGTTGAACGCATAGTCATGGGCGAGCTCTTTGCGCAGCGAGTAGAGATCGTTGATGCAGGCATTCGCGTAGATCACCGCCTCTCGCATGTCGGCGAAGGCCGGGTTGGCATGCAGTTGGTCGGGCAGGTCCACACCGGTGCCGATTTCCATCAGGTCGAGGACGGCGTCGAATGCGAACGAGGCGCGGCGGTGCGCGAGGTATTGCTGCAGGCCGGGTACACGCCCCTGCTCCCGGTGGATCATATCGGCCCGGTAGCTGTCGAAATACCACAACAGGTGCGGGACAAATCGGCGCTGCCATGCGGAAGAACGGATGTCCGTCGTGCGGCGCCACAGATCAGCCAAGGAGCGCGCCAGTCGCCCGGCCGTGACATTTCCGTCGAACACGGCGAACAACGGCCCGAACGCCTCTCGCCACCGCTCGGGCCGGTAACCGCGCACCGGGTCGTCGTCGAACTGGTCGTCCAGCTGGAAGAGCCACGCGTTCCACTGGGTGATCAGCGTCAGCGCCTCCTGTGAAGCGTTCGGGCACAGCCACGCGGTGAGCCGGTCCACACGAGTGCGCCGTACGTGCCGACGCGCCTCCTCGGTGGGCACCAGGCCGAACTCGTCCAGCCACGCCTCAGTCGCCGCAGCAGCCTCCTGGAGGTCCGGATTGAGCGCTGCCGGTACGGGTATGTAGAGGTCCGGAATCCGGAAATTGTCCATACGTCAGCTCGCTTCTCGGTAATCCTCTGCCATTCGCGACATCCAGCGACATTGCCGATGTGACTCGGCAGCGCCCGCACGGGGCATGACCAGGCAGTCCCAGCCACCGACGTAAATTACCCTGCCCGTCGATGGTGTTCGACCGGCGTCTCGTTTCTTCGGCCCTCATCGCCCTGCGCGGGAAGCACCACAGACCGGGCGAATTCGGTTGGCCGCCGATAAAAGTGCCCGGCGGTCCAAGCCGGTTGAGAACAGGCTGGGGCAGGACCGGGTCAGCTCTGGCGGCCGGGCCTGTTCAGACGAGCCAGGAGCAGAGCGACGTCGTCGCCCAGGCCGTGAGCCTTCTGCGTACCGGCGAGGAGGTCGTCGACAACGGTCTCCAGGTCCGCGGTGGGAGCCCCTCGCAGCCCCCGGAGAAACCTCTCGACACCCTGGTCGATGTCCTTGTTCACGGCCTCGAGCAGGCCGTCGGTGGTCAGCGCGAGCACGCTGCCCGGAGCGATGCGCAGGCGGGTGGTCGGGTACCGCTGCTCCCGGTCGATTCCCAGAGGGAGACCGCCGGGGACCTCCAGGAGGCGCGGCGGCTTGCGGGGCGTGATCAGCGCTGGGGCCGGATGGCCCGCCCGGCACACTCGCAGCGTCCCGTCGGACGGGTTGAGTGCGATGTAGCAGCATGTGGCGAACAGGGCCCTGTCCGGGTCGGTGTTCAGTTCGGCCAGCAGGCGGTTGGTGCGTTCCAGGACGGCCGCGGGCGTGTGTCCTTCGTTCGCGTAGGCGTGTACGGCGGTGCGCAGCCGCCCCATGAGAGACGCGGCGTGGACGCTGTGCCCCTGCACATCTCCTATGACCAGAGCCACGCCGCCGTCGGGCAGGCTGATGGCGTCGTACCAGTCGCCACCGATCCACATGCCGGAGGTGGCGGCCTGGTAGCGGGCGGCGATGGTCACGCCGGGCACCGTGAGCGGCCCGCGCGGCAGCATGCCGCGCTGGAGCTCGGTGGCGAGTGCGTGTTCCGACTCGTACATGGCGGCTCGCTCCAGGGACTGGGCGAGCAGTCCCATGGCGGCGACCAGGAGGGCGCGTTCCTCGGGCAGAAATTCTTGTGGCTCGGGGAAACCGACAAGGCAGGAACTGACGCGGCCGCGCGAGTCCGTGAGCGGCAATGCCGCCCACGCCTGTGGCGCCGACCGCGCGAGCGGTGCCAGGTGTGGATGATCGGTGATCAGCGCGTCCGCAGAGCCGATGAGGACGGGAGCCCTGCGGTCGAGCGACTCCTCCACGAGTGTGCGGGCCGTGGCGTCGAGGACTCGCACGGAGCCCTCGCCCTGCTCGTCGTCGGCGCACGAGGCGACGACGGTCAACCGGTCTCCCTCCGGGGCGATCACCGCCAGCGCGTCCGCTCCGAAGGTACGCAGTCCGGCCTGGGCGGCGGCCATGATGTCCTTCACCGTCACCGCGGCGGCCAGAGCCGCGGTCAGCTCCCGTATCCAGCGGTCACGGGTGGCGCGCTCGTACAACCGCCGCTTCTCCGCCTCGTGGCGTTCATGGACGGCCGTGGTGTCCATGACCACTCCGACCATGCGGGCCGGCAGCCCGTCGGCGCCGGGCAGGACACGGCCGCGGGCTTCCAGGGACCGGTGCCGGTCGTCGTCGGTGGTGACCCGGTACTCGATCTGGTAGTTGCCGCAGGATTTCGCTATCAGGCCCAAGGCATCGCGCACATCGGCCAGATCGGACTCGTGTACTGCGGCCAGGAAGCTCGAGATGTCCGACGGGCCGTTCTCGGGCATGCCGTGCAGCGCGAGGGTGAGCGGATCGCAGTTCACCTCGCCTGTGGCGATCTCCCAGCAGAAGAAGCCCGCCTGCACGTTGCTCGCGCTGGCCTGGAAGGAGCCCGGATCGGACTCATCTTCCCTTACAGCAGTACGCACCGGCCCGATGTCTTTCACTGGATCTCCCTGCCGTGGCGTGAACTACTTCCCTCCGAGGGATCAACGGCGCTCAACCGGATGGGCCACGCACCGTAGTGGGTGGCCGATGGATACCAGCCAGTGGGGCGACTCGCGAGCCTACGGGACTGCGACACCATTCCCTCCTGGAGACGAACGGGGCTCGTGCAGCGGAGTGTGCTCCCGCTCTTCCAGGGAAGATCGCCTGACCGATCCGACTGTGGCCGGATCGTGCGCATGGTAGTGACTTTCCGGATCTTGCGCCAGACACGTACCCGGCAGACCGCGTCGGCCGGACCGCATGCCCGGCTCAGGCGCCGGCCCGGTCCAGGGCGCTCTGCAGGGACTGCTTGTAGCCCGCGCTGGTGTACGTGGCGCCGGACACGGTGTCGATGTCCGCGCTCTGAGCCTGCAGCGTCTCCTGATCGAGCTTGGGGAGGGCCGTGGAGTTGATGTCCTTGCTGCGCGCCGTCTCGTCGGGGGACTGGACGGCGTCCGCTCCGGTGATCTTGCCGCCGGTGAGGGTGATCCGCACCTGGACCGGGCCGTACTTCGTCTGGGTCGTGGCGCCGGTGACGGTCCGAGTGGTGGGGGCGGCCGAGGTGGTCTTCGGGGCGGAGGGAGCGCTGCTGGTTCTTGTGGGGGCGGCCGATGCCGCGTGCGACGTACTCGCGGAGGGGGAAGAGGACGCGGTGTGCTTCTTCTTCGGTGTCTTCGACGGTGACGGTGACGGCGACGCGGACACGGAGTGCGAGGACACCGACGGGGACGGGGACACGGCGGCGTGCGACGTCGTCGCGGGCTCGGCCTGTGCCGGCGAGGGGCCGGTGGACGGCTTGAGCGCGAGCAGCAGCACAATGCCGGAGACGGTGCCGACGGTGGCCAGCAGCGCGTGACGGAACGGATGCCTCTTCCTCATGAGAGTCCCAGCGCGTCAGGGGTATGGACTGTCACAGCTCCGCCTCAGAACTCGAAGGACTCGTGGTGGATGCGCCGGTGCGGAACCCCTGCCTCGCGGAGCGCGGCGTAGGACTCCTCGGCCAGTCCCGGAGGACCGCACAGGTACACGTCGTGACGGGCGATGTCCGGCAGGATCCTGCGCAGCATCTTCGCGGTGATCGCGGGTCGTCGCCCTTCCGGGCTGTTGACGGCGTACAGCAGCTGGGCCCCGCGTTCGTCCGCGATCTGCTCCAGTTCGTCCCGCAACGCCAGTTCCTCGGCCGTGCGGGCCCTGTAGAGGAGCGTCAGGTCGCCGGCTGCGCCGGGCAGCGTCTCGAACAGGGCCCGCAGGGGGGTGATGCCGGCGCCGCCCGCGAGCAGCAGTACCTTGCCGCGGCTGCGGCGGGCCGCGGTCATCGCCCCGTACGGGCCTTCCGCCCACACGCGCGTGCCCGGCCGCAGCCTGGCGAGCGCCGCGCTGTGCCCGCCGACGGCCTTGACGGTGATCCGCAGCAGGTCAGGGCGGGGCGGGGCCGAGAGCGAGTACGGGTTGGCGCTCCACCGCAGCCCCTTGGTGAGGAACCGCCAGCGGAAGAACTGCCCCGCCTCCGCGCCCAGCCGGTGCAGCCGCCGACCCCGGACCAGCACGGAGACCACGCCCGGCGCCTCCTGTACGACCGACTCGACCCGCATGCGGTGCCGGAGGTTGAGCCGCACCGGGGTGAGCAGGCGATACCAGAGGAGGAGGGCACCGACCGTGATGTACAGGGCGTACCAGGCCGTACGGGCGGTGGGGTCGCCGACGAACTCGTCGCCCGTGGCGAGTTGGTGCCAGAAGGCGAGGTAGACCGCGGCGTAGGTGAGCAGGTGCAGGTAGTACCAGAGTTCATAGCGCATACGGCGCCGTACGGCTCCGGCGGACACGAAGCCGACGAGGAGGAGCAGGAGCGTGCCGACGGTCGCCTCGATCATGTGCGGGTAGTCGGTGATGACGGAGACGGTCTGCGCCACTGTGCCGGTGCCCGCCTGCAGTGCGTATCCGTACAGGATCAGCACGATGTGGGCGAGGGTCAGGGTCAGTGCGTAGCGGCCGCTTCGCGCGTGCCAGCGCACCACGCGGTCCGACCCGACCCGGCGTTCCAGGGCCGGGACGCGCGCCATCTGGGCGATCACCAGGGCGATCACATAGCCGGCGAGCAGTCCGGTGATCCGGCCCGCGTTCACCAGCCGGTCGGCCGTGGTCGCGGCGACGGCCGGGGTGTCCCGCCACCACAGCCACAGCGCGGCGGCCGCTCCCGCCCAGGAGAGTGCGAGCAGGGATGCCGCGGGGGAACGCCGGGGCCGGATCCGGCGCATGGCCTGCCGTCTGCCCGCCCGGCTGTGCTGGATGGTCGTCAAGGCTGGACTTCCCTTTGCTGGCCTTCGCTCCCCGAGCACCGTACAGCGGACGGATGGCCGAAAACCATCGGTCGGGCAGGCGGAACAGGCGGACGCATTTCCCCGCAGCCACCTAGTCCAGCGCACTGACGGGGCTTGGCGTCACACCCGCGTGGCACGGTGGTCGCCTGGGCTGTTTCGGACACACCGGCGGTACCGGCTGTGGCTAGACTCGCCGCCCATGCAAGAGCTCGACGGGAAGACAAACCAACAGATATCGCTTCGCCGTCCGGCGGACGTCGACGCCTTCGACCAGCGCGGGAGATCCGCGTGGCGCCCGACGCGCTTCGCCCCCCGCACCGCCGGATCGAAGCCCGTCGGGCGCACTCCGGCGCTCGGGCTCGAAGCGGCCGCTTCCGTCACCGGCACCGGCCGAACGGGCCCCGAGTGCACTGTGATTAACGTCACTCCAGGGGCGGCCGCGTGAGTCGTTCGGCGCGACGTCGGCACGCTCGTTCCCGTGAGCCCCGCGGTCACTGGCGGCTGCTGGCCCTGACCCTGCCCGTCGTGCTCGCCGCCCTTCTCTTCGAGGGCTGGACCACCCATGAGGTCGACGCCGCCAAGTCGCGGATCCCCTGTACCAGGCCCGTACCCAAGGCCGTGGACGAGAGCGGACCGGTCCTGCGCCGTATCAGCGGGGACGACGTCGAGTCCTCGGCCGTGCCCGCCCGTACCGTCGCGCTCACCTTCGACGGCGGCCCCGATCCCGTCTGGACCCCCCGCCTCCTCGACCTGCTGCACAAGCATCATGCGCACGCGACCTTCTTCCTGTTCGGTGCGCAGGCGGCACGCCACCCGGAGCTGGTGCGGCGGATCCTCGACGAGGGCCACGAGATCGGCTCGAACACGTACACGGGGGCGGACCTCGGTTCCTCGTCGCGCGTGCGCGCCGCGATGGAGCTGACGCTCACCCAGAAGACCCTCGCCGGTTCGGCGGGCATCCGCACCAGCCTCCTGCGGATGCCGCTGACCACCCAGGTGGACACGTTGTGCGGCGCCGAGTGGACGGCGGCCCGGAGCGCCGCCGCGGCCGGCTACGTGCTGGTCGCCGCCAACCGTCCCGACCGCGATCCGGCGTCCGGCACGGTCCGCCAGCTCAGCCAGACGGACCTGGCGTACCGGGAAACGAAGGACCTGCTCGGCAACCGGCACGTCAAGCGGTTCACCACCGTCACGGACGCACTCGGCATGCCCTCGGCCGACACCCGGGTCTCCACCGCCGAACGATGGCAGGGCAAGGCGTTGATCTGGGCCACGACCGCCGGCCACGCGTTCACGAACGCCATGACCTGGGTGCTCCTCGCGCTGGGTGTCCTGGGCGTGCTGCGGCTTCTTGCGTTGATCGTCTTCGCCCGAGTCCATGTCCGCCGCCTGACCCGCTTCCGCCCCGGCTCGCCGTGGCTGCGGAGGGTCGACGCACCGGTGACGGTGCTGGTCCCGGCGTACAACGAAGAGGCGGGCATCGAGTCCACGGTCCACTCGCTGCTCGCGTCCACGCACCCGCACCTCGAGGTCATCGTCATCGACGACGGCTCGACCGACCGGACCGCGGACCTCGCGACCTGGATCAACGACCCCCGGGTGCGGGTGATCCGGCAGCCCAACTCGGGCAAGGCGGCCGCGCTCAACACCGGACTGGCACACGCCTCGTACGACATCGTCGTGATGGTCGACGCCGACACCGTCTTCGAGCCCGACGCCCTGTACCGGATCATCCAGCCCCTCGCACACCCGGCCGTCGGCGCGGTCAGCGGCAACACCAAGGTGGGCAACCGGCGCGGGCTGCTCGGCAGATGGCAGCACCTGGAGTACGTCTTCGGCTTCAATCTCGACCGGCGGATGTTCGAGGTGCTGGAGTGCATGCCGACGGTTCCGGGGGCCATCGGTGCCTTCCGCCGGGACGCGCTGATGGGCGTCGGAGGGGTCAGCGAGGACACCCTCGCCGAGGACACCGACCTGACGATGGCGCTGTGGCGGGCCGGCTGGCGGGTGGTCTACGAGGAGTCGGCTGTCGCCTGGACCGAGGTGCCCACCTCGCTGCGGCAGTTGTGGCGGCAGCGCTACCGCTGGTGCTACGGCACGCTCCAGGCGATGTGGAAGCACCGCGGAGCCGTCCTCGAAGTGGGCACCGCCGGACGCTTCGCGCGCCGCGGACTGACATACCTGACGATCTTCCAGGTCGCCTTGCCGCTGATCGCCCCGGTCGTCGACCTGTTCGCGCTGTACGGGGCGCTCTTCAGTGATCCTGCGCAGTCGCTGGGGATATGGTTCGCCTTCCTCGTCGCCCAACTGCTCTGTGCGGGTTATGCGTTGAGACTCGACGGGGAGAAGCTGCGGGCCCTGTGGTCGATGCCGTTCCAGCTCTTCGTCTACCGGCAGCTGATGTATCTGGTCGTCATCCAGTCCGTGTTCGCCCTGCTCGGCGGTACCCGGCTGAAGTGGCATCGCATGCAGCGCGCCGGCACAGCCGCTACGGAGCAGCTGAGACAGCCGGTCGCCGCGGGGGAGTTGTCATCGAGGTGATCAGGGGGCGGAATCCATGAGCGACTGGAACGGGTACGAGGAGACACAGGCACCCCGGGTGATCACGGGGCACGTCGTCGCGCAGACGGAGGAGACACGGCCGTACGGGAATCACGGCCCGGGCCCGTACGGGGAAACCGCCCGGCCCCCCTCCAACGGGCGGAACGGCGGTGGCCACACCAGCAGCACGCGCGCCCCCTGGGTGCGCCCCAGCCGGCGCCGTCGTGTCGCGCGCCTGCTGGTGCTGCTGCTCTGCGTGCTGCTCCTGGCCGGCGGCGGCACATACGCCTGGGCCGACTTCGAGCTCAACCGGGCCGTCGACCTCGGCGAGGTCGGGGACCGTCCGCCGCCGGGGAAGGGCACCACGTACCTCATCGTGGGCTCCGACAGCCGTGACGGCCTGTCCGAGCAGGCCAGGAGGGATCTGCACGCCGGCGGTGGCGGTGGCGGCCGTACCGACTCGATGATGCTCCTGCACACCGGTGTCCACGGCACCACGTTGGTGAGCCTGCCGCGCGACTCGTGGGTGACCCTCCCGTCGTACCTCGACCCCGACACCGGAAAGCGGCACCGCCCGGCGAAGAACAAGCTGAACGCGGCCTACTCCCTGGGCGGCGCGCGGCTGCTGGTGCGGACCATCGAGCTCAACACGGGCGTCCGTGTCGACCACTACGCGGAGATCGGCTTCGGCGGCTTCGTCGGTGTCGTGAACGCCGTCGGCGGCGTGGGCATGTGCGTGGACCGGAGCATCAAGGACGAGAAGTCGGGGCTGGACCTGACGAAGGGCTGCCACACCCTGGACGGCGCCCAGGCACTCGCGTTCGTCCGCCAGCGGCATCAGGAGGCCCAGGGCGACCTGGGGCGCAGCAGAAACCAGCAGAAGTTCCTCGCCGCGCTCGCCCACAAGGCGGCCGCACCGGGCACGGCGCTCAATCCGTTCCGGACCTATCCCCTGCTGGACGCGGCGCTGAACACCCTGGTGGTGGACAAGGACACGCGACTGCGCACCCTTGCCTCGCTGTTCGAGGCGATGAGGAGTGTCTCCTCCGGAGCCGGCAGGCAGCTCAACGTCCCCGTGGCCGACGTGGGGATCAGCACGTCGCAGGGCAGCGCCGTGAAGTGGGACGCGGTGAAGTCGAAGGAGTTGTTCACCGAACTGAGGAACGACCGGCCGGTGACCGTCGCGGCGAAGAACCAGCCGGCCGGCGGATGAGCCCCGCGCCGCGCATCTGCCGGGCTTCGCCGACGGCTTCCGGCTCCGCACCGGCCCCACCGGCAAGAAGCTCCTGCCGCCGCCGGTCAGGTGCCGCCCAGCAGGCGTTGCATGGCGGCGAGGTCCTCGTCGACGATCTCGCGGCGGGCGCGCGGTCCGCACGCGCGCAGCAGGCGGGCGAAGTCGGCTACGGCCGCCAAGATGCGCTCACCCAGGGCCGATCCTGTCTGGGTGCCGAAGTCGCTGGTGGCGGCGTAGACGGGCCGGGGGGAGACGATCGCGTGCAGGTACGAGAACATCGGCCGCAGCGCGTGTTCCAGCACCAGGGAGTGCCGCTCGGTGCCGCCGGTCGCGCCGATGAGGACGGGCATGTCCGACAGGGTGTGCTCCGGCATCACGTCGAAGAAGGACTTGAACAGTCCGCTGAAGGAGGCGTTGAAGGCGGGCGTGACGGCGATGACACCGTCCGCCTCGGCGACCTTCGCGAACGCCGACTCCAGCGCCTCCCCGGTGAACCCCGTCAGCATCGCGTCCATGATGGGGTGCGCGAGGGGACGCAGCTCCACGAAGGCCGTCTCCACCGGTTCGCCGAGTTCCTCGAGTTCCCGGGTCACGGCGGCCGCGAGCCGGTCCGCGAGGAGCCGCGTCGAGGACGGCTCGCGGAGTCCGCCGGTGATGATCGTGATTTTCATGGGGTCTCCGGGTTCTCGTCGCTGTCACCGGTGGACTGCTCCGCCTCGGCACGTTCGCGGTCGCGCAGCAGCGATCGGTGGGTCGGCGCGGCCGGGACGTCGGCCGGTCTGCCGACGGCGAACTCCTTGCGCAGCACCGGCACCACCTCTTCGCCGAGCAGGTCGAGTTGCTCCAGCACCGTCTTCACCGGCAGGCCGGCGTGGTCCATGAGGAACAACTGGCGCTGGTAGTCGCCGGCGTACTCGCGGAAGCCGAGCGTCTTCTCGATGACCTGCGCCGGTGAACCCACCGTCAGCGGGGTCAGCTCCGTGAACTCCTCCAGCGAGGGGCCGTGTCCGTAGACGGGTGCGTTGTCGAAGTAGGGGCGGAACTCGGCCATGGCGTCCTGGCTGTTGGGGCGCATGAACACCTGGCCACCGAGGCCGACGATCGCCTGCTGCGGGGTGCCGTGGCCGTAGTGGGCGAAACGCCGGCGGTACAGGCTCACCAGCTGCCGTGTGTGGGAGGCGGGCCAGAAGATGTGGTTGGCGAAGAACCCGTCCCCGTAGTAGGCGGCCAGCTCCGCCACTTCGGGCGTGCGGATGGAGGCGTGCCACACGAAGGGCGGTACGTCGTCCAGGGGGCGCGGAGCGAGCGTGAAACCCTGCAGCGCGCTGCGCAGCTTGCCCTCCCAGTCGACGACCTCCTCGCGCCACAACCGGCGCAGCAGTCCGTAGTGCTCGACGGTCAGCGGCAGGGCGTCGCGGATGTCCTGCCCGAACCAGGGGTAGACCGGGCCGGTGTTGCCGCGTCCGAGCATGATGTCCGTACGCCCCCCGGACAGGTGCTGGAGCACGCTGAAGTCCTCGGCGATCTTGACCGGGTCGTTGGTGGTGATCAGCGTGGTCGAGGTCGACAGGACGATCCGCCGGGTCTGGGCGGCGATGTAGGCGAGCAGGGTGGTCGGCGAGGACGGCACGAAGGGCGGGTTGTGGTGCTCGCCGGTGGCGAAGACGTCCAGGCCGACCTCCTCGGCCTTGCGCGCGATGGCGACGGTGGCCTGGATGCGTTCGGCCTCGGTGGGCGTCCGGCCCGTCGTGGGGTCGGTGGTGACATCACCGACGGTGAAGATGCCGAACTGCATCCCGCTCGCCTCGGACGGCTGCGCAGCCGTCGTGTCGTACGGCTCCGTGCCGGTCGTTTCGGACGACGCCATGCTGAGTTCCTCCTGGCCTCCCTCGCCGGGGCAGTCGTACCCGACCTGGTGCGGTCGGTCCTGCGCGACGGGCCGTCGTCGCCTCGCTCACCGGGGAGTTCGTGCCGGCGGGTCCCCGGTGCGATCGTCGTCGCACCGTTTGCGCGGGGTACGCCCGGTCACTGGGCAGAGTCGCGGACCGGGGGCGCCCCCGGCCTCACCTCGTCATCGTGTCACGCCGCGCGCGATCCGGCAGAAGATGCCTCCGCGGGCGCGAGAAGGCCGCACGCACCACCGCCGGGCAGGCCGGACGCACCACCGCCGGGCAGGCCGGACGCACCGCTGCCGAGCAGGTACGACGCACGGGCGCCGAGCAGGCACGGCACCGGCCGGCGTGGGAAAATGGGGCGGGATCGCACTCCCCTCGACACGCCGGGAGGCTCCCCGTGAGCGAACGTCTCGACGCGTGGCCGGAGCTCGACCACGCGGAACTGGCGCCCATGGTCGACTACGTGAACCGCATCGTGCAGGTCGCGGGCAAATACACCCTGGACGACCCCTTCGAAACGGGCTGGGGCAACATCGTCCTCGACGTCACGCCCCGGGGACTGGGCACACCGACGTTCCGGCACCAGGACGTGACCTTCACCGTCCACTACCGTCTGCTCGACGGTGACGTCGTCATCGAGACGGACCGGGACGAGCGGCGGGTGCCGTTGTCCGGCGAGTCGGTCGCCTCGTTCTACAGGGCGTTCTGCGAGGCCGCCGCCGAACTCGGCATCCCCCGGCCCCGAACATCGCTGATCTGCGAGATCCCGGGCGCCCCGGCGACCTTCGAGGACGATCACGCCGAACGCACGTGGGACCCGCACGCCGCCCGGCTGATGTGGCGGGCCGAGAACCTCGCCGCCGGCGGACTGGAGTCCTGGCAGGCGCCCTTCCTGGGGCACCGTCCCCGGGTCGGTGTGATGTGGGGCGGGTTCGACCTGTCCGCCACACGCCACCGGCCACAGCCCACCGCTCCGCCGCGGAACGCGCCGACGTTCATGCAGAACGCCCAGCTCAACGAGTATGTCTCGGTGGGCTTCTCGTTCAAGAACCTTCCCGACAGGCCGAGCATCGGCATGTACGCCTACATCTGGCCGCAGCCGGACGGTCTGGAGGGCCGGTCCTGGGGCGTGGAGGGCGCGGCTTGGAACGCGGACGCCGGTCTGGTGCTGCTGCCGTGGGAGGTGCTGCGGCAGACCAAGGACCCGCATCAGACGATCGTGGCCTTCGGGGACGCCGTCTACCAGGCAGCGGTCGAGACGGCGGGCTGGCCCGCCGATCTCGTCGGCCCGCGCGTCGACGGCTGGTACGCGAGCAGGACACCGGCCTCGACCCTCCAGCAGCTGCACGGCTGAACCGCCGGTCTCCCGGTATCCGTCAGGAGGACGGCGGAGCCCCAGAGCTGTCCGTCCGGCCGGGCGGCCGGGAACCGGCGGGCCGCGGAGCACGTACTCTAGAGAAAGGACCAGGCGCCACAGGTCCCCGCCGACGCGGGGAGGCGCCATGGGACGTCCGCCGTACACAAGGAGAAGTTCCACTGGGCAAGCGACAGCCCGAAGGCCCGCCGCCCGCACCCGCGGTGCAGCGCATTCGACTGCGCTACACCAAGCGCGGCCGCCTCCGGTTCACCAGCCACCGTGACTTCCAGCGCGCCTTCGAGCGTGCGCTGCGCCGTGCCGAGGTGCCGATGGCGTACTCGGCCGGGTTCACGCCGCACCCGAAGGTCTCCTACGCCAATGCCGCACCCACCGGCACGGGCAGTGAGGCGGAGTACCTGGAGATCGCGCTCACCGCGTCCCGCGACCCGGAGCGGCTGCGTGTCCTCCTCGACGAGTCGATGCCCGCCGGGCTGGACATCGTCGAGGCGGTCGAGGTCCGTACGCCGGGACTCGCCGACCGGCTGGAGGCTTCCGTGTGGGAGCTGCGGCTGAACGGCGTGGACCCGGCCGAGGCCGACCGCGCGGTCGCGGCCTTCAACGGCGCCGGGAGTGTCGAAGTACAGCGCCTGACCAAGAACGGCATGCGCACCTTCGACGCCCGCCCCGCGGTCGTGAGCCTCCAGAGCGTGGAAACGCATCGTCCGGCGGCTGATAGGCCGACCGACCAGCCCTGTGCGATACTGCGGCTGGTTGTTCGGCACGTGACGCCTGCCGTACGACCCGACGACGTCCTGTCCGGTCTCCGCGCCGTGGCCGACCTGGCGCCGCCGGTCCCCGCAGCGGTGACCAGGCTGGCGCAGGGGCTGCTCGATGAAGAGACCGGCACGGTGACCGACCCGCTCGCGCCCGACCGCGAGGCAGACCCGGCCGCCCCGGCCGTTTCAGTAGGGGGCGCCGACGCTGCCGCCGCGAAGGCGCCGGCTTAGGGAAGGTTCCGCAGGGACGGACGTCGAAGCGCCGCCCTCGTACTCGGGAGCCACCTGGGTCGGGCAGCGCACCGACCAGAAGACTTTCGCCAGGCCGTACGCGACAAGGCGTACGGAACCGGCGAGACAGGACACAGAGAGCTCCCGTGCGGCGCCCGCGCCCCGGACGGCGGCCATCGCGCAACCGCGTGGCCGCGGACGTCAACGGCGTTCGATCGATGTGATCGACACCGGACCAGCGCGGCGCCCGGGAGCCTGACGGGAGATACGCCCGCATGCTCGGACCGAACGAACCCGCCCAGGGTTCCGAAGAACTGAACACCCCCAGCGACACCCTGCCGCCGCGTCGTCGGCGCCGTGCCGCCTCCCGGCCGGCGGGTCCGCCCGCCGGCACCGCCGCCGCCCCCGAGGCGTCGGCCGAGGTCACCACGCCGGCCATACCGCCCGCCGAGACCGCGGAGGCCGTCGCGGCCGAAGGGGCCGTCGAGGCCGTTGCCGAGCCCGCGCCCGCGCGTCGTACGCGCCGCCGGGCCTCCGCACCGTCCGGGGCGCCCAAGGCCGCCGCGGCGGACGCCGCCGCCGAGACCGTCGTGCCGGTGACCGCTGCCGCCGCGACACCCGCCGCCGAGGCCGCCGAGACGTCCGGCGGAACCGTGGAGGTCGGCGAGGCCGCCGCGCCTCGGCGTACCCGCCGCCGCGCCACGCGCACCGTCTCCGCGCCCACCGGGGCCGAGGTGTCCACCGGGGCTGCCGAGACCGTCGTGCCCGCCGAAACGGCCGTCCAGGCGGAGCCGGCTGCTGCGGAGGCGCCCGCTGAGGCGTCCGCGCCCGCCCGTCGTACCCGTCGCCGCGCTTCCGCGCCCGCCGGTGCGCCGCAGCCCGCCGCGACCGCAGAGCCCGCAGAGACCGCTGAGGCTGCCGAGGCGGCTGTTCAGGCTGAGCCTGCGGCTGTCGAAGCGCCCGCGGAGGCGGCCGCGCCTGCCCGTCGTACCCGTCGCCGCGCCTCCGCGCCGGCCGGTGCGCCGCAGCCCGCCGAGGCCGCCGCACCGGTGGAGATCGCCGCCACGGAGACGCCCGCCGCCGAGACGGCCGAGGCCGTCGAGGAGGAGGCGGCTCCGCGCCGGGCGCGCCGTCGTGCCACGCGCCGCGTGTCCGCGCCCGAGGGCGCCGAGACGGCCGAGGCGGTGGCCGAGGCCCCGAAGGCCCCCGCCGCCGAGACCACCGAACAGGAGCCCGTCGCTGCCGCGCCTGCCGCTCCGGCCGCCGAAGAGGCGGAGGAAGCCGCGCCGCGGCGCACCCGCCGTCGTGCCACGCGCCGCGTGTCGACGCCCGCCGGTGCCCCCGAGGGCGAGGTGAGCGAGACGGCGGCGCCGGCCGCCGCCCCCGCCGCTGCCGAGGCTCCTGAGACCGCTGAGGTCGCTGAGACCAAGCCCGCCGAGGCTCCGCAGGCCCCCGTCGCCGAGGCCCCCGCCGAGGAGTCCGCGCCGCGGCGCGGACGGCGCCGGGCCGTGCGGCGTGCCGCGACCGGGTTCGCCGCGCCCGCGCCGCAGCCCGCCGGCGCGCAGGCCCCGGCCGCCGAGGACGAGGCAACGCGCCGTCCGGCGCGGCCGGCCGTAGCCGTCTTCCAGCCGCCCGTCTTCACCGAGCCGAAGTTCCAGACCCCGCAGCGGGCCGCCGCCGAAGCGGCCGCCGAGGCCGCCGAGGCGGAGGAGAGCGAGGAGACGGAGGAGTTCCCGGAGGAGCGGGCCGAACAGGCCGGCACGCGCCGCCGTCGCCGTCGCCGGGGTGCCGGCTACGGCGAGGAGCCCGAGGCCGAGGCCGCGGCCCCCGCCGAGGAGGAGGCCGAGGAGCCGGAGCCCGAGTCGGCCGAGGAGGCCGCCGAGGAAGAGGGCGAGGAGACCGGTTCCCGGCGCCGCCGTCGCCGCGGAGGCCGTCGCCGCCGCCGGGGCGAGGCCGCGGAGGCCGGCGGCGAGGAGGACGCGGAGGAGAGCGCCGAACTCGCCACTGCCCAGGCCGCTCAGGACGCCGAGGACACCGCCGAGCAGATCGAGGAAGACATCGAGGAGGCGGCCGAGGAGGGCGCCGAGGACGAGGAGCCCGCGGGCACCGGCGCCAGCACCAGCAGCCGCCGCCGTCGCCGCCGCCGTCGTCGGGCCGGTGACACCGGCACGGACAGCGAGCCGTCCGCCGACGACCCCGAGCGCACCGTCGTCAAGGTCCGTGAGCCGCGCAAGAAGGAGAAGGACGAGCACCCCTCCGACGAGGTGCAGTCCATCAAGGGCTCGACCCGGCTGGAGGCCAAGAAGCAGCGCCGCCGCGAGGGCCGCGAGCAGGGCCGCCGCCGCGTCCCCATCATCACCGAGGCCGAGTTCCTGGCCCGGCGCGAGGCCGTCGAGCGCGTCATGGTCGTCCGGCAGAACGGCGACCGTACGCAGATCGGCGTCCTGGAGGACGGCGTGCTCGTCGAGCACTACGTCAACAAGGAGCAGTCCAGCTCGTACGTCGGCAACGTCTACCTCGGCAAGGTGCAGAACGTGCTGCCGTCGATGGAGGCCGCCTTCATCGACATCGGCAAGGGCCGCAACGCCGTCCTGTACGCCGGCGAGGTCAACTTCGAGGCGCTCGGCATGGCCAACGGGCCGCGCCGGATCGAGTCCGCCCTGAAGTCCGGCCAGTCGGTCCTGGTGCAGGTCACCAAGGACCCGATCGGCCACAAGGGCGCCCGCCTGACCAGCCAGGTCTCCCTCCCGGGCCGCTACCTCGTGTACGTGCCCGAGGGCTCGATGACCGGCATCAGCCGCAAGCTGCCCGACACCGAGCGGGCCCGGCTGAAGACCATCCTCAAGAAGATCGTCCCCGAGGACGCGGGCGTCATCGTGCGCACCGCCGCCGAGGGCGCGAGCGAGGACGAGCTGCGCCGGGACGTCGAGCGGCTCCAGGCGCAGTGGGAGGACATCCAGAAGAAGGCCAAGAACGGCTCCAGCGCGCCGTCGCTGCTGTACGGCGAGCCGGACATGACCGTCCGGGTCGTGCGCGACATCTTCAACGAGGACTTCTCCAAGGTCATCGTCAGCGGTGACGAGGCCTGGGACACCGTCCACGGCTATGTCTCGCACGTCGCGCCGGACCTCGCCCCGCGTCTGTCGCGCTGGACCAGCGAGGTCGACGTCTTCGCCACGTACCGGATCGACGAGCAGCTCGCCAAGGCGCTGGACCGCAAGGTCTGGCTGCCCAGCGGCGGTTCGCTGGTGATCGACCGGACCGAGGCGATGGTCGTCATCGACGTCAACACCGGCAAGTTCACCGGCCAGGGCGGCAACCTGGAGGAGACGGTCACCAGGAACAACCTGGAGGCGGCCGAGGAGATCGTGCGCCAGCTGCGGCTGCGCGACCTCGGCGGCATCATCGTGATCGACTTCATCGACATGGTCCTGGAGTCCAACCGCGATCTGGTGCTGCGCCGTCTGCTGGAGTGCCTGGGCCGCGACCGTACGAAGCACCAGGTGGCCGAGGTGACCTCGCTGGGCCTGGTGCAGATGACCCGCAAGCGGGTCGGCCAGGGTCTGCTGGAGTCCTTCTCCGAGACCTGTGTCCACTGCAACGGCCGCGGTGTCATCGTCCACCTGGACCAGGCCGCCGCCGCGGGCGCAGGGGCCGGCAAGCGCCGCAAGCGCGCCCGTGCCGGTGCCGAGCAGCCGCACGAGCACGAGGCCGTGGCCGCCGCCACGGAGATCGCCGTCCCGACCGCCGAGGAGGAGGCGGAGGCCGAGGCCGAGGTCGCCGCCGAGGCCGCCGAGCCGGTGGCGCTGCCCGCGCCGGAGATCGCCCCGGACGAGGAGCTGTACAGCAGCGTCGCCGAGGCGGAGGCCGCGGCGGGTCGCGGCCGTGGCCGGCGCCGGGCGAGCCGCCGGGCGTCCGCTCCCGCGGGCGCGCCGAAGGCGATGGCCGACGGTGGCCGCTCGGCCGCCCAGGCGCCCACGGCCCAGGACGTCACCGCCGCGCAGGAGGCCGAGCGCCCGGTGCGTCCGGAGCCGGCCGCCGAGGCGAAGGCCGAGCCCGCGGCCGTCGAGGACCCGGTCGTCCGGGCCGCCGCGGCGGCCGAGGCACCGGCCGCCGAGGAGGCCGCGCCCAAGGGCCGTACGCGCCGTCGCGCGACCCGCAAGGTGTCGGCGCCGGCCGGTCCCCCCGCGGGCGCCGAGGCGGCCGTGGTGACGGTGCCGGAGGCCGCACCGACGGCACCCGAGGCGCAGCCCGCCGCCCCGGCGGAGGCGGCCCCGGAGGCCGAGGCTCCGGTGGCGGAGCAGGCCGAGCAGGCCGCCGAGCCGGCCGCCCCGGCCCGTCCGCGCCGTCGCGCCGTGCGCAAGGCCACCGCGCCGACCGCGTCCGAGGAGACGGCCGTCGTGGTCGTCCCGTCGGCCCCGGCTCAGGAGGAGTCCGCCGAGGCCCCCGAGGCACCCGCCGCCGAGGCAGCCGAACCGGCGGCCGAGGGCGCGGAGCCGGCCGAGGAGGCCGCCGCGGCCAAGAAGACGGCCCGCAAGGCCGCCAAGAAGGCCACGGCGAAGAAGGCCGCCACGAAGAAGACGGCCGCCACGAAGACCGCCGCCAAGAAGGCGACGGCGAAGAAGGCCGCCACGAAGAAGACGGCGGCCACGAAGAAGACGGCGGCCAAGACGACGGCCGCGAAGAAGTCGGCGTCGAAGAAGACCGCGGCGGCGCAGCAGTCGCTGCCGTCCGTCTCGGCCTCGACCGACGAGGGCTGATCCGGGCCGGCCTGGTCACCGGCGTGGTGTGGCCCTGCCCCCTGCGGGCGGGGCCACGCCGTCCGGGACGGCCGGTTTGACCCCTGCCGGGCAGGCCCCGTAACCTAGACCGTCGGCGTGTCCACTGAGCACGCCACATCCCCGTAAACCTTTTCCTCCCGGGCACTGGGTTGGCCGGGAGAGGTCGTCCGCTGTGCCGGGCGGCTGGCCTGCGGGGGTGCCGTTTCCCGAGCGAGAGAGTGAGATCCGCGTGTACGCCATCGTGCGCAGCGGCGGTCGCCAGCACAAGGTTGCTGTCGGCGACATCGTCGAGGTTGACAAGATTTCCACTGCCAAGGTTGGCGACACGGTCGAGCTCTCGACCCTGCTCGTTGTCGACGGCGACGCCGTGACCAGCGACCCGTGGGTGCTGGCCGGCATCAAGGTCCAGGCCGAGGTCGTGGACCACCACAAGGGCCAGAAGATCGACATTCTGCGCTACAAGAACAAGACCGGTTACCGCCGTCGCCAGGGCCACCGCCAGCAGTACACGGCGATCAAGGTCACTGAGATCCCCACGGCTGCGAAGTAAGGGACTGAGAACAGATGGCACACAAGAAGGGCGCATCGTCCACCCGGAACGGTCGCGACTCCAACGCCCAGCGGCTCGGCGTGAAGCGCTTCGGCGGTCAGGTCGTCAACGCGGGTGAGATCCTGGTCCGCCAGCGCGGCACCCACTTCCACCCGGGCGCGGGCGTCGGCCGTGGCGGCGACGACACGCTGTTCGCCCTGCAGGCCGGTGCGGTGGAGTTCGGTACCCACCGCGGCCGCAAGGTCGTGAACATCGTTCCGGTCGCCTGAACCACCTGATCGTCCGATCGGGCTGCTTCAGCACCGAACGCTTTCGCGAGGCGGACCTCACTTCCCGGTCGGGAAGGCGGGTCCGCCTTTCGCGTGTTGAGTGAGAAACACCCGTACTTTCTGGAGGCACTGAACATGACCACCTTCGTGGACCGCGTCGAACTGCATGTCGCCGCGGGTAACGGGGGCCACGGCTGTGCCTCCGTGCACCGCGAGAAGTTCAAGCCGCTGGGCGGCCCGGACGGCGGCAACGGCGGCCGCGGCGGCGACGTGATCCTGACCGTCGACCAGTCGGTCACCACGCTGCTCGACTACCACCACTCCCCGCACCGCAAGGCCACCAACGGCAAGCCCGGCGAGGGCGGCAACCGCTCCGGCAAGGACGGCGACGACCTCGTGCTGCCGGTGCCGGACGGCACGGTCGTCCTGGACAAGGCGGGCAACGTGCTCGCCGACCTGGTCGGCCACGGCACCTCGTACGTCGCCGCACAGGGCGGCCGGGGCGGCCTCGGCAACGCGGCACTGGCCTCGGCCCGGCGCAAGGCGCCCGGCTTCGCGCTGCTCGGCGAGCCCGGTGACCTCGGGGACATCGTCCTGGAGCTGAAGACCGTCGCCGACGTGGCGCTGGTCGGCTATCCGAGCGCCGGCAAGTCCTCGCTGATCTCCGTGCTCAGCGCCGCCAAGCCGAAGATCGCGGACTACCCGTTCACCACCCTCGTCCCGAACCTGGGCGTGGTCACGGCCGGTTCGACCGTCTACACCATCGCCGACGTGCCGGGCCTGATCCCGGGTGCGAGCCGGGGCAAGGGTCTGGGCCTCGAGTTCCTCAGGCACGTGGAGCGGTGCAGCGTCCTCGTCCACGTCCTGGACACCGCGACCCTGGAGTCCGACCGCGACCCGGTCTCCGACCTCGACGTCATCGAGGAGGAGCTCCGGCAGTACGGCGGCCTCGACAACCGTCCCCGCATCGTCGTCCTGAACAAGATCGACGTGCCCGACGGCAGGGATCTCGCCGAGATGGTCCGGCCCGACCTCGAGGCGCGCGGCTACCGGGTCTTCGAGGTCTCGGCGGTGGCGCACAACGGGCTGAAGGAGCTGTCGTACGCGCTCGCCGACCTGGTCGCGAAGGCGCGTGCCGCCCGGCCGAAGGAGGAGGCGACGCGCATCGTCATCCGCCCGAAGGCCGTCGACGACGCCGGCTTCACGGTCACCCGCGAGGAGGTCGGCGGCGAGCCGCTGTTCCGGGTGCGCGGCGAGAAGCCCGAACGCTGGGTGCGCCAGACCGACTTCAACAACGACGAGGCCGTCGGCTACCTCGCCGACCGGCTGAACCGCCTCGGTGTCGAGGAGGAGTTGATGAAGGCGGGCGCCCGGACCGGCGACGGCGTCGCCATCGGCCCCGAGGACAACGCGGTCGTCTTCGACTGGGAGCCCTCGGTGACGGCGGGCGCGGAGATGCTCGGCCGCCGCGGTGAGGACCACCGCTTCGAGGGCGTACGCCCGGCCGCGCAGCGCCGCCGCGACCGCCAGGCCGAACGCGACGAGTCCGAGCGGGAGTACGACGACTTCGAGCCGTTCTGACGGCTCGCACCGCGACGAAGCCGTTCTGACGGCTCGCACCGCGACGAAGGGGCGGGGGCCAGGTCCGGAAAGGACCTGGCCCCCGCCCCTTCGTCACAGGGACGCGGTGTGGCTCAGACGGACACCGGATCGCTCGCGTCGGCGCTCGGCCTGGCCGGCGGAACCGGCATCCGCTCGGCCAGCGGCACGACGGCCGGGAGCTCCGCCAGCGGCTCGCCCAGGAAGACGTGGCGCACGACCCGCTCGGCCGCACGGCCGTCGTCGAACTCGCAGAAGCGCTGGCGGAAACGGGCCCGCGCCTCGGCGGCCTCCTGGCCGCGCCACTGGTCCGAGGTGAGCAGCTCGGTCAGCTCCTCCTGCGTCGTGGCGACGGCTCCCGGCCCCTCCCGCAGCACGTCGAAGTACGTGCCGCGCACCATGGAGTACGTCTCCCAGTCGTCGGCGAAGATCACGACGGGGCGGTCGAGGATGGCGTAGTCGAACATCGCCGACGAGTAGTCGGTGATCAGGGCGTCGGCGGCGAGGTACAGCTGCTCCACCGACGGGTGCTCGGACGCGTCGATGATCCGGCCGGCGGCCTGCAGCGTCTCCAGCCGGGCCGAGCCGCCGTAGAAGTAGTGGCCGCGCACCAGCAGCGTGACGTCGGGGCCCAGCCGCTCGGCGAGCCGCTCCAGGTCGAGGCGGGGGACGAAGCCCCTCTGGTACTCGCGGTGCGTGGGCATGTAGAGGAACACCGTGCTGTCCGCGCTCAGACCCAGCTCCTCGCGGGCCTTGCGCACGTCGTCGGCGGTGGCGTTCACCAGGGCGTCGTTGCGCGGGTAGCCGGTCTCCAGGGAGACGTACGAGGAGGGGTAGACCCGCTCCCAGATGACGGTGGTGAACCGGTTGGAGGTGATGCTGAAGTCCCAGCGGTCGCAGCGCTTGAGGAGCTTGGCGAAGCTCATGTTCGTCGAAGCGGGGTAGTTGCGCTGGTCCAGGCCCATGCTCTTCAGCGGCGTGCCGTGGTGGGTCTGCACGTGGATCTGGCCCTCGCGCTTGACCACGGTGTCGGGGTAGTTGACGTTGTTGACCAGGTACTTGGCGCGGGCGACGGCCGCCCAGTACTCCTTGGAGCCGATCGGGACGTACTCCACGCCCTGGGGCACCCGGTCCACCGCGTCCGGCCGGACGGCCCACACACGGCGCATCTGCGGGGCCCGGCGGGCCAGCTCGGCGTCGATGGCGGCGGGGTTGCAGGAGACGCTGCGGCCCCAGTAGGCCGAGAACACCGTCAGGTTCTCGTCCAGCGGCAGACGCAGCTGCGACCGGTAGAAGACGCCCATGGCGCTGCGCTTGGAGCGGTTGACCGCCTTGCGGGTGCGGGTCCGCACCGTCTGACGCAGCTTTACCACGGCCGTCGCGGAGGCCATCGCGGCGTAGGCGTCCCGCTCCAGCATCGCGTACTTGCGGCCCTGGCCGTCCGTCGGCCGCTGGAAGCCCTTGGGCAGGCGGGCCCGGTAGTCGGCGGCGGCACGGTGGAAGAACTCCGCGCGGGCGTCGTTCGGCAGGCGCTCGGGGCGCTCCAGCACGGTCAGGTAGTGGTCGACCATCTTGCAGAACAGCGGCGCCCGCCAGCGGTCCAGCTCCGGGTGGGCGTCGACGAAGTCGAAGACCCGGCGGTACTGGTCGAAGACGTCGAAGTGCTTGCGGGAGACGGTCTTGAGGATGTTGCCGCCCTCACGCCGCTGCCGGTACATCACGCAGACCATGTCGAGCAGCGCGATGCTCTCGGCGCTGATCATGGAGCAGAACGTCCAGGGGGCGTCCTCGTAGTACCCGGGCGGGAAGGTGAGGCCGTGGCGGGTGACGAAGTCCCGGCGGTAGGCCTTGTTCCAGACGATCTGCAGCAGGTCCAGCAGCTCGGGCCGCTCGGCGAGGGAGAACACGTCCGGTCCCTCGTTCTTCAGCAGGTCCGCGCGCTGGTTGCGGCTGACGCGCCCGTACCAATAGGTGCGGGCGTAGTCGAAGATCAGTATTTCGGGATCCCCGGTGGCGTCCAGGCGCTCGGATATCGCCCGCAGAGCTCCGTCGGCCAACGTGTCGTCACTGTCCAGAAACAGGACGTAATCGCCCGTGACCTTTTCCATTCCGGCATTGCGCGCACGGCCCAGTCCCACGTTTTCCGTGAGGTGAATCACATGAACGCGGGGGTCCCGCGCCGCGTACTCGTCGAGGATCGCACCCGAACCGTCCGGCGAGCAGTCGTCGACCGCGATGACCTCGAAGTCCCGGTAGTCCTGCCCCAGGACCGAGTCCATGCACTCGGCGAGGTAGCCCTGAACCTTGTACACAGGGACGACGAGAGAGAGTCTGGGCATCCTTACAACCTGTTCCGAGAACTGATCACGCGTGTGTGGGGCCGGACCGGTGCGCTCCGTTTGCCGACGGACCCGAAGCGTACTGGCCGCATCAGCGTAAAGGATTCACTTGAAGTTGGTGTGGGCGCCGTTGTGCGATGCCGTAAGAGCGCTGACGCCCCGAGGCTCGACGCGCTCGCGGAAACTACCTTTTGCCCGGGCGCCGGAACAACTCCCTCGCGGCCGACCGTGTTGGTTTTGACGGTGGTTGTACCGATGTGCCGGACTCGATTTTCCGTACGCCATAGACAAAGGTGCTCACATCGAAACCGACCTGGGAGGCACGACGATGAGCTGGCTGGTCACCGGCGGCGCCGGGTACATCGGTGCCCATGTGGCGCACGCCATGGCCGAGGGCGGCGAGCGCGTGGTCGTGTACGACGACCTGTCGGCCGGCGGCGCCGACCGGGTGCCCGGGGGTGTGCCCCTCGTCGTGGGCAGTGTGCTGGACGCCTCTCTGCTGGAGCGTGCGATCCGTGACCACGACGTCGTCGGTGTCGTGCACATCGCGGCCAGGAAGCAGGTGGGGGAGTCGGTGGAGCGGCCCCTCCACTACTACCGGGAGAACGTCACCGGCCTGCAGACCCTCCTGGAGGCCATGTCCGCCACCGGGGTCGACCGGCTCGTCTTCTCCTCCTCCGCCGCCGTCTACGGCATGCCGGACGTGGCCCTCGTCACCGAGGACACGCCCTGCCTCCCCCTGAGCCCCTACGGCGAGACCAAGCTGATCGGCGAGTGGCTGATCGCCGCCGCCGCCCGGGCCCACGGCCTGAAGGCCGCCGCCCTGCGCTACTTCAACGTCGCCGGAGCCGCCAGGCCCGAACTGTCCGACTCGGGCGTTTTCAACCTCGTCCCCATGGTGTTCGAACGGCTCGAGGCAGGTCGGCCGCCCCGCGTCTTCGGCGACGACTACGCCACGCCCGACGGCACCTGTGTCCGCGACTACATCCACGTCCAGGACATCGCCTCCGCGCACCTGGCGGCGGCACGGCGCCTGACCGAGGCGCCGGAGGGCACCTCCCTCGTCCTCAACATCGGCCGTGGCGAAGGAAGTTCGGTGCGGGAGATGGTGGACCGCATCCTGAAGGTCACCGGCAACGAGGACGTCACGCCCGAGGTGACCGCCCGCCGGCCCGGCGATCCGGCCCGGGTCGTCGCCTCCGCCGACCGTATCCGCGCCGAACTGGGCTGGACGGCCCGCCACGGCCTGGACGAGATGATCGAGTCCGCCTGGCGGGGGTGGCGCCACCGGCACGGCTGAGCCGCGCGGCTGGGCGTGCGGACGGCCCGGCGCCCGGACGGCCCGGCGCGCGGACGGCTTGTCCGGGGTGCGTCCGGCTGCCCCGCGCGCGTCCGGCTGCCCCGGGCGCCGTGGGGTGCGTCCCGCGCCGGTCCGTCAGCTGAAACGGACAAGCACCGCATCGGCCTCTTCGCGTAGATTCGGCACGTGGATCCGGGCAGGCAGCCGGACCGATGCGAGGGGACAGGCAACAAGGTGGCAGGGGCAAGGCAGGCCGTGCGCGAGGCCCGCAGGATCGTCGTCAAGGTGGGTTCCTCGTCGTTGACCACCGCCTCGGGCGGTCTGGACGCCGACCGGGTGGACGCGCTCGTCGACGTCCTGGCCAAGAGCCGTGGTGCGGAGGAGAAGGAGATCGTCCTGGTCTCCTCCGGCGCGATCGCCGCCGGGCTCGCCCCGCTCGGTCTGCGCCGCCGCCCCAAGGACCTGGCCCGCCAGCAGGCCGCGGCCAGCGTCGGCCAGGGCCTGCTGGTGGCCCGCTACACCGCCTCCTTCGCCCGCTACGGCATCCGTGTCGGCCAGGTCCTGCTGACCGGCGACGACACCAGCCGCCGCGCGCACCACCGCAACGCCTCCCGCACCCTCGACAAGCTGCTCGCGATGGGTGCCCTCCCGGTCGTCAACGAGAACGACACCGTCGCCACCGACGAGATCCGCTTCGGCGACAACGACCGCCTCGCCGCCCTCGTCGCCCACCTGGTCCGCGCCGATCTGCTGGTGCTCCTCTCCGACGTGGACGGCGTCTACGACGGCGACCCGAGCAGGCCCGGAACCTCCCGGATAGCCGAGGTGCGCGGGCCGGCCGACCTCGAGGGCATCGAGATCGGCAGCGCCGGAAAGGCCGGGGTCGGCACCGGCGGCATGGTCACCAAGGTCGAGGCGGCCCGGATAGCTGCCGCCGCCGGCATCCCCGTGGTGCTCACCAGCGCGGTCCACGCGGCCGAGGCCCTGACCGGCGGGGACACCGGCACCTACTTCCACTCCACGGGCAAGCGCTCCGCCGACCGGCTGCTGTGGCTCCAGCACGCCTCCACCCCGCAGGGCTCGCTCACCCTCGACGACGGAGCGGTCCGCGCGATCGTCCAGGGCCGCAAGTCACTGCTGCCGGCCGGCATCGCGGCCGTCGAGGGCGAGTTCACCGCCGGCGACCCCGTCGAACTGCGCGACGGCCGGGGGCACCCGGTGGCCCGCGGGCTCGTCAACTTCGACGCCAAGGAGATCCCCCGGCTGATCGGCCGCTCCACCCGGGAACTCGCCCGCGAACTCGGACCGGCGTACGAACGCGAGGTCGTACACAGGGACGATCTGGTGCTCCTGGAGCCGTAATGGGCCGAAACGTCCGGCCGCCCGTGGCCTGAAGGTGGGGGACGTTCCGCAAAACCGCCCCACGGAGCCGTGCGGCCTGCTGCACTTTGTCTCAGGGACACCAACCGCACGAGCACTGGGTAAAGGAGGCCGTCGTGAGACGAGTGCGCCCTGGGGCGGCGGCGTCCCGCGGTGGTACCGGTGGGTCCCCGCCCCGTGCGACCGGTGAGAAGCGCGCTCTGACGAGCGTGGCGGCCGGCGACCGCTACGAGAAGGAACGCGTGGATCATGCGGGGCTCGAGGAGCTCGATGGGCTAGAGGGGTTTGATGGCCTAGAGGGGCTTGATGGCCTCAAGGGGCTCGACGGGCATGAGGGGCGGGAGGGGCGCGGCGCGGCTCCGGACGGGCCGGCGCACCGGCCGGGCGAGCGACGCGACGGGAGCGGGGATCCCGCCGGCCTTCCCCGGCTGTGGCACATCACCCTGCGGGTCTCGGGCGCCCGGGCGCCGCTCCGGGAGGTGCGGCGCGGCCTGGAGCAGCTCGCGCACGACCATCCCTTCCTGCTGACCAGCCGCTACGCGGACGACCACGCGGAGATCCGTTACTGGGAGGAGGCCCGCGACCTGCACGACGCCGCGGCCGTCGCCCTGCGGCTGTGGGGCGAGCACCGGCAGAGCGCGAAACTCCCGCCCTGGGAGATCGTCGGCCTGGAGGTCATCGACCGCGACACCTACCACCAGCGCCTCGCCGAGGGCTATGGGCCGCCCCCGGCGACCCCGGTGGGGGTGCACCCCTTCTGACAAGGGCCTGCCCCCGGTGCCGGGTCGAGGACCTGTCTCGGGTACCGGGACAAATCCCGCCTCCGCCTGCGCGCCGCACTACCCTGCCCTCATGACCACGCTCTCGCCGTACGACTCGATGTCCCCGGTCGCCCAGGCCGCCTACCGTGCCAAGGCCGCCGCCGCCGACCTCGCGCCGCTGCCGCGCGCGGAGAAGGACGACGCGCTGCTCGCCATCGCGGACGCCCTGGAGGTCCGTACCAGCGAGATCGTCGAGGCCAACGCCAGGGACATCGCCAAGGCCCGCGCGGCCGGCACCAGCGAGGCCATCGTCGACCGGCTCACACTGACCCCGGAGCGGGTGCGCGCCATCGCCGCCGACGTGCGCGACGTGGTGGCGCTGCCCGACCCGGTCGGCGAGGTCGTCCGCGGCTCCACCCTGCCCAACGGCTTGGACCTGCGCCAGGTCCGCGTCCCGCTCGGCGTGGTCGGCATCATCTACGAGGCCCGCCCCAACGTCACCGTGGACGCCGCCGCCCTGTGCCTGAAGTCCGGCAACGCGGTCCTGCTGCGCGGCTCGGCCTCCGCCTACGAGTCGAACTCCGCCCTGGTCCGGGTGATCCGGGACGCGGTCGGCGGGGCCGGGCTGCCCGCCGACGCCGTTCAGCTCGTGCCCGGCGAGAGCCGCGAGAGCGTGCGCGAGCTGATGCGCGCCCGCGGCCTGGTCGACGTGCTGATCCCGCGCGGCGGTGCCTCCCTGATCCAGACGGTCGTGAACGAGTCGACCGTCCCGGTGATCGAGACCGGCACCGGCAACTGCCACGTCTACGTCGACGCACACGCCGACCTCGACATGGCCGTCGACATCCTGATCAACTCCAAGGCGCAGCGGCCCAGCGTCTGCAACGCCGCCGAGACCCTCCTCGTCCACCAGGACATCGCCGCCGAGTTCCTGCCGCGCGCCCTGGACGCGCTCGCCGAGGCGGGGGTCACCGTGCACGCCGACGAGCGGGTGATGGCCTACGCCAAGGACTCCCGGGCCACGGTCGTCGAGGCCACCCCCGACGACTGGGACACCGAGTACCTGTCGTACGACATCGCCGCCGCCGTCGTCGACTCGCTGGACAAGGCGGTGTCGCACATCCGGCTGTGGTCCTCCGGGCACACCGAGGCGATCGTCACCACCTCGCAGCAGGCGGCCCGCCGGTTCACCCAGCTGGTCGACTCCACCACCGTCGCCGTGAACGCCTCCACCCGCTTCACCGACGGCGGACAGTTCGGCTTCGGCGCGGAGATCGGCATCTCCACACAGAAGCTGCACGCCCGCGGCCCGATGGGGCTCCCTGAGCTGACCAGCACGAAGTACATCGTCACGGGCGACGGACACATCCGCCGCTGAGTGAGGAGCCCGGCGACTGCCCGGCGATTGCCCGGCGGAACGGCGTCTCAGCAGGCGGATGAATTTCCGTACCGTCTGCCCAAATTGACCCCCCAGGTCTACTCTGGATCCGTGCCGGAGGACGTGGGGGGCACGCCGTTCCCTGACGGCTGGGAGCCCGACGACGACCACGACCGCGGGGTGTCGGACGAAGAGTTCGCCTCCGTGGTCTTCGACGAGGCCTTCGTACGGGCGGCCGTGTTCCACGAGCCGACCGCCGTCGAGCGCCTCCTGGCCGCGGCCCAGGCGAGAGCCGAGGCCTCCGAGGCCGAGGCCCGCCGCGCGCACGCGAGAGGCGAGCACTACGACGACGGCTACGGCCCCGACCGGCGCGGGTTCGCCCATGACGGCGACCTCGACGACCTGGACGACCCCGACCTCCTCGACGGCGGCTACGGCGGCCCGGGGACGTTCGGCAAGCAGGTGCGCTGGCACCGGCCCGTGGCCTGGGTGCTCGCCGTGGTGATGGGCATCGGCATGGTCGCGCTGGCCTTCGCGGCGGTCTACCGGGGCGGGTCCTCGGGCAGCCGCGACCAGGTGCCGTCACCCGCCTCCACCGGCCTGGAACAGGGCAGCGCCGCCGCGCCCTCCGCGTCCGCCGACTCCTCCCCGCCACCGGTCTCCGCAGTCCCCCGCACCCCCTGACGGTCCGGCGCCGGCCTTGGTGAGAACCTGTCAGAAGTTGGCCCGCAGCA
The DNA here is from genome assembly GCF_032658145.1 of Streptomyces sp. MK7. Classification (NCBI taxonomy): domain Bacteria; kingdom Bacillati; phylum Actinomycetota; class Actinomycetes; order Kitasatosporales; family Streptomycetaceae; genus Streptomyces; species Streptomyces sp. MK7. Next base: position 271,103 of record NZ_JAVACL010000003.1, read on the forward strand.
GGGCGTTTACCGGCGCTTGCCGAGACCTACCCTGAATATATGGGAGGGCCTGGAGACCCGCCCGAAGGGACACCCGAGGGCGCCCCCGGAGGTGCGGAGGACGAGTACCGATCCGTCGTCTTCGACGAGTCGTTCGTCCGGGCTGCCCGTCTCCAGGAGTACTCCGCGCGGGAGCGGATGGCCGACCACACGCCCGCCGTGCGCCGCCGCCCCCACCTGCACCGCGGACTGTCCCGGCAGGCCCTGGCCCTCGTCCTGCTGATCGCCCTCGCCTTCGCCACCGCCGTCTACATGAGCGTGCGCAGCCCCAGCCGGTCCACGCAGCTCCAGCCGTCCGCCGTACCGCTACGGTCGACCGTCGTACCGCTCGTCCCGCAGGGCAAGGTCCCCGGGTCCGCCGACCCCGAGTACCTGTACACGCACAGCCCCGCCGCCCACTACGTCGTCGGTGCCGAGGGCATCCCGCTGCCCGCCCATCGGCGCACCGCCCACTTCTCGGACGGCCAGGTCGCCACCGCCCTGCTCACCGCACGGGACTACATCGTGGCCTCCTCCCTCGACCCGGCGGTGCTCACCGGCGGCCAGATCAACACCGTCCGCGCGCTGCTCGCGCCGGACCAGCTCAACCAGTTCGACCAGAGCTTCGACCACCCCGTCGCCGACGGGGCGCACGCCGCGACCGGCTGGCTGGTCCGCTTCGACCCGGCCCGGGCCGAGCTGGCCGACCCCGCGATCCGCGTCCAGGGCAGCCTGCAGGCCGTCGAGACCGACTCGGCCACGCTGGAGGTCACGGCGGACCCCACCCTGGTCTACGCGCTCAAGCCGGCCGGCTCGGCCGCCAAGGCCGCGGTGTCGCTGTTCACCGTCCGGCGCGAGCTGCAGTTCCGCTTCGACCGCGACGACCTGCGGCTGCGCCAGGTGCAGCTGGTCGCCTCCTCCGTCCAGGCCGGACCGCTGTCCTGCACCGACGACTCCGCGGGGCGCTTCCACCCCCTGCTGGCCGGCCAGACCGCCAAGCCGGGCGGCCCCTCCGGCACGGACCCGTACGCACCGGGCGGCCCGACGCCCCTGTGCGGCACCCTGGCCCCCGCCGCCCAGCCGAAGGTGTGACGCCGGCCCCGGCGGTCCGTCGGCCCCCTGTTGGTCCGTCGGCCCCCTGGCGGTCCGTCGGTCCGTCGGCGGTCAGTCCTCGTCGCGGCGCGGGGTGTCCGTCGGTGGCTCGTCCTCCGGGGCGCGGCTGTCCTGTGAGCCGCCCTTCGCCCCGTCGTTCTTCGCCCCCTCGCTCTTCGCGCCGTCGCTCTTCGCGCCGTCCCTGGACGTGGCCGAACCCGTGAAGCCGCCGAAACCTCGCCGGACCCGCTCGCCCAGGTCACCGGCCCCGCCCGCGAGGTCGCTGACCAGCTTCATCAGCGGGTCCTTGGAGCTCTTCACGTGATTGGCGTAGTGATTCGCCGACTCGCGGAAGGAGTCGCTGACCGAGGTGTCCTTGTCCTCGGTGCGCCGCGTGTAGTGGCCGTCCATGATCCGCTGGTAGTCCCGGGACTCGGCCCACTTCTTCAGCTCGGCCGCCCGCACGGTGGCGAAGGGGTGGGTGCGCGGCAGCACGTTGAGGATCTTCAGCACGGAGTCGCGCAGGTCGCCCGACTCCTCGTACTCATCGGCCTGCTTCAGGAACGCGTCCACGTTCATCTCGTGCAGGTGGTTGCCGCCCGCGATCTTCATCAGGCCGCGCATCGACGCCCGCACGTCCTGCCCGACCAGCAGCCCCGCCCGGTCGGCCGACAGCTCCGACTTGCGGAACCACTCGCGCAGCGCCGTGACGATCGCCATGATCGCTATGCTGCCCAGCGGGATCCAGGCCACCCGCACGGCCAGGTTGGTCAGAAACAGCAGGATGGTGCGGTACACCGCGTGGCCGGACAGGGCGTGGCCCACCTCGTGGCCGACGACCGCCCGCATCTCCTCCTCGTCGAGCAGCTCGACCAAGCCCGTGGTCACCACGATGATCGGCTCGTCCAGGCCGATACACATCGCGTTGGGCTGCGGGTCCTGGTTGACGTACATCGGCGGGACCTTCTCCAGGTCCAGGATGTAGCAGGCGTCCCGCAGCATGTCGTTGAGGTGCGTGAACTGCTGGTCCGAGACGCGTACCGAGTCGGACAGGAACAGCAGCCGGAGACTGCGCTCGGGCAGCAGGCCGCTGAGGGCCTTGAACACCGTGTCGAAGCCACTCAGCTTGCGCAGGGCGACCAGGGCGGAACGGTCGGCCGGATGCTCGTACGCCCGCGAGGAGATCCCCGGGAAGCGAGTGCGGCGGCGGCTCGGCACGCGCTCGTGCCCGTTGTGCTCGCGGCCTTCGTCGGACATGTGATCCCCCATGTGCGTCTGTGTCGCCCGATGTGCCCCCGAGGCAGGGACCAGCCTAGGCGGAGATACCGTGGACGGGCAGCACAGCGAAGGAGTCCGCCATGGAGCACCACCCCGCAGCCGCACGGCTGGCCGAGGCCGCCGGGGGCGCCATCCAGCATCAGGGATCCGGTGACCTGCTCCGGGTCGTCCTGGTCGTGATGATCCTGGGGTGTGTCCTCGTCGGCTGGTTCCTGCTGCGCGGCTACAAGCGGAACGACGACTGAGCGTCCCGGAAGGTTCCCCGTCCGTCCCCGCCGGGCGTGGCCAGTGGCCCGGCCCCGTGCGTGCCGCGTCGGCCGCGGCCTGGTCAGCTGCCGTCCGCAACGGTGGAGTCGGCGTGAGGGGCGGGAGGGCGGACGCTTACGATGGGCGGACATCTTTATCCCGCCCACACCCGGATAGGTCTGCCGAAGATGAGCATCCACAGCACCGCTGCCCAGTTGGTCAACCTCGCCGAGGCCGAGGGCGGCAACCACGAGAGTCTCAACCCCGCGGTGACGGGCGGAGCCGCACTCGTCATCCTGCTGCTCCTGCTGTGGGTCACCACTCGTTTCAACCGCGACCGCTGACCCCGCCGGGGCCCCGCCGGCCCGCCCCGGGGGCTCGCCGCCGGGGCCGGGGAACCGTGCTCGGCGAACTCCCGGCCGGGGCCCCTGGACCGGGCCGGTAGGGTCTGCTCGCATGGGAGAGCAGGACATGCCTACCGGTCCGGCGAGCGACACGGTGAAGCACCCCGAGAACGGGCCCGGCAGCGGCCCCTCGTCGTCGGGCAAGCGCCGCCTGGGCGTCATGGGCGGAACGTTCGACCCGATCCACCACGGGCACCTCGTGGCGGCCAGCGAGGTCGCCGCGCAGTTCCACCTGGACGAGGTGGTCTTCGTGCCCACCGGCCAGCCCTGGCAGAAGAGCCACCGCCATGTCTCCCCGGCCGAGGACCGCTACCTGATGACGGTCATCGCGACCGCCGAGAACCCGCAGTTCTCCGTCAGCCGCATCGACATCGACCGCGGCGGCCCCACCTACACCGTGGACACCCTGCGCGACCTGCGCGCCCTCAACCCCGACACCGACCTGTTCTTCATCACCGGCGCCGACGCCCTCTCCCAGATCCTCACCTGGCGGGACTCCGAGGAACTCTTCTCCCTCGCGCATTTCATCGGGGTCACCCGGCCCGGTCACCACCTCAGCGACCCCGGCCTCCCCGAGGGCGGTGTCTCGCTCGTGGAGGTCCCGGCCCTCGCCATCTCCTCCACGGACTGCCGGGCGAGAGTCGCCACGGGCGACCCCATCTGGTACATGGTGCCGGACGGAGTCGTGCGCTACATCGCCAAGCGCGAGCTGTACCGCGGCGAGTGAGCCGAGAGGGGCACCGGTGAACGACCGATACGACGCTGGGTACGAGGGCGACAGTTACGAGCTCGTCGGCTACGACGAGTACGGCCGGCCTGTGTACCAGCAGGTCCCGTCCCAGCAGACCCCGCAGCAGTCGTACGACGCCTACGGCCGTCGGGACCACCAGGGCTACGGCTACGACCCGTACGCGACCGGCGGGCAGCAGCAGCCCGGCCCGTCCGCCTACGACGGCGGCTACGGCACCGGCCCGCAGACCCCCGCCCCGTCGTCCCCCTACGAGCAGTACCCGTCGTACGACCCGCACCGTCCGCACGGCCCCCAGGGCTCCGACGGCTCCCACGGCCACCCCGGCACCTACGACCCCTACGGCTCCGCTACGCCCGCCTCCGGCGCGACGGCGGCGCCGTACGACCCCTACGGCCGGACCGCGACCAGCGGACAGCAGCCCCCGGGCACCGAGCAGACCGCCTACATCCCGCAGCAGACCGGCCCGCAGCAGGCGGGGCCCGCGCGGACCGCACCCGGGGCGGCCGGCCGGGCGGCGGACGCGCCGGACCGGCCGGACGGTGACGAGCGGGAGTACCACACCGAGCAGTTCGCCTTCGTCGAGGAGCCGAGCGACGACTCCGAAGACGTCATCGACTGGCTGAAGTTCACCGAGAACCGCACCGAGCGCCGCGAGGAGGCCCGGCGCCGCGCCCGCAGCCGGATCATCGCCCTGGCCGTGGTGCTGGCCCTGGTCGCGGTGGGCGGCGTCGGCTACCTCTGGTACGCCGGGAAGCTGCCCGGACTGTCCTCCGCCGCCAAGAAGACCGGCACCGCGACCGCGGCCGCCGCCCAGAAACGCGACGTGATCGTCGTCCACCTGCACAACACCGCCAAGGGCGGGACCTCCACGGCCCTGCTCGTCGACAACACCACCACCAAGCAGGGCACCACCGTCCTGCTGCCCAACTCCCTGGCCCTGACCGACGACGACGGCACCACGACGACCCTCGCCAAGTCGGTCCAGGACGACGGCTCCTCCGGCACCCGCGACCAGCTCGACACCGTCCTCGGCACGAACATCGAGGGCACCTGGCGCCTGGACACCCCCTACCTGCAGAACCTCGTCGACCTGGTCGGCAACGTCGAGGTCGACACCGACACCGACGTCCCCGACCCGGACGCGAAGAAGAAGGGCACCACTACCCTCGTCCACCGGGGCAAGGACCAGACCCTCAGCGGCAAGATGGCCGTCGCCTACGCCACCTACCGCGCCTCCGGCGAGGCCCAGAACGCCCAGCTGGAGCGGTTCGGCCAGGTCATGCAGGGCGTACTCCGCAAGCTGTCCTCCGACCCGCAGGCCGCGACCACGACCGTGCAGACGCTGGCGCAGATCCTCGACCCCTCGCTCACCGACAAGGACCTCGGCACCTTCCTCGCCAAGCTCGCCGACCTGGCCAAGGGCGGCGACTACCGGACGGCCCTGCTGCCCGTCGGCAGCGACGGCACGCTGAGCGCGAAGACCAGCGACAGCGTGGTCAAGGACATCCTGGGCGGCACCGCGAAGAGCCCCGACCAGGGTTCGTCCGTCCGGGTCTCCGTCCAGAACGCCTCCGGCACCAAGGGCGACACCGACAAGGCGCGCGTCGTCCTCCTCAACGGCGGCTTCACCTTCCTGGAGGCCGGCACCGCGTCCGCCGTCCAGCCGACCTCCAAGGTCGTCTACGCCGACGCCGGCGACAAGGAGAACGCCACCGAGGTGGCCAAGACCCTGGGCCTGCCCGCCGGCTCCGTGACGAAGGGCACGGTCTCCTCCGGCGCCGACGTCTCGGTGGTCCTCGGCCAGGACTACAAGCCCACGTCAGCGCAGTGATCCGTTAATCACGTGGGGCGCCGTCGGCGGTCCGTGAGACCCTGGATGGCAAGTGACCGCCGACGGAAAGCCCTGTAGTGACCGCAACCGACCGTTCTCTCGAGCTCGTCAGCACCGCCGCCCAGGCGGCCGCCGACAAGCTCGCGCACGACATCATCGCCTACGACGTCAGCGATGTGCTGTCGATCACGGATGCCTTCGTCCTGGCATCCGCACCCAGCGACCGCCAGGTCAAGTCGATCGTCGACGAGATCGAGGAGCGGCTCCTGAAGGAGCTCGGCGCCAAGCCGGTGCGCCGCGAGGGCGACCGCGAGGCCCGTTGGGTCCTGCTCGACTACGTCGACATCGTCGTCCACGTCCAGCACAGCGAGGAGCGTGTCTTCTACGCCCTGGAGCGGCTGTGGAAGGACTGCCCGGAGATCGAGCTGCCCGCCGACGCCCGGGCCACCCGGGGCAAGGCCGAGGAGCACGCCAGGCTGAAGGCCGCCGAGGACTCGGCGGAGCCGGGCGGTGAGTGGCGGTGAGCGGCGCCGGTGACGGAACCGGCAGGACACCGGGCCGGGGCCGCCGCATCATCCTGTGGCGGCACGGCCAGACGTCCTGGAACGTGGAGCGCCGCTTCCAGGGCTCCACGGACGTCGAGCTCACCGAGACCGGCGTCGGCCAGGCCCGCCGCTCCGCTCGGCTGCTGGCCTCCCTCGGACCCGACGCGATCATCTCCTCGGACCTGAAGCGGGCCGCCCGGACGGCCGCCGAGCTCGCCGTGCTCACCGGCCTCGACGTCACCGAGGACGAGGGCCTGCGCGAGACCTACGCGGGCGTCTGGCAGGGGCTGACGCACGAGGAGATCATCGACCGCTACGGCGCGGAGTACACCGCGTGGAAGCGCGGTGAGCCGGTGCGCCGGGGCGGCGGCGAACTGGAGACCGAGGTCGCCGACCGTGCCGCGCCTGTGGTGCTGCGGCACGTGGAGAAGCTGCCCGAGGACGGCACGCTCGTGGTGGTGAGCCACGGCGGCACCATCCGCACCACCATCGGTCGCCTCCTCGGCCTGGAGGCCCACCACTGGGAGAGCCTGGCGGGGCTCGCGAACTGCTGCTGGTCGGTCCTCAGCGAGGGCGCCCGCGGCTGGCGTCTGCTGGAGCACAACGCCGGCACCCTGCCCGAGCCCGTCCTCGGCGACGACGACTGAGACCGGCCGGAACCGGGCCCCGGGACACCCCGGCGGCCCCACGGGGCCCGGATTTCACTTTCCGGCAGGTCACAGGCTAAAGTTCTTCTTGTTCGCCCCGCCGAGCGGGAAGAACACCAGGCGGCTTCGCCGCGTGGCAGCGAGGGGCTATAGCTCAGTTGGTAGAGCGCCTGCATGGCATGCAGGAGGTCAGGAGTTCAATTCTCCTTAGCTCCACGGATCGACACTCTGTTGAGTTGTCAAAGATCGGTGATGACAATCCCGTCCCGTCAAGGGGCGGGATTCTCGTTTTCCGGCGTGTACGCCACGATCCGGCACTCCGGCATCCCGTGGATCGACAGCGACACCACCGTCGTCCGCAGCTCCTCTCCCGACAGACGGCGGAACGTCTTCACGCGCGGCCCCGGAGGTATCACCTCGCCGCTCGCCCAGAGCTCGGCGAAGTACGGGCTGGCGGCCGACAGGGCGCGTATGAAGTCCTCCCAGACGGGCTCGCCGACATGTCTGCCGTAGTGGGACCGCAGCGTGGCCACCATCACCGGCAGCTCACGCTCCCGGTGAACCACGGGGCAGGCGTCCGGGGAGAGTGTGAACAGCGTCCACAGCGCGTTCGGCACGGAGTCCTCGGACATCCGCGGCACCTGGAACAGGTCGCGGAAGGCGGCGTTGGTCGCCAGGATGTCGTAGCGCGCGTTGTAGACCGCCGCCGGATGCGGATCGAGGGCGTCCAGAACGCACTGGACCTCTGGGCGGACCCGCTGCGCCGGGGGTTGCGGGCCCGGGTCGAACGGCACCTCCGCCAGCCGGTACAGATGCTCCCGCTCCGGTGGCTCCAGCCGCAGCGTGCGCGCCACCGCGTCCAGCACCTGCGAGGAGGCGTTGATCGGCCGGCCCTGTTCCAGCCAGGTGTACCAGGTGACGCCCACGCCCGAGAGCTGGGCGACCTCCTCGCGGCGCAGCCCCGGTGTGCGGCGGCGCAGGCCCGGAGCCATCCCCACGTCGGCCGGTGTCACCCGGGCGCGCCTGCTGCGCAGAAAGGCGGCCAGCTCCGGCCGGCGGCGCTGTGTCGTCGTCATCGTCACGTCCCCCGTCGTCACGTTCCTCATCGTCGAGGCCGGACTCGTCGCGTGCCAGGTGCTGTCAATACCAGCATCAACGGGCTCTCGGCACCCGTACCGGGGCGTCGCCAGGCTCGACGGCATGACGACACCATCCCGGACAGGCCCGAATCCCGCCTCCGCGCACCCGCTCCGAAGTCCTGAGAACAGTAAAGCGCCCACCACTGACAATCGGGCCCGGCCGCTGCTCGCCACCGTGCTCGCGGCCCAGTTCATGGCGCTCCTCGACGTGTTCATCGTCAACGTCGCCGCCCCGGCCATCGGGTCCGACCTGCACGCCTCCGGCGCCGATCTGCAACTGGTCATCGCCGGCTACACCATCACCTACTCGGTCCTGCTGATCACGGGAGCGCGGTTGGGCGACCGGCTCGGGCACGGCCGGGTGCACCTGGCCGGACTGGCCTTGTTCACCGCCGCCTCGCTCGCCTGCGGCCTCGCCGGGGGAGCGGGCGCGCTGATCGTCTTCCGGCTGGTGCAGGGCGCCGGCTCGGCGCTGATGATCCCGCAGGTGCTCAGCCTCATCCAGCGCACCTTCACCGGCGAGGCCCGGGTGCGGGCGCTCGGCGCGTACTCGGCGGTGATCGCCGTCGGCGCGGCGGCCGGGCAGGTCGTCGGCGGTGTGCTGGTCAGCGCAGACCTGTTCGGAACCGGCTGGCGCCCGGTGTTCCTCGTCAACGTCCCCGTGGGCGCCGTCCTCCTGCTCGTCGGGCGGCGCGTGCTGCCGCGGGACGGCGGGGCGGAGCGGCCGCGGACGTCCGCCGCCGGTGCGCGGGTCGGGCCGCGGGGCCTGGACCTGCCCGGTCTGGTGCTGCTGGGTGCGGCGGTCTCGCTGCTGACGGTGCCGCTGGTGCTCGGCCAGGAGGAGGACTGGCCCCTGTGGTCCTGGCTGTCGCTGGCCGGGTCCGCGGTGCTGTTGGCGGTGTTCTGCGGTTACGAGTCCCGGCTCGCCCGGCGCGGCGGAGCCCCGCTGATCACACCCCGTGTGCTGCGCCTCCCCGGCATGGGTCTCGCGGTCTTCCAGGTGCTGGCCGTGATGGCCGTGAACGGCGGCTTCCTCTTCGCGCTCACCCTGCACGTCCAGGGCGGCCTCGGCTACAGCCCGCTGCGGGCGGGCCTGACCTTCGCGCCGACCGCGGCCGTCTTCGGGCTGGTCGGGCTGACGTGGCGGAGGTGGCCGGCGTCCTGGCAGCGGTGGCTGACCCCGTCCGGGTTCGTGCTCATCGCGCTGTCCGTGCCCGGTGTCGCACTGGCGTTCAGGGGTGGCCACGACGGCGGCGCCCCGCTCTACCTCGCCTACGCCGGTGTGGGCGTCGGGCTCGCGCTCGGCTTCAGCCCGACGCTCACCGGCGCACTGGCGGCCGTACGGCCCCAGGACGCGGCGGACGCCAGCGGTCTGCTCGCCACCGTCGCACAGCTCGGTCAGCTGATCGGCGTGGCGGCCTTCGGCACACTGTTCCTGCACCGGCTTGAGTCACTCGGGGCCCCCGGGGCGTATACCTCTGCGGAGGCGCTCTCGGCCTGCATGTACGCGCTGGCCGGGACGGCCGTGGCCGCCGCCGTGGCCGGACTGGTACCGAGGCGTCGCTGACCGTATTGGTCCGGCCGTGGCAGAATCAAACGGCCGGAAGGGGGCGCGGCCCGACGGGAGGGAGTAGCGATGCCTGCCAGCATCCTCGAGGAGGTCGGTCACCTCCTCGATGCGGCGTTGATACGGGACACGGTCACTCGCCTCGTCTGCCCCTCCTGCGGCTCCCTCCATGTGGCGCAAGTCCTCGGCGACAACGGCGGGATCTCGTACGTGTGCACGGCCTGCGGCCACAGCTGGAGCTGATCGATGGGTGCACACAGGCGAAAGTGCGACTGGTGCGGCAGTGGTACGCCGATCGTGCGTGACATGGAACCGATCAACCCCGACTACCAGTACTGGTGCGAGGAGTGCGCGCGGGCGTTGATCATAAAGGGCGACCCGATCGAGACGTACCGCGAACTGGAGGGGGAGCCGATCTACGGCCGCCTCCTGGAGGAGCACTGCACCCTCAAGCGGTTCTACTCCTTCGTCACGGCATGACCACGGCCGGGGCCCCGCGCGGGACCCCGGCCGTATCGTAGGCATCGGTCATATCGGGCAGAGCGGAAACCGATTTGGTGAAGCACCCCCTGGACCGTGTAATGTTGGCGTCGCCGCCGGGGGAACCGGGCGGAACGAAGCAAGGGGCTATAGCTCAGTTGGTAGAGCGCCTGCATGGCATGCAGGAGGTCAGGAGTTCAATTCTCCTTAGCTCCACAGACATCGAGGGCGGGTCATCCGAAAGGATGGCCCGCCCTCGGCGTTCCAGGGGCGCGTGACGAAGCGGCGGCGGGCCACTCCTGGAAGGGTGACCCGCCGCCGGTGTGCTCAGCGGCCCAGGGCGCGGCGGCCGCGGCCCTGCGAGAGGACCGGCAGGTTGCGCGACGGGGCCTGCGAGCGGGTGTCCTCCTCGAGGCGCAGGGCCAGTGCCGGACAACGGCGCACCGCGCGCAGCGCCTTGGCCTCCGCGTAGCGCGGCACCTGTGCCTGGGCGACGGTCGGGAAGCCGTCGGCACCCAGTTCGAACACCTCCGGGAGGATGTCCGCGCACAGGCCGTGACCCCGGCACAGGGTCCAGTCGACGTAGATCTTCTGGCGGCTGGGACCGGTCTCCTCGGCCGCGCCGCCGCCGGGGACGCCCGTCGGGACCCTGCCGTCCTCGAAGAGCGGCAGCACGCCCTCCACGGGCCGTCCGCAGCCGTTGCCGAGGACATGGGCCGCCAGGTCGTCCGTGAACGCCTTGATGGTGGACTCCAGGAACATCGCCGAGCCGTCCGGATGCGAGCACGCGCCGCGCCGCTTGACGTTCTTGGCGACCTGCTTGAGCGCCTCAAGGGCGGCCGGTCCGCCGCCGCCCAGGATGTCCTCCATGCCGCGCGCGGCGGCCGGCAGCCCGAGGTAGCACGGGCCGCACTGGCCCGCGCTCTCCTCGGCCAGCCACTTGGCCACCTGCAGCGACTCGCCCAGCGGACAGGTGTTCTGACTGATCGGCAGGATCGCCCCGGCGCCGAGCGAACCTCCCACCGCGTCCAGCGAATTGCGCGAGACGATCGCCTCGTTGACGGTCGCCGCGTCGATCCACTTGCCGTGGTAGCCGCCGGTCAGCACGCCCTGCGGCACGGGCGGGGCACCGGCCAGCTGAAGGACGTAGCGCAGCGGCACGCCCGTGGGGACCTCGATCACCATGGGGCGGGCGACGGCGCCGGAGACCGTCAGCATGACGGTGCCCGGCTCGTCGTACAGGCCGGTGTTGCCGTAGCGCTCGGGTCCGATGCGGGCGGCGATCGCGAGCTGCGCGAACGTCTCGGCGTTGGACAGCAGGGTGGGCGCGCCGCCGACGCCGGTCTGCGAGGCGCTCACCTTGCGGCCGGGCGGGATCGCCGGGCCGCCGTCGATGGAGCGGATCAGTGACGCCGCCGCGCCCGTGACCATGCGCACCGGATTGCGCTGCACGCGCGCGCGGAGTGCCGATCTGCGGCCGTTGCTCAGGCCCCGTTCGGCCAGGGCGGCCTCCATGGAGCGCTGGGTGGACTCCCGGGTGACCCCCACCACGAGCGTGCGGGCACCGAGGGCCTCCGCGCACAGCAGGGCACCGTCCAGGATGAGGTGCGGGGCACGGTTGATGAGCACCGTGTCCTTGCGGCAGGCCGGCTCGTCCTCGCTGCCGTTGACGACGACGACCGGCCGTACGCCGCGGCGGATGGCCGACTCAGCGACCGACCGCAGTTTCTTGTGGAAGGGGAAGCCCGCGCCGCCGCGGCCCCTGAGGTTGATCGCCTCGGCGAGCTGCGCGAGCTGCTCGCCGCCCAGCGGTTCGAGCGGACCGTGCACCTTCAGGTGCATGGGCAGGTCGAGTCGTTCCACAAGGTCGAAGCCCGACGTGAGCTGTGGAAGTCCGACCACGCGGACTTCCGGGACGTCGGGCAGGGCCTCGTTCACCTATGGCCTCCGGAAGGCGTGTTCCAAGGTTCCCCCGAACCCGGCGCGTCGAAGGGGGCGCCCGGGTGTGTTTCAGTTGCGGGACCGCTCATGTACGTGTCGTTCGAGTTGTACGTGCCGTGGACCGGGTTCGTCTCACCGGTGTCGTACACATCACGTCCGCCGTAGCCGTTCGTGCCCGGATTGCCGTAGGACGGGATGGTGTGTCCCGTGTCGTTCAGCGGGTCGTAGGCCGACGGGGGCGCCTCGCCGACGGGCGGCGGCGACGGGATCGGCCAGCTGCCCGAGGTGCCCGCCGTGCTCTCCATGCGCGGCATCGCCTCGGTGGCCTGCAGGTCGAAGGACAGGTCCATGCGCGCGGTCCGGTCGGCGGCGAAGGGCTGCTCCGGTGTCGAGACGGCCCGGTAGGCGGCCGCGAAGCCGGAGGTGTCCTCCTGGGCGGCGCCGGCCGCGGGAGCCTCATAGGGCGGCGCGGAGGGGGCCGCGACACGCGGCAGGGAGCCGGTCGTGTCGGTGCGCGAGGGCCGCTCCGCCCGCGCGTTCTCGTAGCCCGGCAGTACGGACTCCGCCACCCTGGCCCGGCTGGAGTCGAGGTCGTCCAGTTCCGGCCGCTCACCGCCGCCGAGCAGCGTCACCAGCCGGTCGGCGACCTTGCGCTTGAACGGGCGCGGTGCCGCGCGCAGCGCCAGGGCTCCCATGACGCCGAGCAGGGACAGGCTGTAGAGGATGACGAAGATCGGCTTGGCCTGGCGGCCGGCGTACAGGCCGTGGACCAGCGCCGCGCACCAGGCCGGGTAGGCCAGCATGTGCATGGCCCGCCAGCGCGCCGCGACCGGGGCGGGCGTGGCGAAGTTGCTGCGCAGCGCGCCTGTGATGCCCACGAAGATCATCAGCAGCCCGGCCAGGGAGCCGAGGCCGATCAGGCCGCCGCTTCCGGTGACGCCGAGCGAGAACGGAAGGACCGCGGCGATCAGCTGGGTGTGGTCCAGGGCGATCTTGGTGGTGATGTGCAGCAGGAGGAACGCGATCGAGGCGACCGCGGTGGTCCGGTGCACCGCCTGGCCCACGATCCGCTGGCGCGTGTTGAGGAAGATCCGGTCCTGGGCGACCAGGCCCCAGATCACCGAGCAGCTGAGGGAGACCAGGGAGAGGACGCCCGCGCCGAAGTTCAGGAACTCGCGGAACTGGCTGCCTCCCACCAGCACGGCCACGGGTATCAGGAGCAGGACGACAGCGGACGCCACCCCGTAGGCCGACCGGCCCGGTTTGGGGAGCGAGCTGTTACTGCGACGAGGGTTCATGGGGGCAACTCCGAGCGGTTCGGGTGAGCGGTCCCGAGGACGAACTCTAAGTGGCTCCAAACCGAGCAGTACGCCGTTTGAGTTATTGCGTTGTTATCAACGGAACGTTCTGGACTCCTGTTGTCCCCATAGCGTCCGTTACGCCGGGAAATATTTGAACCAGGTTCAACTTTTCCGAACTTTCACAAGCGGATCGATACGTTCCTGTGAGGTTCGGCGGGTCCCGGATGCGGGCGGGGCGAGGACTCGTCGCGGCGCACTCGACGGCTGCGGTACCCTGACGCCATGCGTGCCGTACGCCTTCTGCTTAGCGAGCCGCGCTGATCAGTCCCGACCGCCGGTGAATCGGGTGGTCGGAATCGGCGCGGCGTCCCCTCCTGTGCGAGGGGATTTTTCGTTTCTTGAAAGTCGCAGCCGCCGGCAGAGACGATCGATGGAGCTTTGAGGATCATGAGCGAGACGAACTCCGCTGCCACCGCCGCCACCCCGGCGGAGGCGGCGCCGCACCGCTACACGGCCGCCATGGCGGCCGACATCGAGGCACGCTGGCAGGACTTCTGGGACGCCGAGGGCACCTACGCGGCACCGAACACCAAGGGTGACCTGGCCGGCGACCCCGAGCTGGCCGCCCGGCCCAAGAAGTTCATCATGGACATGTTCCCGTACCCGTCCGGTGCGGGCCTGCACGTCGGCCACCCCCTGGGCTACATCGCCACCGATGTATACGCCCGGTTCCAGCGGATGACCGGCCACAACGTCCTGCACACCCTGGGCTTCGACGCCTTCGGCCTGCCCGCCGAGCAGTACGCCGTGCAGACCGGCACGCACCCGCGCGTGTCCACCGAGGCCAACATCGAGAACATGAAGGCCCAGCTGCGCCGCCTGGGCCTGGGCCACGACAAGCGCCGGTCGTTCGCCACGATCGACCCGGACTACTACAAGTGGACCCAGTGGATCTTCCTGCAGATCTTCGAGTCCTGGTACGACGACGAGGCCAGGAGGGCCCGTCCGATCTCGGAGCTGATCGCCCAGTTCGAGTCCGGTGAGCGTGCCGTACCGGGACACACGCGCGGGTGGCACGAGCTGAACCACGCCGAGCGCGCCGACGTCCTGGGCGAGTTCCGCCTGGCCTACGCCTCCGACGCACCGGTCAACTGGTGCCCCGGCCTGGGCACCGTGCTGGCCAACGAGGAGGTCACCGCCGACGGCCGCTCCGAGCGCGGCAACTACCCGGTCTTCAAGGCCAAGCTGCGCCAGTGGAACATGCGCATCACCGCCTACGCCGACCGGCTGCTGGAGGACCTGGAGGAGCTGGACTGGCCCGAGGCCATCAAGCTGCAGCAGCGCAACTGGATCGGCCGCAGCGAGGGCGCCCGCGTCGACTTCCCCATCGACGGCGAGCACATCACCGTCTTCACCACGCGCCCGGACACTCTGTTCGGCGCGACCTACATGGTGCTGGCCCCCGAGCACCCGCTGGTGGAGAAGTTCACCCCGGGCGCCTGGCCGGAGGGCACCCACGAGGTGTGGACCGGCGGCCACGCCACCCCCGCCGAGGCCGTCGCCGCCTACCGCGCCCAGGCCGCGTCGAAGTCCGACGTCGAACGCCAGGCCGAGGCCAAGGACAAGACGGGCGTCTTCACCGGCGCGTTCGCGACCAACCCCGTCAACGGCGAGAAGGTCCCCGTCTTCATCGCCGACTACGTCCTGATGGGCTACGGCACCGGCGCCATCATGGCCGTCCCGGCGCACGACAGCCGCGACTTCGCCTTCGCCCGCGCCTTCGAACTGCCGATGCGCTGCGTCGTGGAGCCGTCCGACGACCGCGGCACCGACCCGTCGACGTGGGACGACGCGTTCGTGTCCTACGACGCGCGGATCGTCAACTCCTCCGGAGCCGACGACCTGACGCTGGACGGACTGGGCGTCGTCGAGGCCAAGGCGCGCATCACCGAGTGGCTGGAGCGCAAGGGCATCGGCGAGGGCACCGTCAACTTCCGCCTGCGCGACTGGCTGTTCAGCCGCCAGCGCTACTGGGGCGAGCCCTTCCCGATCGTCTACGACGAGGAGGGCGTCGCCCACGCGCTGCCCGAGTCGATGCTGCCGCTGGAGCTGCCCGAGGTCGAGGACTACTCGCCGCGCACCTTCGACCCGGACGACGCCGACACCCAGCCCGAGACGCCGCTGTCGCGCAACGAGGAGTGGGTCGACGTCACCCTGGACCTGGGCGACGGACCCAAGAAGTACCGCCGCGAGACCAACACCATGCCCAACTGGGCCGGTTCCTGCTGGTACGAGCTGCGCTACCTGGACCCGCACAACAGCGAGCAGCTGGTCGACCCGGAGATCGAGCGCTACTGGATGGGCCCGCGCCAGGGCATGCCGCACGGCGGCGTAGACCTGTACGTCGGCGGCGCCGAGCACGCCGTGCTGCACCTGCTGTACGCGCGCTTCTGGTCCAAGGTCCTGTACGACCTGGGGCACGTCTCCTCCGCGGAGCCGTTCCACAAGCTGTTCAACCAGGGCATGATCCAGGCCTACGTCTACCGTGACAGCCGGGGCATCGCGGTGCCGGCCGCCGAGGTGGAGGAGCGCGACGGCGCCTACTACTACCAGGGCGAGAAGGTCAGCCGACTGCTGGGCAAGATGGGCAAGTCCCTGAAGAACGCCGTCACTCCGGACGAGATCTGCGCCGAGTACGGCGCCGACACGCTGCGTCTGTACGAGATGGCGATGGGTCCGCTGGACGTCTCCCGTCCGTGGGACACGCGCGCGGTGGTGGGCCAGTTCCGGCTGCTGCAGCGGCTGTGGCGCAACATCGTCGACGAGACCACCGGCGAGGTCACCGTCTCCGACGCCGAGCCCGACGAGGAGACGCTGCGCGCCCTGCACAAGGCGATCGACGGCGTGCGCGGCGACCTGGAGGGGATGCGGTTCAACACCGCCATCGCCAAGGTCACCGAGCTGAACAACCACCTGACCAAGGCCGGCGGGGCGGTGCCGCGCCCGGTCGCCGAGTCGCTGGTGCTGTTGGTCGCGCCGCTGGCCCCGCACATCGCCGAGGAGCTGTGGCGCAAGCTGGGCCGCACCGGCTCCGTCGTCCACCAGGACTTCCCGGTCGCCGACCCGGCGTACGTCATGGACGAGTCCGTGACCTGCGTCGTCCAGGTCAAGGGCAAGGTCAAGGCGCGTCTGGAGGTTCCGCCGACGATCTCCGAGGAGGAGCTGGAGAAGGTGGCGCTGGCCGACGAGAAGGTCGTCGCGGCACTGGACGGCGCGGGCATCCGCAAGGTGATCGTGCGGGCGCCGAAGCTGGTGAACATCGTCCCGGCGTGACGGCGCGGTGTCGTGACGAGGGGATGTCGTGACGGCCGGGGCGTGAGCGGCTCCGGGTAGTCCCCTACGGGCAGGTTCGGGGTTCCTCCGGAACCCCGGGCCTGCCCGCCTGCGTTTACCGTGGAAGAGCGGCGCGGCCTGTGCCGCCCGAGCCGAGGAGGAGCGCCGTGGAAGCAGTCGTCGCAGTCTTCGCCGTGCTCTTCGTGCTCTGCCTGGTGCTCGGCGCCTACGCCACGGTCAAGGCCGTCGGCGCCGCCAAGCGCAGCGTGGACCGCACGATCAGCCAGGCCCGCCGCGCGGTGGAGGACCAGACCCTGCGCGCCAAATCTCTCGGCCGGCCCGGCCCGGCCGGCGAGCTGGCCGGGCTCCGGCTCACCCTGCGCACCTCGATGCGTGCCACCCAGGACGCCCTGTACGCGGGCGCGGCCGAGGACGAGTCCCTGAAGGAGTCCGTCGCCCTGTTCGAGCGGCTCAGCGCGTACGGCCACCAACTGGACGCCGAACTCAAGCGCCTGGAGAGCGACCCCAGCCGGGCGACGCTCGCCGAGCGGCTCCCGGGCCTGCGCGAGAGGACGCTGCGCATCACGGACTCGGCCGACTCCCTGCGCTGGGCGGCCCATGACCGAGCCCGCCGCTTCGCCGAGGACGACCTGGACATGCTGAGCGCCCAGATCGACGTGGAGGCCGACGCCCTGCGTCACTGGACCAGCCCGGAGCCCGCGGCCGCACCCGAGCCGTGGCCCGAGTCCCCGGCCGCCGACCAGGACCGGCGAACGGCGTCGCGGACCCCACGGCCGGGCTCCGCCCCGGAGGCCGCCCGCCCCGCCATCACCCCGGCGGTCCGTCGCCCCGTCTACTCCTGGCAGAAGAAACCCCGTCCCGAGAGCACCACTTGATCCGCTCGATCCGGCCAGTGGCACACCCGGTCAGCGGGCCTGGGCTGCCGTCCGGGCGCTACGGCAGGTAACCTCCAGCTCATGTCCCGCCATGTCGCGATCGTCACCGATTCAACGGCCTACCTGCCGCCGCGGACGATGGCGCGCCACGGCATCACCACGGTCCCGCTGACCGTGGTCCTCGGCGACCGGGCGCTCGAAGAGGGCACGGAGATCTCCACCCGCTCCCTGGCCCAGGCACTGCAGAAGCGCCGGCCCGTCACCACCTCGCGCCCCAGCCCCGAACTCTTCGCCGAGACCTACCGCA
Source organism: Streptomyces sp. MK7 (assembly GCF_032658145.1). Taxonomy (NCBI): domain Bacteria; kingdom Bacillati; phylum Actinomycetota; class Actinomycetes; order Kitasatosporales; family Streptomycetaceae; genus Streptomyces; species Streptomyces sp. MK7. The sequence goes on from NZ_JAVACL010000003.1 coordinate 288,879, forward strand.
AGGTGGCCGAATCCGGTGCGTCCGGCATCGTCTCCCTGCACCTGTCCGCGGAACTGTCGGGCACGTACGACGCGGCGGTGCTCGCGGCCCGCGAGGCACCCGTGCCGGTGCGCGTGGTGGACACCGGGATGGTCGCGATGGCACTCGGCTTCTGCGCCCTGGCCGCCGCCGAGACGGCCGGGTCCGGCGGCACCGTGGACGACGCGGTCACCGCCGCGGAGAAACGGGCCGGGGGCACCTCCGCCTACTTCTACGTCGACACACTCGACTATCTGCGCCGCGGCGGCCGCATCGGCGCCGCGCAGGCCCTGCTCGGCTCCGCGCTCGCCGTCAAACCGCTGCTCCAGCTGGAAGGGGGCCGCATCGAGCTCCTGGAGAAGGTGCGGACGGCCTCCAAGGCGATCGCCCGCCTGGAGGAGATCGCGGCCGAGCGCGCGAGCGGGGCGGGCATCGACATCGCCGTCCACCATCTCGCCGCCCCGGAACGGGCGTCGGCCCTCGCGGACCGGCTGCGGGCGCGGGTGCCCGGGCTGGCCGAGCTGCATGTGAGCGAGGTCGGGGCGGTGATCGGGGCGCACACCGGGCCGGGGCTGCTGGGGGTTGTGGTCTCCCCTCGATGAGGCATCGCCTCCCTTCGATGAGACATCGCCTTCCTCGATAACCCGTGTGGGTGACGGAGTTGTCCACAACCCGGGAGTAGTCCCCGGGAATCAAGCAAGATCATCGCGAATGTGCCGGACTGCCCGATGCTCGTCGCATGGCACTTCGAGCACACTCACGCACAGCGACGGCAACCAGCGGCCCAGGCCGTGGCCCGGACTCGGACGGCCGCACCCGCCACCGCCGCCCGCCCGCTCGGCGCGGCCCCCGGCACCGCCATGCGCAGGCCGAGGACCTGCGCCGACGCGCTCGGGCACTGTTCGTCGAACACACCGGGCGGCTGGGGGAGTCGGGACACACGGACCGGCTGGAGCCGGAACACAGGGAACGACAGGGGGTAGGGGGACACCCCGACCGGCCGGCGGAGTCGGGGAACGGGCCACCGCGGCGGGTGACGGTGAACCCCACCAGGCCGAGGGAGCAGGACTCCGTTCTGCGGGGCGCGAGCACCACTGCTGTGACCGCCAAGGCGCCGGCTGCCGTCAGCGATGTGCTGCCGGCCGACGGGGGCGAAGTGGAGCCGCCTGCCGAGAGTGAGGCCGTTCGGGGCGTCGCGGGCGTGGGCACGGACGTGAGCGTGGGGACGGACTGGCGGGACAGGGCCCGGCTCGCGCTGCGTGAGCGGATGCCGATGTGGGTGCAGACGCGGTGCGGCCTCGAGCGCAGAAGCGTGATCGCCCTCACGGTGGTGTTCGTCCTCGCCGGGGCCTTCGCCCTGCAGCACTTCTGGGCCGGCCGCGGCGATGAGGTCCGGGCGCCCGAGGTGGTGAGGGCCGTGGCCCCCGCCCCGAGCCGAGGGCAGGACAAGGCCACCGCGTTCGGCGCTTCGGCGCCTTCACCGGGTACCACTGCCTCGGCCGGACCGGAGATCGTCGTGGACGTCAGCGGCAAGGTACGCCACCCCGGGATCCACCGGCTCCCGGCGGGTTCACGGGTCGCCGACGCGCTACGGGCGGCGGGCGGAGTGCGCCCCGGCACCGACCTCGGCGGTCTGAACCGCGCCAGGTTCCTCGTGGACGGTGAACAGGTGGTCGTCGGCGGGCCCGCCCCGGCGACGGGATCCACCGCGGCCGGAACGGGCGCGGCGGGGCCTCCCGCCGCCCCGGTCTCTCTGAACACCGCCACCGCCGAGCAGTTGGAGACCCTGCCCGGTGTCGGTCCCGTGCTGGCCCAGCACATCATCGACTACCGCACGCAGCACGGCGGTTTCCGTTCGGTGGACGAGTTGCGCCAGGTGAGCGGCATCGGTGACCGGCGCTTCGCCGACCTGCGAAGCCTGGTGAGGTCATGAGCCGGAACCCCGCCCCCACCGCGCCCCGGACGCGCCCCGCGGTGCACGCCGCTTCCGGCAAACGGCTAGGAGCCGCCCACCCCCGACAGGAAGGACCGACCGACTTACGGCTCCTCCCTCCCGCGCTCGCGGCCTGGGCGACGGCGGCCGTGGCTCTGGCGGCTCCGGCGGGATGGGTGACCGGTTTCGTGGCAGTGTGCCTCGCCACAGCCGCCGTGCTCCTGTACGCCACCCGGCAGCAGCGAGGACGTACCAGGCGGAGCAGGACAGCGCTCGCACACGAACCCGCACCGGCACCCACCCCCACACCTTCGCCACCCGCACCGCCACCGCCGTCCCCGCACTCACCTCCACTCCCACCCCCGGCCTCATCCACCGGCTCCCGTGGCTTGGCGCGCGCCTCCCTTGCCGCGGCGCTGCTCGCCGCCGCCGCGGCCGCCGCTTCCGCGGGGCTGCACGGGGCCGACGTGCGCCGAGGACCCGTGCCCGGGCTGGCGCGGCAGTACGCCACGGTGACCGCCGAGGTGGAGCTGACCTCCGATCCCCGGCTCACCCGGCCTCGGGTCAGCGGCGACCACATGGCGCCGGACTCGGTGCTGATGGACGCCGAGGTACGGCGCGTGGAGCGGGTCGGCGACCCGGGGGCCGCGGCCGCCGCGGAGATCCGGACACCCGTGCTGATCCTGGTGAACACCGCCGGACAGGGGCACGGGCACGGAGCTGACACTCGGCCGTCGCCCTGGCTGGGGCTGCTGCCGTCCACGCGGCTGAGAGTGACCGCGCGGCTGGCACCCCCGCTCACCGACGGCGACCGGATCGCGGCGGTACTGCGGGTCCGGGGCCGGGCGGCGCCCGAGGTGATCGGGAGACCGTCGGGGCCGCAACGGCTGGCGGGCCGGCTGCGGGCCGGGCTGCGCGCGGCGACGGACGGACTGCCGGGGGACGCCCGGGCGCTGCTGCCGGGGCTGGTCGTGGGAGACACCTCCCGGGTCACGCCCGACTTGGACGAGGCGTTCAAGGAGACGGACCTCGCCCACACGCTGGCCGTCTCCGGAAGCAACCTCACGGTCCTGCTCGCCCTGCTCATCGGCCCGCCCGGACTGGCCCAGCACGTCGAACGCCGTGGCCTGGCGCCGCGACTCGGTCTGTCGCTGCGTGCCACCGCGCTGCTGTGCGGAGTGCTCACCCTCGGATTCGTCGTCGTGTGCCGACCGGATCCGAGCGTGCTGCGCGCCGCGGCGTGCGGGTCGGTCGCGCTGCTCGCCCTGGCGACCGGGCGCCGCCGATCGCTGATCCCGGCCCTGGCGACGGCCGTACTGCTGCTGGTGCTCTACGACCCGTGGCTGGCCCGCAGTTACGGCTTCCTGCTGTCGGTGCTGGCCACCGGCGCCCTGCTCACGCTGGCGCCCCGCTGGAGCGCGGCGCTGCGCCGGCGCCGGGTGCCCGCCCGCCTGGCCGAGGCGCTGGCCGCCGCGGCAGCGGCGCAGGCGCTGTGCGCGCCGGTGGTCGCCGTGCTGTCGGCGCGGGTCAGTCTGGTGGCGGTGCCGTGCAACCTGCTCGCGGAGGTCGCGGTCGCGCCCGCCACGGTGCTGGGCTTCGCGTCCCTGGCGACCGCGCCGTTGGCGATGCCGGTGGCGAAGGCGTTCGCGTGGTGCGCGAGTTGGCCCACCCGGTGGATCGCGGAGGTGGCCAGGACCGGCGCGGCGCTGCCCGGCGGGGGAGTGGACTGGCCGGGCAGCTGGACCGGGGCGCTGCTGCTGGGGCTGGTCACCGTGGTGGTCGTACTGGTGGGCCGGCGGCTGCTGGGACACCCGTGGCTCTGCGCCCTGTGCGGGGTGCTGCTCCTGCTGGTACTGGTGCAGCCTCCGCCGCTGACCCGGGTGATCACCGGTTGGCCGCCGCCGGGCTGGCGGTTCGCGATGTGCGACGTGGGCCAGGGCGACGCCACGGTGCTGGCGGCCGGACCGGGCGCCGGTGTGGTGGTGGACGCCGGGCCCGACCCCAAGCCGGTGGACCACTGTCTGCGCGCGCTGGGCATCACCAGGATCCCGTTGGTCGTGCTGACCCACTTCCACGCCGACCATGTGACCGGGCTGCCCGGTGTCCTGCGGGGACGCTCGGTGGGCGCGATCGAGACGACCGGTTACGAGGAGCCCGCGGACCAGGCGGAGTTCGTACGGAGGGAGGCAGCCGGGCGGGGTATCCCGCTCACCCACGCCGCCGCCGGGGAGGAGCGGCGGATCGGCGGGCTGAGCTGGCAGGTCCTGTGGCCTCCGCCACGCCCGTCCCCGGATCCGGACGGGCCGAACGACGCCAGCGTGACGCTGCTCGTCCGCTCCGGCGGGCTGCGGCTGTTGCTGCTGGGTGACCTCGAACCCCCGGCACAGCAGCAGTTGTTGCGGTCTCCGGTCCTCGCGCGGCTGGTCGGCGTGGACGTGCTCAAGGTCGCCCATCATGGCTCCGCCCACCAGGACCCGGACCTGATACGGGTGGTGGCCCCGCGGCTGGCACTGATCTCCTGCGGTGCGGGCAACATGTACGGACACCCGGCTCCGAGCACGGTCGCGGCGCTCCAGGCGGAGGGTGCGAGAGTGCTGCGGACGGACCGGGACGGATCGCTCGCGGTCACCGGAGCGGGCGCGGGGCTGCGCGTGGCACGGGACTGACGGCCGCACGGGGGGCCGCCCGCATCGGTTCGGGGGTCCCTGGGGCGACAATGGCCGGCGTGAGTGATGTGAGACATGTACTGGTGCTGCCCGACCGCGATTCCGCGGAGGAGGCGGCTCAGGCGCTCGGGGTGCGGTTCGGAATCCGGGAGGAGCCGCGGCTCGTACGGGACGCTCTGGCCGGTGAGGACGATGCCGAGGACGCCCAGTGGCTCGTCGTCCTGCGGGACGAGGAGGAACGGCTGGACCCCGGGGAGCTGGACGAGTTCGCGGCGCAGTGGGACGGCTGGCGCGAGGAGCCGTAGGCGGTCTCCGCCGACCGCCGCGCCGCTCGTTGTCAGTGCCGCGTGGGATGCTTGTCGCGATGGCCAGGAAGACTGCGAATGACGACCCTCTCGCCCCGGTGACGCTCGCCGTCGGGCAGGAGGACCTCCTGCTCGACCGTGCCGTGCAGGAGGTGGTGGCCGCCGCGAAGGCCGCCGACGCCGACACGGACGTACGAGACCTCACCCCGGACCAGTTGCAGCCCGGCACGCTCGCCGAGCTGACCAGTCCGTCGCTCTTCGCGGAGCGCAAGGTCGTGGTCGTACGCAACGCACAGGACCTTTCGGCCGACACGATCAAGGACGTGAAGGCGTATCTGGGGGCGCCTGCCGAGGAGATCACCCTGGTGCTGCTGCACGCGGGCGGCGCGAAGGGCAAGGGGCTGCTGGACGCCGCGCGCAAGGCGGGGGCACGGGAGGTGGCCTGCCCGAAGATGACCAAGCCGGCCGACCGGCTCGCCTTCGTACGGGGCGAGTTCCGCGGGCTCGGGCGTTCGGCGACGCCCGAGGCGTGCCAGGCCCTGGTGGATGCGATCGGCAGTGATCTGCGCGAGCTGGCGTCGGCGGCGTCGCAGCTGGCCGCCGACGTCGAGGGGACGATCGACGAGGCCGTCGTCGGGCGCTACTACACCGGACGGGCCGAGGCCTCCAGCTTCACCGTCGCGGACCGGGCCGTGGAGGGTCGGGCCGCGGAGGCCCTCGAGGCGCTGCGGTGGTCGCTCGCCACGGGCGTGGCGCCGGTGATGATCACCAGCGCGCTGGCCCAGGGCGTGCGCGCGATCGGGAAGCTGGCTTCCGCACGCGGCGGACGCCCCGCCGACCTGGCGCGGGAACTCGGCATGCCGCCGTGGAAGATCGACCGGGTCCGGCAGCAGATGCGAGGCTGGACCCCGGACGGCATCTCGGTGGCCCTGCGGGCGGTGGCCGAGGCGGACGCCGGGGTGAAGGGCGGCGGCGACGACCCCGAGTACGCCCTGGAGAAGGCCGTCGTGACCATCGCCCGAGCGGCACGCTCAAGGGGCCGGGCCTAGGGGTGGCCTAGGGGTGCCCTAGGGGGTGTCTGGAGCCGATGCCCCATGCGTGGGGCTGGGCTGCTGCCCGGGGCGGGCGACTCCGGACGGACTCGTGCCTTCGGGACGGACTCGTGCCTTCGGGAGGGGCGCTCCCTCGGGGGCAGGGCGTGCGCCTGCGACCGTGGCGGCCGCCCGCGGTCCCCGCCCGGTGTGCGTGCGACGCCCGGCCGGGCGGCCGGTCCTCCGGCACCTCCGCCACGTCGCTCCGCCGGCCCTGCGGGGCCTGTGTCCGGGCCGCCTCGGCGCCGGACCCAGGGTCTGTACCCACCCGCGCGTCGGGCCCAGCGGGTCGCGCGCCCACCCGGCGCGCCCACCCGCGCGCCGCACCCACCCTCGCCCCGCGCCCGGCCCGCCGCATCCGCCCGCCTTCCCGAGGGGCCGGGCCACGCCAGCCCCCAGGGTCCGGGCCACGCCGACACAAAGCGCAAGCGGCGCAAGCCGAACCAGAACGCAAGCGGCGCAAGCCGAACCAGAGGGCAAGCGGCGCAAGCGGCGAGAGCCGGCCCAAGAGGCAAGCGGTGCAAGTCGGAGCCCGGGAATGCAAGCCGAAGGCCCCGGCCGCTCTCCCTGGGGAAGGGAGGCGACGGGGCCTTCGGTCACGCTCGTGGATCCATGCCCGCGTGGCGAACGCAGGCCGCGCATGGATCCTGGGTGCCGGTCGGGAGCGGATGAGAGAGGGCCCGCTCTGGTCCTCCCGGCGTCAAGTCAGGAAGTTCAGCCCTTGAGGGACGCGACCTTGGAAGCCAGCGCCGACTTCTTGTTGGCGGCCTGGTTCTTGTGGATGACGCCCTTCGAGACGGCCTTGTCGAGCTGACGCGCGGCAGCGCGCTGGTACTCGGTGGCCTTCTCGACGTCACCCGCGGCAGCGGCCTCGCGGGCCTTGCGGATCGCCGTCTTCAGGGAGGACTTGACGGCCTTGTTGCGCAGCCGAGCCTTCTCGTTGGTCTTGATCCGCTTGATCTGGGACTTGATGTTCGCCACGAATGAGCCTTCTCTTTCGAAATTTTCCGATGTGCCTCGCGCTGAGAGGGCATGAGACACAGCCACCCACACTACCAGCGGCCCATCGAGTGGCCCAAACCCGTCGCAGGTCGCCGTCCGTGGGACCATGGAGACTACGTATCGATCCGACCCGAGACCGCAGACGGACAAGCACACGTATGCGGACGCCTCAAGAATCAGGACCCTGCGTGCCCGCGACCCCTACCCATGTGCCCGAGCCGAGCCGTACCGACCCGGCTCTGATCCGCAATTTCTGCATCATCGCGCACATCGACCACGGCAAGTCCACGCTCGCCGACCGGATGCTCCAGCTGACCGGTGTGGTCGAGCAGCGGCAGATGCGCGCTCAGTACCTCGACCGCATGGACATCGAGCGCGAGCGCGGCATCACGATCAAGTCCCAGGCGGTGCGTCTGCCGTGGGCCCCGACCCACGACCCCGGCAACACGCACATCCTCAACATGATCGACACCCCGGGGCACGTCGACTTCACCTACGAGGTCTCACGGTCGCTCGCCGCCTGCGAGGGGACCATCCTCCTCGTCGACGCGGCCCAGGGAATCGAGGCGCAGACCCTCGCCAACCTCTATCTGGCGATGGAGAACGACCTCACGATCATCCCGGTCCTCAACAAGATCGACCTGCCGGCCGCCCAGCCGGAGAAGTTCGCCGAGGAGCTGGCCAACCTCGTCGGCTGTGACCCCGACGACGTGCTGAAGGTCTCCGCCAAGACCGGCCTCGGCGTCGAGGCGCTGCTGGACAAGGTGGTCGAGCAGATCCCCGCCCCGGTCGGCGTCAAGGATGCCCCGGCCCGCGCGATGATCTTCGACTCGGTCTACGACTCCTACCGGGGTGTCGTGACGTACGTCCGTGTCGTCGACGGTCAGCTCAACAAGCGCGAGCGGATCCGGATGATGTCCACCGGCGCCACCCACGAGCTGCTGGAGATCGGCACCAACTCGCCGGAGATGCTGCCCGCCGACGGCCTCGGCGTCGGCGAGGTGGGCTACCTCATCACCGGTGTGAAGGACGTCCGCCAGTCCAAGGTCGGTGACACCGTCACCAGCCAGAGCAAGGGTGCCGAGGAGGCGCTCGGCGGCTACAAGGACCCCAAGCCGATGGTCTTCTCGGGCCTGTATCCGCTGGACGGGTCCGACTACCCGGAGCTGCGCGAGGCCCTGGACAAGCTCCAGCTCAACGACGCCGCGCTGGTCTACGAGCCGGAGACGTCCGCCGCCCTCGGCTTCGGCTTCCGCGTCGGCTTCCTCGGCCTGCTCCACCTGGACGTGATCCGGGAGCGGCTGGAGCGCGAGTTCGGCCTCGACCTGATCGCCACGGCGCCCAACGTGGTCTACCGGGTGATCATGGAGGACGGCGTCGAGCACGTCGTCACCAACCCCAGCGAGTTCCCCGAGGGCAAGATCGACGAGGTGTACGAGCCGGTCGTGCGGGCCACGATCCTCGCGCCCACCGAGTTCATCGGCGCGATCATGGAGCTGTGCCAGACCCGGCGCGGCACCCTGCTCGGCATGGACTACCTCTCCGAGGACCGGGTGGAGATCCGCTACACGCTGCCGCTCGCGGAGATCGTCTTCGACTTCTTCGACCAGCTGAAGTCCAAGACGCGCGGTTACGCCTCGCTGGACTACGAGCCCACGGGCGAGCAGTCGAGCAGCCTCGTCAAGGTCGACATCCTGCTGCACGGCGACAAAGTGGACGCCTTCTCGGCGATCACCCACAAGGACCAGGCGTACGCGTACGGCGTCCGGCTCGTCGCCAAGCTCAAGGAGCTGATCCCGCGGCAGAACTTCGAGGTGCCCGTGCAGGCCGCCATCGGTTCCCGCGTGATCGCCCGCGAGACCATCCGCGCCATCCGCAAGGACGTCCTCGCCAAGTGCTACGGCGGTGACATCTCCCGTAAGCGGAAGCTGCTGGAGAAGCAGAAGGAGGGCAAGAAGCGCATGAAGATGGTGGGTTCCGTGGAGGTTCCGCAGGAGGCCTTCATCGCGGTGCTCTCCAGCGATGACAGCGCGGGATCGGCCAAGGGCAAGAAGTAACCGTCGGTAGCCCGGAGCGAGCAGCCGGTACCCCGGCGAACCGGGTGAAAAGGGGTCCGTCGTGCGAAAGTGCGGCGGGCCCCTGTGCATGGGGGCGGTCGCCGTCTGTAGGAAGTGACAGGCCGCAACCCCTTACGCGGTGGCGGAAGGCCCCTTAATCTGTCCCTGCTCGATAGTTACTCGCGAGTTAAACAACGGCCCCGAGCCGCAACCCGTGAGCCACCCCAGCGCACCTGATCCAGCCCAGCCGCACCTGATCCACCCCAGCCGCACCTGAGCCAGCCGCCGCACTGTCGCGGGCCCCGGAGGATGTCGTGAGCGACGCACAGACCCTGATCGAGAACCGTCCGCCGTCCGTGGCGGCACTCTTTTTGGAGCGTGTGGCGGCCACACCGGACGCCGAGGCCTACCGGTACCCGGTGCCGGCTGCCACCGGCGACGGCCCGGACGACTGGAAGTCGCTGAGCTGGGGGCAGGCCGCCCAGCGTGTCTTCGCGATCGCCGCCGGGCTCATCGAGCTGGGCGTGCGGCCCGAGGAGCGGGTCGCGCTCGCCTCCTCCACGCGGGTGGAGTGGCTGCTCGCCGACCTCGGCATCATGTGCGCGGGCGCGGCCACCACCACGATCTACCCGCAGACCAACGCCGACGAGTCGGCCTTCATCCTCTCCGACTCCGAGAGCAAGGTCCTCGTCGCGGAGAACGCCGCCCAGCTCGCCAAGGCGCTCGAGAAGCGGGCGGAGCTGCCCGACCTGCACCACGTCGTCGTGGTCGACCCGGCCGGCGTCGAGACCGGCGACTGGGTGCTCACGCTGGCCGAGCTGGAGCAGCGCGGCGCCGCCTACCTGGACAAGCACCCCGAGCTGATCAAGGAGCGGGTCGGCGCCCTCACCAAGGACCAGCTCGCCACCCTCATCTACACCTCCGGCACCACGGGCCGCCCCAAGGGCGTCCGGCTGCCGCACGACAACTGGTCGTACATGGCGAAGGCGATCGCCTCCACCGGCCTGATCGGCCCCGACGACGTGCAGTACCTGTGGCTGCCGCTCGCGCACGTCTTCGGCAAGGTCCTCACCTCCGGCCAGATCGAGGTCGGCCACGTCACCGCCGTCGACGGCCGGGTCGACAAGATCATCGAGAATCTGCCGGTGGTCCAGCCGACCTACATGGCGGCCGTCCCGCGCATCTTCGAGAAGGTCTACAACGGCGTGGCCGGCAAGGCCCGTGCGGGCGGCGCGGCCAAGTACAAGATCTTCCAGTGGGCCGCCGAGGTCGCCCGCGAGTACGCCAAGGTCACCCAGGACAACTTCAAGCGCACCGGCGTCCACTCCGCGCCCTTCGCCCTGGCCTCCAAGCACAAGGTCGCCGACAGGCTCGTCTACGCCAAGATCCGCGAGGCCTTCGGCGGCCGGCTGCGCGCCTGTGTGTCGGGCAGCGCCGCGCTCGCCCCGGAGATCGGCTACTTCTTCGCCGGCGCCGGCATCCACATCCTGGAGGGCTACGGCCTCACCGAGTCCTCCGCGGCCTCCTTCGTCAACCCCGGCGAGGCCTACCGCACCGGCACCGTCGGCAAGCCGCTGCCCGGCACCGAGGTCCGTATCGCCGACGACGGCGAGATCCTGCTGCGCGGCCCCGGCATCATGCAGGGCTACCACAAGCTGCCCGAGAAGACCGACGAGGTGCTGGAGTCCGACGGCTGGTTCCACACCGGCGACATCGGCGAGCTCTCCCCGGACGGCTACCTGCGCATCACCGACCGCAAGAAGGACCTGATCAAGACCTCCGGCGGCAAGTACATCGCGCCCGCCGAGGTCGAGGGCCAGTTCAAGGCGGTGTGCCCGTACGTCTCCAACATTCTGGTCCACGGCGCCGACCGGAACTTCTGCACCGCCCTCATCGCCCTCGACGAGGCCGCGATCCTGGAGTGGGCCAAGGAGAACGGCCTGGAGGGCAGGTCGTACGCGGATGTGGTCGCCGCCCCTCAGACGGTGGAGATGGTCGACGGTTACGTCAAGGAGCTCAACGAGGGTCTCCAGCGCTGGCAGACCGTCAAGAAGTTCCGCCTGCTCCCGCGCGACCTGGACGTGGAGCACGGCGAGATCACCCCGTCCCTGAAGCTGAAGCGGCCGGTGGTGGAGCGCGAGTACAAGCATCTGATCGACGAGATGTACGCGGGCACCCGCGAGGACTGACCGGGGCCGGAACGAACAGGAATCAACCGAACGAACGAAGCGGACAGATCCGTTGATCGGATCTGTCCGTCTTCGTATACGGATCACGTCCGGTTCTTGTCCTGGCTGGCTCATTTCGGTTACTCGGTGCTCATGGACGCGGCCTTTCTGTCACCCTGTCCGCGTCGTGCGTGCCGAGGGCGCGCGTCCGCACTGTCCGGGGAGCCGTCATGGTGGCCATTCCGACGCAACGGGAGACGCTCTCCCGTGGCGGTGACACGGCTGCGCAGCAGCGCGCTCAGGCGCGTACCCAGGCGCATGCGACCTTGTCCGGAAGCCCCCTCGCGCCGGGCTCCGCCCGTGGGCTGGCGCGCGCGGCGCTCACGGAGTGGCGGGAGCTCGGACTGACCGTTCCCGACCGCCTCGCCGACGACGTCCTGGTGGTCGTCAGCGAACTGGTCACCAACGCCGTCGTGCACGCGGGCACCGATGTCGAGCTGGTCTGCCGCCTGGAGCCGGAGACCGGCGCGTGCGTCGTCGAGGTGTCCGACCAGCACCCCTCGCGCGCCCCCCGCGACCACGCCGGCGAGGCGCCGTACGAACCCCCGGAGTACGGCCGCGGGCTGCGGCTCGTCGCCGCGCTCGCCGAGGAGTGGGGCATCACCTACCGCACCGGAGTCAAGACGGTGTGGGCACGGCTGCCCGCCGAGGGCGACGAGGAGGACACCGAGGCGTACCACGCGGAGCCCGGCCTCGGCGTCGCCGAGATCCTCGCCCCCGACCCGCAGCGCGCCGAACGCGACCGCGAATGGCTGGGCCGCGGCGCCCTGTCCTTTCTCGCCGAGGCCTCCGACCTGCTCGCCGGGCAGCTCGACGAGGACCTGGTCGCCGCGCTCACCGGGCAGCTGCTGGTACCCCGGCTGGCCGACTGGTGCGCGGTGTGGCTGGAGGACGAGGCCACCGTGCGGGGCGGCTGGAGCGACGGCACGGGCGCTGCCGGACCGCGGCTCGCCCGCGTCTGGCACGGCAGCGAGAACCACCTCGAGGAGCTGCGCCGCGCCCTGGAGAAGGACCCTCCGCAGCCCACCGAGGACTTACGCTCCGGCCCGGTCCCCTACCCCTGGCCCGCGCAGGCCCTCGGCCCCCGCGCGACCGACGGCGCCGCGCTCGCCTACCGCCTGATCGCCGGCGGCCGCCCGCTGGGCACGCTCGTCATCGGCCGGACCGGGCTGACGCGCTTCCCCGACGAGATCACCGGGCTGGTGGAGGACCTGAGCCGACGGGTGGCGCTCGGCATCGGCGCGGCCCGGCAGTACGCCCGCCAGGCCACCATCAGCGCCGTGCTCCAGCGCGGGCTGCTGCCCGGCGCGGTCGCCGAGATCCCCGGGGTGCGCAGCGCCCTCGTCTACGAGCCCTGCGACCAGGGCGGCCCCAGCGGAGACTTCTACGACCTCTTCCCGGCCGGCGACGGCCGCTGGTGCTTCGCGGTGGGCGACGTACAGGGCAAGGGCCCGGAGGCCGCCGTGGTCATCGGACTCGCCCGGCCCTGGCTGCGGCTGCTGGCCCGCGAGGGCTACGGCGTCGCCGACGTCCTGGACCGTCTCAACCAGCTCCTCCTCGACGACGCCACCGAGGCCGCCGACGCCGCCGCCCGGGCCCTCGTGGGCCCCGTCGCCCCCGGCGACGACCCCCAGACCCGCTTCCTGTCCCTCCTGTACGGCGAGCTCGTCCCCTTCGACGGCGGCGTCCGCTGCACCCTCGCCAGCGCCGGGCACCCGCTGCCGCTGCTGCTCACCCGCGCCGGAGACGTCCGTCCGGTCGCGCGCCCGCAGACCTTGCTCGGTGTCATCGAGGACGAGACGTACACCAGCGACACCTTCGAGCTGGAGCCCGGCGACACGCTGCTGTGCGTCACCGACGGGGTGACCGAGCGGCGCTGCGGCTCGCGCCAGTTCGACGACGGCGACGGGCTCGCCGCCGCACTCGCCGACTGCGCCGGGCTGGACGCCGGCTCGATCGCCGAGCGCATCCAGCTGCTCGTGCACGAGTTCGGGGCACGCCCGCCCGAGGACGATCTGGCCCTGATGGTGCTCCAGGCGCAGTGACGGCGGGCAACCGAGCCCCGCCGGCCCGGCGGGGCAACCGCCCGAATGCCGGCCGGTGGGGCAACCGCCCGGGTGCTGGACAATGGAAGGCATGCCTTCCGCACTCCCCGACGGCGAGCCCGTCCCCGCCGACGGCGCACTGCCCGCACAGGCGCTCGCCGGGGCGGCCGACCGCCCGCTCGGCTTCTACCTTCACGTCCCGTACTGCGCGACCCGCTGCGGGTACTGCGACTTCAACACCTACACCGCGACCGAGCTGCGCGGCACGGGCGGAGTCCTGGCCTCCCGGGACAACTACGCGGACACGCTGATCGACGAGATCCGACTCGCCCGCAAGGTGCTCGGCGACGACCCGCGCGAGGTCCGCACGGTCTTCGTCGGCGGCGGCACGCCGACCCTGCTGGCCGCCGGCGACCTCGTACGGATGCTGGGGGCCGTCCGCGACGAGTTCGGCCTGGCGCCGGACGCGGAGGTCACCACGGAGGCGAACCCGGAGTCGGTCGATCCGGCGTATCTGACGGCCCTCAGGGAGGGCGGCTTCAACCGGATCTCCTTCGGCATGCAGAGCGCGCAGCAGCACGTGCTGAAGGTCCTCGACCGGACCCACACCCCCGGCCGCCCCGAGGCGTGTGTGGCCGAGGCCCGTGCGGCCGGCTTCGAACACGTCAACCTCGATCTGATCTACGGCACCCCCGCCGAGTCCGACGACGACTGGCGGGCGTCGCTGGACGCGGCGCTCGGCGCGGGTCCGGACCACATCAGCGCCTACGCGCTGATCGTCGAGGAGGGCACCCAGCTCGCCCGCCGGATCCGCCGCGGCGAGATCCCGATGACGGACGACGACGTGCACGCCGACCGCTACCTGATCGCCGAGGAGGCCCTGTCCGCGGCGGGCTTCGAGTGGTACGAGGTGTCCAACTGGGCCACCTCGGAGGCCGGCCGCTGCCTGCACAACGAGCTGTACTGGCGGGGCGCCGACTGGTGGGGCGCGGGCCCGGGGGCGCACTCGCACGTGGGCGGGGTGCGCTGGTGGAACGTCAAGCACCCGGGGGCGTATGCGGCGGCGCTGGCGTCGGGGAAGTCGCCGGGGGCCGGGCGTGAAGTGCTGTCCGAGGAGGACCGCCGGGTGGAGCGGATCCTGCTGGAGCTGCGGCTGCGCGAGGGGGCACCGCTGTCCCTGCTCAAGGAGGAGGGGCTCGAAGCATCCCGCAGGGCCCTGTCGGAGGGGCTTCTGAAGCGCGGGCCCTACGACGACGGGCGGGCCGTACTGACACTGCGCGGGCGGCTGCTGGCGGACGCGGTGGTGCGGGACCTGGTGGACTGATCACTCCGGCGAGTGAATGCCCCCGGAACGCCGGTTCGGTCAATAACCTGGTTCGTAGGCTGCCGCTGACAGTACGCGGCGAATGTGGAGGCCACGGAGATGACCGCTGTGGACGAACGTGGAGTCGCAGAGTTCTTCGAGGGGTTCGAACCGCCCGACGGACTCAAGGTGGAGCTCCTGCGGGGGGAAATCGTGATGATGGCGAGCCCTGATCTGGTCCATAACCTGATCGTGATGCTGCTCGGGAGGCAGATCCCTCTTCAGCACTGGTACAGCCTTCAAACCCAGGACGTCGACATCATCGACGAAGCCAGCGAGCCTGTCCCGGATCTTGTGGTCGTCGCTCCCGAAATCCTGCCTGCTTCGGGTCGGCTCCTCCCGGCCAGTCTCATCACGATGGTCGTCGAGGTGGTCTCGAAGACCAGCGTCGAGAGGGACTACTGCGTCAAGCGCTCCATCTATGCGGCAGGTGGGATTCCCGTATACCTCATCGTCGATCCGGTCATGGCGCAGTGCGTCCTGCTGACGCGGCCCGAAGGTGAGGGGGAGCGGGCCGACTACAAGGGGCAGACCAAGAGGAAATTCGGCGAACTCCTGCGGATCGAGGCGCTGGGCGTCGAACTGGACACCAGCGGGTTCGGCACGCTCCCCGATGTCAAGCCCCACCGCTTCCCGCTGCCGTGACGAAGTCGATCAGCTCCTCCACCCTCCCCAGCAGCTCCGGCTCCAGGTCCTTGTAGGACCCCACCCGCTTCAGGATCGCCTGCCACACCGCCCCGGTGTTCTCCGACGGCCACCCCAGCGCACGGCACACGCCCGTCTTCCAGTCCTGGCCGTGCGGGACCGTGGGCCAGGCCGGGATGCCCAGCGCGGCCGGCTTCACCGCCTCCCAGATGTCGATGTACGGGTGGCCCACCACCAGCGCGTGCTCGCTGGTCACCGACTCCGCGATCCGCCACTCCTTCGTGCCCGGCACCAGGTGGTCCACCAGCACGCCCAGCCGCGCGTCCGGGCCCGGAGCGAAGGACTCGACGATCGACGGCAGGTCGTCGACGCCCTCCAGGTACTCCACGACCACGCCCTCGATGCGCAGGTCGTCGCCCCAGACCTTCTCGACCAGCTCTGCGTCGTGCCGCCCCTCGACGTAGATCCGCCCGGCGCGGGCCACGCGCGCGCGTGCACCGGGGACGGCGACCGAACCGGAGGCCGTCCGGGTGGGCCGTACCGGCTCACCGGACGACGGCCGTACCAGGGTCACCACACGTCCCTCCAGCAGGAAGCCCCGGGGCTCCAGCGGGAACACCCGGTGCTTGCCGAAGCGGTCCTCCAGGGTCACCGTGCCCGCCTCGCAACGGATCACCGCCCCGCAGAAGCCGCTCCCCGGCTCCTCGACCACCAGGCCGGGCTCGGCCGGCACCTCCGGCACGGCCTTCGGCTTCTTCCACGGCGGGGTCAGGTCGGGGGAGTACGAACGAAGGCGCGGGCCCGAAGGGCCCTCGTCGGAAGGGCGGTGGCGGGAGACGGGTGGGAGGGGCGGGCCCGAAGGGCCCTCATTGGAAGGGCGGTGGCGGGAGACGGGTGGGAGGGGCGGGCCCGAAGGGCCCTCATTGGAAGGGCGGTGGCGGGAGACGGGTGGGCGCATTCGGGTGACGATAGGAGAAGTCCTGCGCCGATCAGCGCGACACGCCGAAGCGTGCCGCCAGGGCGTCCCGCTGGGCCCGGACGTAGGCGGCGTCCACCACCGCTCCGTGACCGGGGACGTACAGGGCGTCCTCGCCGCCCAGTGCCAGCAGCCGGTCCAGGGCGTCGGGCCACCCGGACGGCACGGCGTCGGGGCCGGCCTGGGGTTCGCCGGACTCCTCGACCAGGTCGCCGCAGAACACCACCGGACGCTCGCCCGGCACCACCACCGCCAGGTCGTGCGCGGTGTGGCCCGGGCCCACGTTCGCCAGCAGCACCTCCCGGCCGCCGTCCAGGGCGAGGGTCAGCCGGCCGGAGACCTCGCGGCCGGGCCGTACCAGGGCCGCCACCGCCTCGTCCGCCGCCCGCGCGTCCAGCCCGTTGCGCACGGCGTCCGCGCGCAGTTCCGCACGCCCGTGCACGCCGTCGAACACGGTCCGTGAGCCCTCGGCCGCGAAGACCTCCGCGTCCTCGAACCGGGCCGCCCCGAAGACGTGGTCGAAGTGCGGGTGCGTCAGCGCGAGAAGTGTCACACGGTCACCGCCGAGCTCCCGCGCCTGGGCCCGCAGCCGCGCGCCCTCCGCCAGGCTCGACCCGGCGTCCACCAGCAGCGCCGAGCCGCCGGAGACGACCAGCCCGACCGTGCAGTCCCACACCGGCAACCGCACCCGGCCGACGCCCTCCGCCAGCCGCTCCCACCCCAGCTCTTCCCAAGTCACCGTCATGCCGCGACGCTAGCCCTCCCGGCACCGGCCTGCCGGCACCAGCCTTGCCGCCGATGTACCCGACGGCCGTACACTGGGCCCGGGAATGCTGGCACTCGTATGCGCCGAGTGCCAGGCGGGAGCCGAGGAAGATTCTGGAGGTGCGCGCGATGCTCAGTGAGCGACGGCTTCAGGTGTTGCGTGCCATCGTCCAGGACTACGTCGGCACCGAGGAGCCGGTCGGCTCCAAGGCCCTCACCGAGCGGCACAACCTCGGCGTCTCCCCGGCCACGGTCCGCAACGACATGGCGGCCCTGGAGGACGAGGGCTACATCGCCCAGCCGCACACCAGCGCGGGCCGCATCCCCACCGACAAGGGCTACCGCCTCTTCGTCGACAAGCTCGCCGGGGTCAAGCCGATGACCGGGCCGGAGCGGCGCGCCATCCAGAACTTCCTCGACGGCGCCGTCGACCTCGACGACGTGGTGGCCCGTACGGTGCGGCTGCTGGCGCAGCTGACCCGGCAGGTCGCCGTGGTGCAGTACCCGTCGCTGACCCGTTCGACCGTGCGGCACGTGGAGCTGCTTGCGCTCGCGCCCGCGCGCGTGATGCTGGTGCTGATCACGGACACCGGGCGGGTCGAGCAGCGGATGATCGACTGTCCGGCCCCGTTCGGCGAGACCTCGCTCGCGGACCTGCGGGCGCGGCTGAACAGCCGGGTCGCCGGCCGACGCTTCACGGACGTGCCGCAGCTGGTGGAGGATCTGCCCGAGGGCTTCGACCTCGAGGACCGCGGGACGGTCTCCACGGTGCTGTCCACGCTCCTGGAGACCCTGGTGGAGGAGAACGAGGAGCGGCTGATGATCGGCGGCACCGCCAATCTGACCCGCTTCGCACACGACTTCCCCCTCACCATCCGGCCCGTTCTGGAGGCGCTGGAGGAACAGGTCGTCCTGCTGAAGCTGCTCGGCGAGACACAGGATCCGGGCATGACCGTGCGCATCGGTCACGAGAACGCCTACGAAGGACTCAACTCCACGTCCATCGTGTCGGTGGGCTACGGTTCGGGCGGCGAGGCAGTCGCCAAGCTCGGCGTGGTCGGACCGACCCGCATGGACTATCCGGGAACGATGGGAGCGGTACGCGCAGTGGCACGGTACGTCGGACAGATCCTGGCGGAGTCGTAAGTGGCCACGGACTACTACGCCGTTCTCGGCGTGCGTCGCGACGCGTCGCAGGAAGAGATCAAGAAGGCCTTCCGGCGGCTCGCGCGCGAGCTGCACCCGGACGTCAACCCCGATCCGAAGACGCAGGAGCGGTTCAAGGAGATCAATGCCGCTTACGAGGTGCTGTCGGACCCGCAGAAGAAGCAGGTCTACGACCTCGGCGGCGACCCGCTCTCGCAGTCCGGCGCGGCCGGCGCGGGCGGGTTCGGGGCCGGCGCCTTCGGCAACTTCTCCGACATCATGGACGCGTTCTTCGGCACCGCGTCGCAGCGCGGACCGCGCTCGCGCACCCGCCGGGGCCAGGACGCCATGATCCGGCTGGAGGTGGAGCTGGACGAGGCGGCCTTCGGCACCACGAAGGACATCCAGGTCGACACCGCCGTCGTCTGCAACACCTGCAACGGCGAGGGCGCGGCGCCGGGCACCTCCGCCCAGACGTGTGACATGTGCCGTGGCCGCGGTGAGGTCTCGCAGGTCACCCGGTCCTTCCTGGGCCAGGTCATGACCTCCCGGCCCTGCCCCCAGTGCCAGGGCTTCGGCACCGTCGTGCCGACCCCGTGCCCGGAGTGCGCGGGCGACGGCCGTATCCGCGCCCGGCGCACGCTGACGGTGAAGATCCCGGCCGGCGTGGACAACGGCACGCGCATCCAGCTCGCGGGCGAGGGCGAGGTCGGCCCCGGCGGCGGTCCGGCCGGTGACCTCTACGTCGAGATCCACGAGCTGCCGCACCCGACGTTCCAGCGGCGCGGCGACGACCTGCACTGCACGGTCACCATTCCGATGACCGCGGCGGCCCTCGGCACCAAGGTGCCGCTGGAGACCCTGGACGGCCTGGAGGAGGTCGACATCCGCCCGGGCACGCAGTCCGGCCAGTCGATCCCGCTGCACGGCCGGGGCGTCACGCATCTGCGCGGCGGCGGCCGGGGCGACCTCGTCGTCCACGTCGAGGTCCAGACCCCGAGCAAGCTCGACCCCGAGCAGGAGCGCCTGCTGCGCGAGCTGGCCAAGCTGCGCGGCGAGGAGCGGCCGCAGGGGCAGTTCCAGCCCGGGCAGCAGGGGCTGTTCTCGCGGTTGAAGGATGCGTTCAACGGTCGCTGATGTGGGCTGCCGGGGGTCTGGGGGTTGTCCCCCGGGCGGGCACAGTCAGCCCGGGCAGCAGGGGCTGTTCTCGCGGTTGAAGGATGCGTTCAACGGTCGCTGACGTGGGCTTGTGATCGGGGAGAGGCGCCCGCTGCCGGCAGTGGGCGCCTCTCGCATATGCCGGAAGTCGGCCCGATTCGGAGCCTTGAGCAGGACGTGACACCATGCGCTCATGTCCTCCGCACTGACCGATCTCTTCCCGCACCCGATCGTGCAGGCCCCGATGGCAGGCGGTCCTTCCGGGCCGCGGCTCGCCGCCGCGGTGTCCGACGCGGGCGGGCTCGGGTTCCTCGCCGCCGGGTACAAGACCGCCGACGGGATGTACCAGGAGATCAAGCAGCTGCGCGGGCTGACCGGCCGCCCCTTCGGCGTGAACGTCTTCGTGCCCCAGTCCGAGCATGCGGAGTCGGGCGCCGTCGACCTCTACGCCCAGCAGCTGGCCGGCGAGGCCACCTGGTACGGCACCGAGCTGGGCGACCCGGAGTGCGCACGCGACGACGGCTACGACGTCAAGCTCGCCGTGCTCCTCGACGACCCGGTGCCGGTGGTCTCCTTCCACTTCGGCGTCCCCACCCGCGAGGTGATCGACGCCCTGCACCGGGCCGGTACCTTCACCCTGGTCACCGCGACGACCGTCGAGGAGGCGCTGGCCGTGCAGCGGGCGGGCGCGGACGCGGTGGTCGCCCAGGGTGTGGAGGCCGGCGGCCACCAGGGCACCCACCGCGACCTGCCGGAGAACGACGGCTCCGGCATCGGCGTGCTCTCCCTCGTCGCGCAGATCCGCGAGGCGGTGAACCTCCCCGTCGTCGCCGCCGGCGGCATCATGCGCGGCGGCCAGATCGCCGCCGTCCTCGCGGCCGGTGCGAGCGCCGCGCAGCTGGGCACCGCGTTCCTGACCACCCCCGAGTCCGGCGCGCACGACCTGCACAAGCAGGCCCTGACCGACCCGCTCTTCCCGCACACGGAGCTGACCCGCGCGTTCTCCGGCCGGCCCGCCCGCGGCCTGGTCAACCGGTTCATGCGCGAGCACGGCCCGTACGCGCCCGCCGCCTACCCGGAGATCAACTACCTCGCCGCCCCGCTGCGCAGGGCCGCCGCCGAGGCGGGCGACCCGCAGGGCATGGCGCTGTGGGCGGGCCAGGGCCACCGCATGGCCCGCGAGCTGCCCGCCGGGCAGCTGGTGGAGCTGCTGGCCGCCGAACTCGACGCCGTCCGGGCGGCGTTGTCGGTCCGTCGGCCGGCGGGAGGTGACGTGCGATGACGGCACCGGTGTTCGTCGTCGACGAACTCGTCGGGATCGGACCGGAGTTCGTGCTCGACGGACCCGAGGGCCGGCACGCGGTCTCGGTGAAGCGGCTGCGGCCCGGAGAGGACGTGGTGCTCACCGACGGGCGCGGACGCTGGATCGAGGGTGTGGTGAAGGCCGCCGAGGGCAAGGACCGGTTGGTCGTCATGGACCTGGAGACCCTGCACGAGGAACCCCCCGAGTCCCCCCGCATCACCGTCGTGCAGGCCTTGCCCAAGGGCGACCGCGGTGAGCTGGCGGTGGAGACCATGACGGAGGTCGGCGTCGACGCCGTCGTGCCCTGGCAGGCCTCCCGCTGCATCACGCAGTGGAAGGGTGAGCGCGGTCTGAAGGCGCTCGGCAAGTGGCGGGCGACCGCCCGCGAGGCGGGCAAGCAGTCCCGCCGGGTCCGCTTTCCGGAGGTCGCGGACGCGGCGTCGACCAAACAGGTTGCCTCACTTTTGGCCGAAGCGGACTTCGCCGCCGTCCTCCACGAGAGCGGCGAGGAGCCCCTGGCCCGCGCCGAACTCCCCGCCGGGGGCGAGATCGTGCTCGTCGTCGGCCCCGAAGGGGGTGTCTCCCCGGAGGAACTGGGGGCGTTCGAGGCGGCGGGCGCGAAGGCGTACGTCCTCGGGCGTACGGTGCTGCGTACATCGACCGCGGGGACCGCGGCGGCCGCCCTGCTGATGGGCCGGACCGGCCGCTGGTCCTGACAACCGCCGGTCCCGAACCGTAGAGGGATGCCGTGGAACTCGCCCAAGTCCGGCTGCTCGTCACCGACTTCGCCGCCGCCTACCGCTTCTACGCCGAGGTCCTGGGCCTCAAGCCGCAGTCCGGGGCGGCCGCGGGGCCGTACGAGAAGTTCAGCCCGGCCACCGGGTCGGCGGGCATCGCCCTGCAGGACCGGGCGATGATGGCCGAGGTGCTGGGCGAGCTCGGCGACGAGGCCAGCGGCCACCGCTCCCTGGTGGTCCTGCGCGTGGACGACCTCGACGCCTACTGCGCCGAGCTGACCGCCCGCGGCGCGACCCTGCTGCACGGCCCGGCCCCCATGACGGACCGCATGCGTGTCGCCCACCTCAAGGACCCGGAGGGCAACCTCGTGGAACTCCAGGAGTGGCTGCTGCTGCGCGGCTGACGGCGACGCCCTCGAACGGCTCCCAGCCGTCCACCTCCCCGGTGCCGGGCAGCAGCCCGCGCCGCCGGGCCTCGTCGACGAGGGCCCGGACGACGCCGGGTTCGCGCAGGTTGAGCAGGTTCCCGCGGCCGTCCGTGACACATCCCGAGTACCAGTGCCCGTCGGCGACATACCGTCCCTCACCGGCGCGGAAGACCAACCGGGTGGCCGGTCCGCCCTGGTACAGGGTGAGCACCTCCCGGCAGGGCTCCCCGTCACCGGGCCGGCCGCCGTGCCGGTGACGGACCGACCACAGGTACGCGGTGGTGCCGTCCACGACGAGTCGCCGAAGAGCGTGGTCCTTGCGCATCCGACCACCGTAGGCGGTTCGGGGCCGCGCCGGCCGACGGATTTCCGCGCGGCGCGACCGGCTCGGCGCGCCCGGCGCGACCGGCTCGGCGCGCCCGGCGCGACCGGCTCGGCGCGCGCGGCGACGACCGCCGCTGCGCCGTGGCCGGGTCCCGGCGTGCGGCGCGTGCGGCGCGTGTGTGGCCGTATGCGCTCTTCCACGTGGGGCGGGCCGGTGGCACGCTGGCGTGCATGGGGGTGTCGAGGTGGACGCGGCAACTGCCGCGCGGGCGGCGGGTGATGACCGCGGCGGGGCTCGTGGCTCTCGCCGCGGGCGGGGTCGTCGCATGTGATCCCGGTGGGCTGAGCACCGCGGCGGTGGCCTATACGACCGACCGCACGGCGACCGCCGAGCTGAACCGGCGGCACACCTCCGTGCGCTGGCTCAGCTGCACGGCCCACTACGACGACGGCGGCAGGACCGCCACGCCCGGGAAGCCGACGCCGTCGGCGTCCCGCGCCACCGTCGCCTCCGTCGACTGCCAGGGGGAGACCAAGGACGGCCGGAAGATCACCGTCACCGGCAGGGTCACCCGGGCCGTCAGCGGCGCCTGTGTGCGGGGGAACCTGACCGCCAAGGTGGGCGGCAGGGTGCTCTTCCACGTCAGTGGGCTCGGCGACTGCGACGCCACCACCGGCCCCACCTACCGGCCGCCCGGCACCCACGGGCAGCCGGGGCCGACGGTCACGGTCACCGTCACCCGGACCATCTGGTGCCAGGGCGACCCGACCTGCTGGCCGGTCCAGGGCAAGTGAGGTGCCCTGGCCACGGCGTGACGTGCGAAGGAGGCACGTCCAAGTGATCCGGACCCCTGTCCGCGGCCGCCGCCGCTGCGTAGGGTGATCGGGTGACTCAGTCCGCATCGTCTCTGCTGTCCGCGTCGACGGCGTACCTCCGTTTCCCCCATCTGTACGGCGAGTTGGTCGCCTTCACCGCCGAGGACGACGTGTGGCTCGCGCCGCTGGACGGCGGGCGCGCCTGGCGGGTCAGCGCCGACAACGTGCCGGTGAACCACCCCCGTATCTCGCCCGACGGCACCACCGTCGCGTGGACCTCCACCCGTGACGGCGCTCCCGAGGTGCACATCGCCCCGGTCGAGGGCGGGCCCGCCAAGCGCCTCACGCACTGGGGGAGCTGGCGCACCCAGGTGCGCGGCTGGACCCCGGACGGCCGGGTGCTCGCGCTGAGCACGCACGGCCAGGCGAGCCTGCGCCGCAGCTGGGCCCGTGCCGTCCCGCTGGACGGCGGACCGGCCACCACCCTGCCGTACGGTCCGGTCGGCGACATCGCGTACGGGCCGCACACCGTGCTGCTGTCCGCGCCGATGGGCCGCGAGGCGGCCTGGTGGAAGCGGTACCGGGGCGGCACGGCGGGCAAGCTGTGGATCGACACCGAGGGCACCGGCGAGTTCGTACGGCTGCACGAGGAGCTGGACGGCAACCTCGAGTACCCGCTGTGGGTGGGGGAGAGGATCGCGTTCCTCTCCGACCACGAGGGCACCGGCGCCCTGTACTCCTCCCTCGCCGACGGCTCCGACCTGCGCCGGCACACCCCGCTCGACGGCTTCTATGCCCGCCACGCCGCCACCGACGGGACCCGGGTGGTCTACGTCGGCGCGGGCGAACTGTGGCTCCTGGACGACCTCGACGGCGCCGAACCGCGCCGGCTCGACGTCCGGCTCGGCGGTCCGCGCGTGGACCTCCAGCCCTACCCGGTGAACGCCTCCCGCTGGTTCGGCTCCGCCGCCCCCGACCACACCGCGCGCGGCAGCGCCGTCGCCGTGCGCGGCGCCGTCCACTGGGTCACCCACCGCTCCGGCCCCGCCCGCGCGCTGGCCGCCGAGCCCGGCGTACGGGCCCGGCTGCCGCGCACCTTCCGCGCCGAGGGCGAGATGTGGGTGGTGTGGGTGACGGACGCCGAGGGCGACGACGCCCTGGAGTTCGCGCCCGCCACCGGTCCGGCCCCCGGCGCGACCCCGCGCCGGCTGGCCGCAGGGCGGCTCGGCCGGGTCCTGGAACTGGCCATGGCCCCCGACGGCAGCCGGGCCGCGGTCGCCTCCCACGACGGGCGGCTGCTGCTCGTCGAACGCGAGAGCGGCGAGGTCCGCGAGATCGACCGCAGCGAGCACGGCGACGTCACCGACCTCACGTTCTCCCCCGACTCCACCTGGCTGGCCTGGTCCCATCCCGGCCCGCGCCCGCTCAGCCAGATCCGGCTCGCCCACACCACCGACCTGTCGGTCACCGACGCGACCCCGCTGCGCTTCCAGGACTACGCCCCCGCGTTCACCCTGGACGGCAAGCACCTCGCCTTCCTCTCCCACCGCTCCTTCGACCCCGTCTACGACGAACACGTCTTCGACCTGGCGTTCGTGGAGAGCTCCCGTCCCCATCTGATCACCCTGGCCGCGACCACGCCCTCCCCGTTCGGGCCGCAGCGGCACGGCCGGCCGTTCGAGGTCTCCGACAAGGAGGAGACCCCGGACAGCGAGGGCACCCCGACGACGAGGATCGACCTCGACGGCCTCGCCGACCGCATCGTGCCCTTCCCGGTCGAGGCCGCCCGCTACTCCAACCTGCGCGCCGCCCGCGACGGCGTGCTGTGGCTGCGGCACCCGGTCACCGGAGTGCTCGGCGCCTCCCGCGCCACGCCCGACGACCCCGACCCGAAGACCGAGCTGGAGCGCTACGACCTCACCCAGCAGCGCATCGAGCACCTCGCCGCCGACGCCGACCACTTCGAGGTCAGCGGCGACGGCAAGCGGGTCCTGCTGTGGACCGACGGCAAGCTGAAGGTCGTACCCAGCGACCGGCGCGCCTCCGGCGACGAGGACAGCGACTCCAACATCACCGTCGACCTCGGCCGGGTCCGGCAGACCGCCGACCCGGCCGCCGAGTGGCGGCAGATGTACGAGGAGACCGGCCGCATCATGCGGGACAACTTCTGGCGGCCGGACATGGGCGGCGTCGACTGGGACGGCGTCCTCGACCGCTACCGGCCCGTCCTGGACCGCCTCGCCACCCACGACGACCTCGTGGACCTGCTGTGGGAGGTGCACGGCGAACTGGGCACCTCGCACGCCTATGTCACCCCCTACGGGAGCTTCGGCGACGGCCCCAGGCAGGGCCTGCTCGGCGCGGACGTCTCCCGGCACGAGGACGGCAGCTGGCGCATCGACCGGATCCTGCCCTCGGAGACCTCCGACCCCGAGGCGCGCAGCCCGCTCGCCGCGCCCGGTGTCGCGGTGCGCGCCGGGGACGCGATCGTGGCGGTCGGCGGCCGTCCGGTCGACCCGGTGACCGGGCCCGGTCCGCTGCTCGTCGGTACGGCGGGCAAGCCGATCGAGCTCACCATCTCCCCGTCCGGCGGCGGCGACCCGCGTCACGCCGTCGTGGTGCCCCTCGCCGACGAGGAGCCGCTGCGCTACCACGCATGGGTGGCCGACCGCCGCGCCTACGTCCACGAGAAGTCCGGCGGCCGGCTCGGCTACCTCCACGTGCCGGACATGCAGGCCCCCGGCTGGGCGCAGATCCACCGCGACCTGCGCGTCGAGGTGGCCCGCGAGGGCCTGGTCGTGGACGTCCGGGAGAACCGCGGCGGCCACACCTCCCAGCTCGTGGTGGAGAAGCTGGCCCGGCGGATCGTCGGCTGGGACCTGCCCCGCGGCATGCAGCCGGAGAGCTACCCGCGCGACGCGCCGCGCGGCCCCGTCGTCGCCGTCGCCAACGAGTTCTCCGGCTCCGACGGCGACATCGTCAACGCGGCGATCAGGGCGCTGGGCATCGGGCCGGTCGTCGGCACCCGCACCTGGGGCGGCGTCATCGGGATCGACAGCCGCTACCGCCTGGTCGACGGCACCCTGGTCACCCAGCCGAAGTACGCCTTCTGGCTGGAGGGCTACGGCTGGGACGTCGAGAACCACGGCGTGGACCCGGACGTGGAGGTCGTCCAGCGGCCGCAGGACCACGCGGCGGGCCGCGACACCCAACTCGACGAGGCGATCCGGCTCGCCCTGGAAGCCTTGGAAACCACCCCGGCCAAGACACCACCGTCCTTGCCGTGACCGCCCGGGGGCTGCCGCCCCCGGAACCCCAGCGGCCTGAACGGCCTCGCCCTCAAGCGCGGACGGGCTGGTTTTCGCCCCCATCGGTAACATGCCCCCGTACTCGATCACTCCGGAGGAGCACCCATGGCAGGGGAACCCCAGGACGACTGCCTGTTCTGCAAGATTGTCGCGGGGCACGTCCCGGCGACGATCGTCCGCGAGACGGACACCACCGTCGCCTTCCGCGACATCAACCCCCAGGCACCCACGCACGTCCTGGTGATCCCGAAGGCGCACTACAAGGACGCCGCCGTCCTCGCGGCCGGCGCCCCGGAACTCGCCGCGGACGTGCTGCGCGAGACCCAGGCGATCGCCGACGAGGACAAGCTCGAGAGCTACCGCATCGTCTTCAACACCGGCCCCGGCGCCGGCCAGACCGTCTGGCACGCCCACGCCCACGTCCTCGGCGGCCGCGGCCTGCAGTGGCCCCCCGGCTAGGGGGTGTCTTGTCGATCAGGCCGGATCAGGGAGCGGTGGCTGGTGCCGTACATCGCAAGGCGGAGGAGGGAGTCGATACGGAGCATCGGCGACCGACGACAACGCGGCGAGGTGCGGTGCCAGGCGCCGCGAGCCCGGCATGATCGACGAGACACCCCCTAGGACCGGCCAGGAGACATGTCCGTGCGTGAACTCGTCGTCCTCGGTACCGCCAGCCAGGTCCCGACCCGCCACCGCAACCACAACGGCTATCTGCTGCGCTGGGACGGCGAGGGCATCCTGTTCGACCCCGGCGAGGGCACCCAGCGGCAGATGCTGCACGCCGGGGCCGCGGCGCACGACCTGAACCGGATCTGCGTCACCCACTTCCACGGGGACCACTGCCTCGGCCTGGCCGGGGTGATCCAGCGCATCAACCTCGACAAGGTGCCGCACCGGATCACCGCGCACTACCCGCGCTCCGGCCAGCGCTTCTTCGACCGTCTGCGGTACGCCACCGCCTACCGTGAGACCGTCTCGCTCACTGAGGCCCCGGTCGACGCCGACGGCACCCTCGCCGCCACGGAGGCGTACACCCTCCAGGCCCGCCGGCTCTCCCACCCCGTGGAGTCCTTCGGTTACCGGCTCGTCGAGCCCGACGGGCGCCGCATGCTGCCCGACCGGCTCGCCGCGCACGGGATCAAGGGCCCGGACGTGAGCCGCATCCAGCGGGAGGGGTCGCTGAACGGCGTCCCGCTGGAGGCGGTGAGCGAGGTACGGCGCGGACAGCGGTTCGCGTTCGTCATGGACACCCGGCTGTGCGAGGGGGTGCACGCCCTGGCCGAGGGCTGCGACCTGCTGGTGATCGAGTCCACCTTCCTCGACGGGGACGAGAGGCTGGCCGAGGAGTACGGCCACCTGACGGCCGGCCAGGCGGCGCGGGTGGCGCGGGACGCGGGCGTACGGCACCTGGTCCTGACCCACTTCAGCCAGCGCTACACCGACCCCGAGGAGTTCGAGCGGCAGGCGCGGGCGGCCGGGTTCGAGGGCGAGCTGACCGTGGCATCCGACTTGCTCCGAGTGCCGCTTCCGAAACGACGGTGACCAGGCCGTACGATGCTCTGATGCCCCTGCCCAAAGCAGAACTGCACCTGCACATCGAAGGCACCCTGGAGCCCGAGCTGGCTTTCGAGCTGGCCGCGCGCAACGGCGTGACGCTGCCGTACGCCGACACCGACCAGCTCCGCGAGGCCTACCGGTTCGAGGATCTTCAGTCCTTCCTGAACCTGTACTACGAACTGATGGCCGTCCTGCGCACCGAGCGGGACTTCGAGGACCTGGCGAACGCCTATCTCGCGCGGGCCGCCGCACAGGGCGTGCGGCACGCCGAGATCTTCTTCGACCCGCAGGCCCATATCGCGCGCGGGGTCGGCATGGGGACGGTCGTCGAGGGCCTGTGGCGGGCGCTGGGCCACAGCGCGGAGAACCACGGGATCTCCACCAGGCTCATCATGTGCTTCCTGCGCGACCAGTCCGCCGAGTCGGCCCTGACGACGCTGGACGCGGCCAAGCCGTACCTCGACCGGATCACCGGCGTCGGACTCGACTCCGCCGAGGTCGGGCATCCGCCGGTGAAGTTCCGCGCGGTCTACGAGGCCGCCGCCGCCCTCGGGCTGCGCCGCGTGGCGCACGCCGGTGAGGAGGGCCCGCCGGAGTACATCACCGAGACGCTGGACGTGCTCGGCGTGGAGCGCGTCGACCACGGGCTGCGCTGCCTGGAGGACCCCGCGCTGGTCGAGCGGCTCGTCCGCGAGCGGATCCCGCTGACCCTGTGCCCGCTGTCGAACGTACGGCTGCGCACCGTCGACACCCTGGCCGACCACCCGCTGCCCGCCATGCTGGACGCCGGTCTGCTGTGCACGGTCAACTCCGACGACCCGGCCTACTTCGGCGGCTACGCCGGCGACAACTTCGCCGCCGTCCACCGCACCCTGGGCCTGACCGAGGAGCGGCTGCGCGAACTGGCCCGCAACTCCTTCCTCGCCTCCTTCCTGGAGGACGACGAGGAGCGGCGCGCCCGCTACCTCGCCGAGGTGGAGGCGTACCAGTTCGGGGACGCGGTGTCGTAGGCGCTGCGCACGGCCGCGGCGGGCGCCTCCACCGGGACTTCCACGACCGGCAGGAGCCGCCTGCCCGCGCGCAGCGCCACCGCCGTCAACGGCACGGCGGTCAGCAGCAGGAGGAGGGCCAGCACCTCGCCCATCACGGGGAAGCCCGCGCGTCCCGCCAGCAGGCTCCCGGTCAGCGGGCCCGCCGCCGTGCCCAGGGAGCCCGCCGAGCCGACGAACACCGCCCAGCGGCCGCGCGGGTCGAGTGAGGCGGCGAGGCAGATGACGTACGTCTGCACCACCGGGTAGAACAGGTTCCAGGCGATCTCCCCGCCCGCGAACGCGGGCAGGTCGGTGGCGGAGGCGCTGAGCGCTATACAGGCCGCGATCAGCACCGTACCGCCGCCGATGGGCACCGCCCGGCCGAACCGGGTGCCGAGCACGCCCGCGCCGGCGACCCCGACCAGTCCGGCGCCGAGCGCCACCGCGAACACCGCGCCCACGGTGACCTCGGTGAGATGCGCCTGTACGAGTCCGAGCCGGCCGCTCACGCCCCACAGGGCGTTCTGCGCGAGGGACCAGCAGGGCATGCTCGCGGCCAGCAGCAGCCCGGCGCGGCGATGGGGGAGCCGCCGCTCGCCGGCCACGGCCCGGTCCGGGACCGCGGGGCCGGTCAGGCGGCCGGTGAGCGGCCAGACGGCGAGCGCGGTCAGGGCGATCGCCGCCAAGGGGAGGCCGTGGCCCGCCCCGAGGTGAGGCAGCGTCAGATACAGGGCGCCGGCGAGGGCGGAGACACAGAGCAGGCCGTACGTCGTGACGCGGTGCGGGTCGCGATGAGCGGCGAAGCCACTCACGGCGACCGCGGTGAGCGTGCCCGAGCCGAACCCGCCGGCCACCGCACCGGCGACGACGGCCGGTACGACGGTGGTCAGGGCCGCGCCGCCGTAGCCGAGGAGGGCGAGCGCGAGGCCGAGGCGGGCGAGCGTACGCCCCCCGATCCGGTCGACCCGGGAAGCCAGCAGGAAACCCGCCGTCGCCGAACTCAGCAGCAGCGCAGTGCCGATGGCACCCGCCTGGGTGGCGGTGAGCGGAAGGCCGCTCTCGAGCCTGCCGACGGTGGTCGGCAGCAGATAGGGGGCGAGGTTCCCGGCCATGAACAGGGCGACGAGGGACCAGGGCAGGGGGCGGCGGGCGGACACGGGCGTTCCCAGAAAACGGCTCAGAACAACGGGACTCGGAAAAGAGAGAGGGGCGACGGTCGTCGACGGACGTGCCCGCGCGAACAAGTTGTACCAAGCACGTGGTTCGGGAAAGAACAGCGAGCGATGCGATCTGCGTCACGTTTTGGTTTGCGAGGTGAGGGTGCGGGTAGTAGAGACGATCTTTCGTTCCTGTATGTGTACGGCATTCATGAGAGGGGATGGGGAGGGATAGCCTGGTGGGCGGCGCCCTCGCCGGCCCCGCCGACGCCCCGACTCCCCGTCCCCGGCCTCAAGGCCTTCCTCGCCGCCGGACCCGACCTCGTAGGAGCCTCCCCGTGACCCGTGCCACCGACGCAGCCCGCGATCTGACCGTCGCCGAGGTGCGGCTGACGCCGATCCTGGTCGCCGACCCGCCGCTGCTGAACACACAGGGCGTCCACCAGCCGTACACGCCCCGGCTGATCGTGGAGGTCGTCACCGCCGACGGGATCACCGGGCTCGGGGAGACCTACGGCGACACCAAGTACCTGGAGCTCGCCCGTCCGCTCGCCGAGCGGCTCACCGGACGGTCGGTCATGGATGTGAACCTGCTGTTCGCGACCGACCTCGGCGTGGACGAGTCCCGGATCAGCGGGAAGGTGGACGCGGGCGGGCTGCGCGGGGTCCAGAGCGCCGACAAGCTGCGCCTGTCCGTCCTGTCCGCCTTCGAGGTCGCCTGCCTCGACGCCCTCGGCAAGGCGCTGGGCCTGCCCGTGCACGCGCTGCTCGGCGGGAAGGTGCGGGACTCGGTCGACTACAGCGCCTACCTCTTCTACAAGTGGGCCGCTCATCCCGCCGGTGTGCCCTCCGAGAAGGACGACTGGGGCGCCGCCCTCGACCCCGCCGGAGTGGTGGAGCAGGCCCGCCGGTTCAAGGAGCGCCACGGTTTCACCTCGTTCAAGCTCAAGGGCGGGGTCTTCCCGCCGGAGCAGGAGATCGCCGCCGTACGGGCGCTGGCGGAGGCGTTCCCCGGGCACCCGCTGCGGCTGGACCCCAACGGGGCCTGGTCGGTGGAGACGTCGGTGAGGGTGGCGCGGGAACTGGGGGACCTGCTCGAGTACCTGGAGGACCCGGCGCTGGGCACGCCCGCCATGGCCGAGGTGGCGGCGCGGACCGGGGTGCCGCTGGCCACCAACATGTGCGTGACGACGTTCGCCGAGATCAAGGAGGCGTTCGCCGGGGACGCGGTGCAGGTGGTGCTCTCCGACCACCACTACTGGGGCGGCCTGCGCAACACCCAGCACCTGGCGGCCCTGTGCGACGCCTTCGGAGTGGGCGTGTCCATGCACTCCAACACGCACCTGGGGATCAGCCTGGCCGCGATGACCCACGTGGCGTCCACCGTGCCGAACCTGCACCACGCCTGCGACACCCACTACCCCTGGCAGTCCGAGGACGTCCTCACCGAGCGCCTCACCTTCGAGGGCGGCCGGGTCGCCGTCTCGGACGCCCCCGGCCTCGGTGTCGGACTCGACCGCGACGAACTGGGCCGACTGCACCGGCGGTGGGCCGCGGACGACGGCTCGCTCAGGGACCGCGACGACGCGGCGGCGATGCGGGTCGCCGAGCCGGGCTGGGTGACGCCCGCGGTGCCCCGCTGGTAGGCGCCCACCGACCTCGGCCCCGGCTGCCCGCCCTGCCCGGTCGCCCTGCCCTGCCCCCGGGTCACCCTGCCCCGCCCGGGCCGTCCCGCCCCGCCCCGGCGTGACCGCCGACGCGTTGTCAGCCCTCTGGTGCACACTGGCCTGGTCCGCACCACGTCAGGGAGCGCACCGTGACCGCGTCCAGCACACCCACCGGAAAGGGGCCGGACCACCAGGACCAGGGACCGGGGGGCCGGGAGTACATCGTCGGGGCGCCGCACGCCCACCTCGGTCCGCAGTTCGATCCGCTGGCCGGGCTGCGGGCGACGGCCGACCCGCCCTGGGACGTGTATCTCACGGGCACCGTCTTCCTGGACATCATCTTCACCGGGCTCGACTCCGCACCGGTGCGCGGGACCGAGTCCTGGGCGCGCGGCATGGGGTCGAGTCCGGGCGGCGTGGCCAACATGGCGACCGCACTGGCCCGCCTCGGCCTGCGCACGGCGCTCGCGGCGGCCTTCGGCGACGACCACTACGGCGAGTACTGCTGGGACGTGCTGGAACAGGGTGAGGGCATCGACCTCTCGCCGTCCCGCACCGTCCCGGGCTGGCACTCCCCGGTCACCGTCTCCATGGCCTACGAGGGCGAGCGCACGATGGTCTCGCACGGCCACGAGCCGCCCCCCGACGCCGATTTCATGCAGGAGGGCGCGCTCGCCTGCCCGCCCCGCGCGCGAGCCGCCGTGGCCTCCCTGATCCCCGGCAGGCGCTCGCCCTGGATCGCCGAGGCCGCGCGCCGGGGCACCCGCATCTTCGGTGACGTCGGCTGGGACGAGACCGGCGCCTGGGACCTGGCGGCCCTGCCCGACCTGGAGCACTGCGAGGCGTTCCTGCCCAACGCCGAGGAGGCCATGCGCTACACCGGCACCGGCTGCCCGCGCGCCGCCGCTCGCGCGCTCACCGCGTTCGTGCCGGTCGCGGTGGTCACTCTCGGGGCGGACGGCGCCTACGCCGTCGACCGGCGCACCGGGGAGACCGCCGAGGTGCCCGCCATCGCCGTCGAGGCGCTGGACCCCACCGGCGCGGGTGACGTCTTCGTGGCCGGCTTCGTCACCGGCACGCTGGCCGGCTGGCCGCTGGCCGACCGCCTCGCCTTCGCCGGCCTCACCGCCGCCCTGTCCGTGCAGGAGTTCGGCGGCTCGCTGTCGGCGCCCGGCTGGTCCGAGGTCGCGGCCTGGTGGCGCAAGGTCCAGTCGGTGGCCGCCCAGGACCCGGCGGCCCTGCGGCGGTACGCCTTCCTGGAGGACCTGGTGCCGGAGACGTGCGCGGAGCCCTGGCCGCGGCGCAGGGCCGTTCCGACCATCGGCTTCGGCAGGTCCGTGTGACCGGCCGCACCCGGCGACTACGCCCCCTGAACCGCCTGCTGCACATACCGGGTTGACGTACGGGGCCGACCTGCCGACTTACCGGGTCCCCCTGCCCGCAGGCACACCAGGTCATGGCGCCGGGCCGAGCCCGCACCGGAGCACGCCATTGACAGTTGACTTTTGCTGCTCAATTATCGGCTGAATCAAGCACGATTTTGCAGCCATCTTGCAGGCACGCACGAATATTGCACGGGCTCCCGTACCTCCTGACCATGACTTGCTGCTCCGGACTTCTCACCGTCGAAGGACATGCGTCGTGCGCAGACCAACACGCAGACCCCGAGTGCTCCTCGCCGCCCTCGCCCTGGCCCTCGCCCTCCCCGTCGGCCTCACCGCGCAGAACCGCGCACAGGCCGCCGCCGCCCCCCGAACCCCCCAACTCGCCACGTCAGCCGCCGAGCTCACCCTGACCGTTCCTCCAAGCCGCACCACGCCCGGCTACGCCCTCCATGTGGCGACGGATCAACTCGCCCTCACCACCCGGCGTTCGGGAGCCACCGTCCTGGCCACCGCCCCCGGTGACACCGGAGCCCTCCGCTTCCGCACCGCCGGGGCCTGGCAGCACGCCACCCGCGTCACCGGCTGGTCCTGGAAGAACGGCGTTCTGACCCTCACCGCCGCCACCACCGCGCCCGGTGCCACGGTCCGGGCCCGCGTCACCGCCTCCGCCGACCGCTACCAGCTCGACTGGCAGGTCGGCGGCACCACTCCCGAACGCCTCGGCCTGGCCTACGACCTGAAGTCCGCCGGCCACTGGTACGGCCACGGCGAGGCCCAGACCCCGAACGGCGGCCCCGGCACCGACCAGCCCTGGCCGCTCGACAGCGGCCAGGTGGTCCACCCCGCCTTCGGACCGGCCTCGTACTACATGATCGACCCGTTCTGGTACACCTCCGCCGCGACCGGACTGCGCGTGGACACCGGTCACGTCATGGACGTGGCGATCAACCAGAACACCGACGGTGTCGGCCGCTTCGACATCGAGTCGGCGGACCCGTACCGGGCGACGGTCTTCGTGGAGCGGACCCCCCTCGACGTCTACCGCGACTACGTCGGCATCGTGGGCAAGCCCACGAAGAGCGACGCCGGCTACCGGCAGTACGCCCAGCCCGTCTGGAACTCCTGGGCGCAGTTCTACACCCACGTCGACCAGGCCAGGCTCCTCGACTACGCCCAGGACCTGCACGACAACGGCATCACCGGCCACGCCCTCCAGCTCGACGACAAGTGGGAGTCCAACTACGGGAACATGACCTTCGACCCGAAGGCGTACCCCGATCCCAAGGCGATGTCGCGGAAGATCCACGACCTGGGCTTCGACTTCGGTC
The DNA here is from genome assembly GCF_032658145.1 of Streptomyces sp. MK7. Classification (NCBI taxonomy): domain Bacteria; kingdom Bacillati; phylum Actinomycetota; class Actinomycetes; order Kitasatosporales; family Streptomycetaceae; genus Streptomyces; species Streptomyces sp. MK7. Next base: position 323,318 of record NZ_JAVACL010000003.1, read on the forward strand.
TCTGGGTCACCCTGTGGATCAACCTCGACTCCGACCAGTACCAGTACGCCGCCGACCACGGCTATCTGCTCAAGGACGCCGCCGACACCGCCAAGCCCTGCACGGTCACCTGGTGGAACGGCACCGCGGGCATCGTCGACCTCGGCAACCCGGAGGCGAAGGCCTGGTACGAGGGCCGGCTCAAGGGTCTGATGGAGACGTACGGCATCGACGGCCTGAAGTTCGACACCCGCTTCTTCGACGAGCGGTGCGCACCCCACGAGGGCTACAAGCCCACGGACTACCAGCGCCTGGGCGCCCAACTCGCAGACGAGTACGACCTCCAGGGCGTGGGCATCCGCGTCCACTGGGACACCGCCGCGCACCAGGCCGGTTTCGTCACCCGCCAGGTCGACAAGGGCACCGGCTGGAACTCCCTGCGCGCCTCCGTCACCCAGAACCTCGCCATCTCCACCATCGGCTACCCCTTCGTCACCACCGACATGATCGGCGGCTCCAGCGCCCAGCCCGCGCCGACGAAGCAGGTCCTGGTCCGCTGGGCGCAGTCGGCCGCCCTGATGCCGCTGATGTACGCCTCCACGTCCCCCGTGGACACGATCGACGCCAGAACGGGCCAGAAGGTGGTGTACGACGAGGAGACGACCGCCCGCTACCGCCAGGCCATCGCCCGCCACGCCCGCCTCGCCCCGTACATCTGGGACCAGGTCCAGCAGACCCTGAAGACCGGCGATCCGATCATGCGCCCTCTGTTCTTCGACTTCCCGGGCGACAAGGCCGCCTACACGATCACCGATGAGTGGATGCTGGGCCCGGCCGTCCTGGCGGCTCCCCAGCTCACCGACGCCCCGACCAGGAGCGTCCACCTTCCGCCGGGTACCTGGTACGACGTGGCCCACGGCAGAGCCGTCCGCGGCGGCAGAACCCTCACGTCCTACGCCACGCCCCTGGGCACCACCCCGGTCTTCGTGAAACTGGGCGCGAAGGGAGCGGACAAGGCCCTGCGGGCCCTGCGCTGACAAACCCACCGCCTCATGGGCGTCCGTCTCTACGACCCCACCACCGGACGCTTCCTGTCCATCGACCCGGTCCCCGGTGGCTCGGCCGACGCCTACGAGTACTGCAACGGTGACCCGATCTCCCATTACGACCTCGACGGCTGTTTTGGGGCCGGGTGTGGCGATTCGTCAACAGGCACCGGTCCGCGACGGCGGGAGCGGCGGTCGGGTTCGGCTGCGGGCTCGCCATTTCGGCAACGGCCGGAATGGCACTGGCCGGCTGCGTTCATGCCGGTGGATTCGTCGCCGGTGCGCTGGCCGGTGCTTCCCGGGGCAGGAGACACCGTGCACGCCACATGTTCTACGGCGGCATAAGCGGATCCGTGTACTCCGCCTTCGGTGTCGGACTCGGATCAGGTATACGGTCGGGCTTGGGTGGGCTTTGGCGCCGCTGGCAGCGCACCCGGTTCGAGCACGTGCCCTACCACTTCCTCAGGTAGTGACGGCTGTTGCCACCAGAGACACGTACCGGACAGTCCGTCGGGCGCGTGTGAATCTCTGAATCTGCCCCGGGGAGGAGCCGTTCGGCCTCCCCGGGGCGGTTCGACACCGACTCGAACGGACCAATAACGGAATGATCTGCAGATGCATGAGGCGGAGATTCTCGTAGTCCGCGTCGCGGCGGCCGGCACGGAGTGGGGATAGCCCTCCTGCTTTTCCATTCCTTCGCCTGATCAACGCCGGGGGCTGACGCGCCCGTCGAGCGCGGCCCCCTCAGAAACCGAGCCGCCGCAACTGCTTGGGGTCCCGCTGCCAGTCCTTCGCCACCTTCACATGCAGGTCGAGAAAGACCGGCGTCCCCAGCAGCGCCTCGATGTGCTTGCGGGACTTGATGCCGACCTCCTTCAGCCGCTTGCCCTTGGGCCCGATGATGATCCCCTTCTGGCTCGGCCGCTCGATGAACACGTTCGCGTGGATGTCCAGCAGCGGCTTGTCCGCCGGCCGGTCCTCCCGCGGCAGCATCTCCTCGACGACGACCGCGATGGAATGCGGCAGCTCGTCCCGCACGCCCTCCAGCGCCGCTTCCCGGATGAGTTCCGCGATCATGACCTGCTCGGGCTCGTCCGTCAGGTCACCCTCGGGGTAGAGCGCCGGCCCCTCGGGCAGCAGCGGGACCAGCAGGTCGGCCAGCAGGTCCACCTGCTTGCCCGCCGTCGCCGACACCGGCACGATCTCCGCCCATTCGATGCCCAGCTCCTTGCCGAGCTGGTCGATGGCGATCAGCTGCTCGGCGAGGGCCTTGGAGTCGACCAGGTCCGTCTTGGTGACGATGGCGACCTTCGGGGTCTTCCTGATCCCGGCCAGCTCCTTGGCGATGAAGCGGTCGCCGGGACCGATCTTCTCGTTCGCGGGAAGGCAGAAACCGATCACGTCGACCTCGGCCCACGTCGTCCGCACTACATCGTTGAGCCGCTCGCCGAGCAGCGTGCGCGGCTTGTGCAGGCCCGGCGTGTCGACCAGGATGAGCTGGGCGTCCGGCCGGTGCACGATGCCGCGTACCGTGTGCCGCGTCGTCTGCGGCTGGTTCGCGGTGATCGCCACCTTCTGCCCGACCAGAGCGTTCGTGAGGGTGGACTTGCCCGCGTTGGGACGGCCCACGAAGCAGGCGAAGCCGGCGCGGTGGACGGCCTCGGCCGACTCTTCGGATGACGGGGTGCGAACGCTCATGCCGCCCATTCTCCCTGATCCGCAAAGCCCGGCGGCACCGTGAGGTTCCGGTAACCCGCGCGCAACGAAACGTCACGGAAACATACCTGTACGCGACCGGAAACGCGCTCCGGTGACCCTCGGACGTGCCCCCGGACCGTTGGAGACGCCCGTGACCCTCGCCGCCGCACACATCGACACCGGCGACACCGCCTGGCTGCTCGCCGCCACCGCTCTCGTCCTGCTGATGACACCGGGCCTCGCCCTGTTCTACGGCGGCATGGTGCGCACGAAGAGCGTGCTCAACATGCTGATGATGAGCTTCGTGTCGATCGCCCTGGTCACCGTGGTCTGGCTGGCCTGCGGCTACTCCCTCGCCTTCGGTGACGACGTGGCGGACGGCCTCATCGGCGGCCTGCACCAGGCCGGAATGGCCGGCCTCGGCCCCTCCGACGTCCACGGCACTGTGCCCACCCTGCTCTTCGCCACCTTCCAGCTCACCTTCGCGATCATCACGGCCGCGCTGATCAGCGGCGCGGTCGCGGACCGGGCGAAGTTCGGCGCCTGGCTGGTGTTCGTGCCCGTGTGGGCGCTGCTGGTATACGTTCCCGTCGCGCACTGGGTGTGGGGCCCCGGCGGCTGGATCGGTCAGCACCTGCACGCGCTGGACTTCGCCGGCGGCCTCCCCGTCGAGATCACCTCCGGCGCCTCCGGCCTCGCGCTCTGCCTGGTCCTGGGCCCCCGTCTGGGCTTCAAGAAGGACGCCATGCGCCCGCACAACCTGCCCATGGTGATGCTCGGCGCCGGCCTGCTGTGGTTCGGCTGGTTCGGTTTCAACGCGGGCTCGGCGATGGGCGCGACCGGCCTGGCCGCCGCCGCCTTCCTCAACACCCTCGCGGCCGGCTGCACCGGCCTGCTCGGCTGGCTCTTCGTCGAACACAAGCGCGACGGGCACCCCACCACCCTGGGCGCCGCCTCCGGCGCGGTCGCCGGCCTGGTCGCGATCACCCCGTCCTGCGGCACCGTCTCCCTGCTCGGCGCGCTGGTCGTGGGCCTGGCCGCGGGTGTCGTCTGCTCCTACGCGGTCGGCTGGAAGTTCAGGCTGAACTACGACGACTCCCTCGACGTCGTCGGTGTCCACCTGGTCGGTGGCATCATCGGCACCCTGCTCATCGGCCTGTTCGCCGAGAAGGCGATGACCGGCGGCGCCGAGGGCCTCCTCTACGGCGGCGGGCTCGCCCCGATCGGCCGGCAGCTGCTGGCCGTGGCGGTTGTGGCGGTGTACGCCTTCGCCGTGACGTACGGCCTCGGGAAACTGCTCGACAAGGTGATGGGCCTGCGCGCGAGCGAGGAGCAGGAGCACACCGGCCTGGACCTTACGGTGCACGCCGAGACCGCCTACGATCACGGGGTCCTGGGGCACGGCGCCCCGGTCGGCGCGTCCCCCTTCGTCCCCACCGCCCAGAAGGTCAACACCCAGGCATGAAGCTCATCACCGCGATCATCAAGCCGTACCGCCTCGACGAGGTCAAGACCGCGCTCCAGGAGATGGGTGTGGACGGTCTGACCGTGACCGAGGCCAGCGGCTACGGCCGCCAGCGCGGCCACACGGAGGTGTACCGCGGCGCCGAGTACCGGGTCGACCTCGTGCCCAAGGTCCGCATCGACGTCGTCGTGGAGGACGCCGACGCGGACGCGGTCATCGACGCGGTGGTCCGGGCCGCGCAGACCGGCAAGATCGGCGACGGCAAGGTCTGGTCCGTGCCCGTGGAGACGGTCGTACGCGTCCGGACGGGTGAACGCGGCCCGGACGCGCTGTAAGCGACCGCCCCCTACCGCGTCTACTCCGCCGGGCCCGCCGGCTCGGTCAGCCGGACCGTGCCGTCCGGCCCGGCCAGCAGCACCGGCGTCCCGGGGCCGCCCAGGTCCCCGACCGCGGCCCGGTCCTCGGGCGCGATGCCCTCCGCCTCGCTGACCACCGCGGCCGCCTCCAGGGACGTGGCGCCGGAGGCCACCGCCATGGCCACCGCCGTCTGGAGGGCGCTGAGCTTCAGCGAGGCGAGGTGCACCGACCCGGCGGCGTACGTACGGCCCGTCTCGTCGCGTACGGCCGCGCCCTCCGGCACGCCGTTGCGGGCCCGCACCGAACGGGCCAGGGTGACGATCTTGCGGTCCTCGGGGTCAAGCCCGTTGCTCTCGGTCATGATCCGAGCATACGAAAGCGGCACCGGCGACCGCCCGGGTCACCCCGCCACCGGATACATCGCACCGCGCCGCCCCCCGGGCGAGGCCAGCCACTCCAGCTTCGCCGCGGTGTTCGCCTCGTCCAGCGGAGTGTGCAGCACGACCGTCAGGTCCGGCCGGGCCGGCACCTTCATGGCCGTCGACTCCATGCACAGCAGCCCCACCAGCGGATGGTCGAGTTCCTTGCGGATCTGCCCGGCGTCCTCGATGTCCCGCTGCTCCCACAGCGCCGTGAACTCGGCACTGGCCGCCCTGGCCCGGTCCAGCACGGCCTGGTACCCCTCGTCGTCGGGGCGGGCTGCGCACGCGGCCCGGAACTGTGCCACGACCGTCCGGGCGTTCGACTCCCAGCTCTTGCTGCGGGAGCGGTACATCGGGTCGGTGAAGAAGTCGACGAGGCAGTTCTGCGTGATGTCCGGACGCATGCCCAGCACGATCGCGGCGGCGTCGTTGTACAGCACGCAGTTGTAGTACATGTCCATGATGTGCGCCGGATACGGCACCCATGTGTCGATCAGCCGCCGCAGCCCGTCGCACATGTCCCGCTTCTCCGGCGCCACCTCGGGCGCGGGCGGGTTCAGCCCGGCGAGCACGTACAGGTGCCGGCGCTCGACGTCGCTGAGCCTGAGCACCCGGGCCACGGAGTCCAGGACCTGCGGGGAGACGGAGATGTCCCGGCCCTGCTCCAGCCACTGGTACCAGGAGGCGCCCACCCCGGCGAGCACGGCGACCTCCTCGCGCCGCAGGCCGGGCGTACGGCGCCGGGCCCCGCCGTCCGGCAGTCCCGCCTCGGCCGGGGTCACCCGGGCCCGCCTGTTCCTCAGGAACTCGCGCAGTTCCCGCAGCCGCTGACTCTTCATCGTGTCCGTGTCAGGCACGTACGGATCCCCCTCGTAGTGTCTGGTGGTGCCACCACCACCATAAGTTCCGACTCCCCACGGCTGTTCCGGTCGCACGAGGCTCTTGGCCATGGCGATCGACACCACCACCTCACCCAGCACCCCCGCCCGGGCACAGCTCGACGGCCCGCGGCTGTCGACCCGCGACAAGCTGGTCCTCTTCGTCCTGTGCGCCGCCCAGTTCATGGTCGCCCTGGACTTCTCCGTGCTGAACGTGGCCCTGCCGGAGCTGGGCACGGACCTCGGCATGAGCCGGTCGGCCCTTCAGTGGGCGGTCACCGCGTTCGCGCTGCCCTCGGGCGGCTTCCTGCTGCTGTTCGGCCGCGTCGGCGACCTGTACGGCCGCCGGAAGCTGTTCCTGACCGGTCTGGCCCTGTTCGGGGGCGCCTCGCTGCTGGCCACCCTCGCCTGGGACCCGGCGTCCTTCCTGGCCGGCCGGGCGCTCCAGGGCCTGGGCGCGGCGGCGATCGTGCCGACCGGCATGTCCCTGCTGACCACCACCTTCCCCGAGGGCCCGGCCCGTGACCGTGCCCTCGGTATCTCCGGCACCCTGCTGTCGCTGGGCTTCACCGTCGGCATGGTCGCGGGCGGCGTCCTCACCGACGCCCTCGGCTGGCGCTCCACGATGGCGCTGCTGTCGGTCTTCGCGCTGATCGTGCTGCCCCTGGCACCCGGCCTGCTGCCCGAGTCCCGCACTCCGGAGCGCCCCCGCCTGGACATCCCAGGCGCGGTCACCGTCACCACCGGCCTGCTGTCGCTGATCTACGCCCTGTCCACCGCCGCCGACCACGGCTTCGGCCGCCCCGACGTCATCGCCGCGCTGATCGCGGGCGTCGCCCTGCTGACCGCGTTCGCGGTCGTGGAGTCCCGCTCGCAAGCCCCCCTGGTCTCCCTGCCCATGCTGCGCCGCCGCACGGTGGCGTGGGGCAACCTGGGCGGTCTGGTCACCTTCTCGATGATGTCCACGGTGGTCTTCGTCCTGACCCTCTACCTCCAGGAGACCCTGCGCCTGTCGGCCTTCGAGACCGGTCTGGTCTTCGGTGTCCAGGGTGTGCTGTCGGCGGTCGCGGGCGGCTACGCGGCGAAGGTCATCGGCCGGTTCGGCGCCCGCCGCACCCTCGTCGGCTCGCTCGCCGGGCAGGGCGCGCTGATCGCCGCGCTGCTCGGCCTGAACGCCCACACCTGGTCGGTCTGGCTCGCCACGGCCGCCGTCTCGCTGGCCGGCATGTGCCACCTCGGCGCCATCATCTCCTACGGCCTGACCGTCACCTCGGGCGTCCCCGACGAGGAACAGGGCCTGGCCACCGGCCTGGTCACCTCCACCCAGCAGGTCGGCATCACGGTCGGCATCCCACTCCTGGGCGTCCTGGCCACCACCTCCGGCGACCTCCTCTCGGGCGTCCACACCGTCCTGGCCCTGGACGCGACGATCGTCCTCGCGGCGGCCGCCCTGGTCGCCCTGGGCCTGCGGGTCCGGCGGACGGCCGCCTAGGACAAGCCCCTAGGTCAGCCCTAGGTCAGCCCTAGGGCCGGTCGAGCCGAAGCCGTTCGGCACGCGGCAGACCGGCCACCACCAGGTCGTACGAGTCCTCCACCAGCTCCCGGACCAGCCGGTCCGGGAGCCCGCCGTCGACCGTCACCGTGTTCCAGTGCCGCTTGTTCATGTGCCACCCCGGGACGATGAGCCCGGGGTGCTCGCCCCGCAGGCGGATCGCGTCCTCGGGGTCGCACTTGAGGTTGACGGTCAGGGGCGTGGCGTCCAGCGCGGAGAGGGCGAAGAGCTTGCCCTGGACCTTGAAGACGGAGGTCTCCGGGTTGAAGGGGAAGTCCTCCACGGCGGCGTTGAAGGACAGACAGAGGGCGCGCAGTTCCTTGGGGGTCATGTGCGGGTACCGTCTCCAGTCCAGGAGCCGTTGTCGAGGTCCGTCGTGTTCCAGTGCCGCTCGGGGGGTCTGGGGGGTATCCCCCCAGAGAACGCAGCATGTGCCACCCCGGGGACGATGAGCCCGGGGTGCTCGCCCCGCAGGCGGATCGCGTCCTCGGGGTCGCACTTGAGGTTGACGGTCAGGGGCGTGGCGTCCAGCGCGGAGAGGGCGAAGAGCTTGCCCTGGACCTTGAAGACGGAGGTCTCCGGGTTGAAGGGGAAGTCCTCCACGGCGGCGTTGAAGGACAGACAGAGGGCGCGCAGTTGCTGCGGGGTCACTCCGGCTTCGTCTCCTCGTCCTCGAGAGGTTCGGGCGGGAGCGCCGGGACCGGCTCCACCAGCACCGTGACGATCTTGTTGCGGCGGCCCGCGGCGGCCTCTGCCGTCAGGCGGAGCTGCCGGTCGTCGGGGAGTTCGACCACGGACGACGCGCCGGCGATGGGCACCCGGCCCAGTGCCTTGGCGAGCAGGCCGCCGACCGTCTCCACGTCCTCGTCGTCGTACTCCTCCAGGCCGTACAGCTCGCCCAGGTCGCCGATGTCGAGGCGGGCGGTCACCCGGTAGCGGTCCTCGCCGAGGTCCTCCACCGGCGGCAGCTCGCGGTCGTACTCGTCGGTGATCTCGCCGACGATCTCCTCGAGGATGTCCTCGATGGTGACGATGCCGGCCGTGCCGCCGTACTCGTCGATGACGACGGCGACGTGGTTGCGCTCCTTCTGCATCTCGCGCAGCAGGTCGCCGGCGTTCTTCGTGTCCGGCACGAAGACGGCCGGGCGCATCGCCGTGGACACCAGGTCGCTCTCGGCGTCCCGGCTGATGTGGGTGCGGCGGGCCAGGTCCTTGAGGTAGACGATCCCGACGATGTCGTCCTCGCTCTCCCCGGTGACCGGGATGCGCGAGAAACCGGACCGCAGCGCCAGCGTGAGCGCCTGGCGGATGGTCTTGTAGCGCTCGATGACGACCAGGTCGGTCCTCGGGACCATGACCTCGCGCACGAGGGTGTCGCCGAGCTCGAAGATCGAGTGCACCATCCGGCGCTCCTCGTCCTCGATCAGCGACTCCTGCTCGGCCAGGTCGACCAGCGCGCGCAGCTCCGCCTCCGAGGCGAACGGGCCGCGGCGGAACCCCTTGCCCGGGGTGAGCGCGTTGCCGATGAGGATCAGCAGGGACGGGATCGGCCCCATGATCCGCGCGAGCGGGACGAGCACGTACGCCGCCACGGTGGCCGTGTTCAGCGGATGCTGCCGGCCGATGGTGCGCGGGGAGACCCCGACGGCGACGTACGACACGAGCACCATGACCGCGATCGCGACCACCAGCGCCTCGCCCGTGCCCGGGAACGCCTCCAGGCACGCGTACGTGACCAGCGCGGCCGCCGCCATCTCGCACGCCACCCGCACCAGCAGCGCCACGTTCAGATAGCGGGTCGGGTCGGCGGCCACCCGGGCGAGCTTGGTGCTGCCCCTGCGGCCGGACTTCACGGCCTCCTCGGCGCGGAAGCTGGAGATGCGCGCGAGGCCCGCCTCCGCGCAGGCGGCGAGCCAGGCCACGACGACCAGCGCGATCGCGCCGACGACGATCTGTGGACTCATGGGCGGCCTCAGGAGACCGTCGGCGCCGGGGACGGCCCGGTCAGGCCCCGCTCCGCGCGCCAGCCGTCCACGATGGCCGCCTGGAGGCCGAACATCTCGGCCTTCTCGTCCGGCTCCTCGTGGTCGTAGCCGAGCAGGTGCAGCACACCGTGGACGGTGAGCAGTTGCAGCTCCTCGTCCATGGAGTGCTTCGTCGGGGCCTCGGCCCCCTGCTTGGCGGCCACCTCCGGGCACAGCACGATGTCGCCCAGCAGGCCCTGCGGAGGCTCGTCGTCGTCCTTGCCCGGCGGACGCAGCTCGTCCATCGGAAAGGACATGACATCCGTGGGCCCCGGCAGGTCCATCCACTGCACGTGCAGCTGCTCCATGGCGTCGGCGTCCACGACGATCACCGAGAGCTCGGAGAGCGGGTGGATGCGCATCCGCGCGAGCGCGTAGCGGGCGATGTCGAGGATCGCCTGCTCGTCGACCTCGGTTCCGGACTCGTTGTTGACGTCGATCGACATGGTCGTGCTGGTCTACTTCCCCTTGTGCCCGCGTCCCGGCCTGCCGTGCCCGGCGGGCTTCGGCGCGCCGTTCTCGGTGCCGTACATGCTGTCGTACTTCTCGTACGCGTCGACGATACGGCCCACCAGCTTGTGCCGTACGACGTCGTGCGAGGACAGCCGGGAGAAGTGGACGTCCTCGACGCCCTCCAGGATCTCCTGCACCTGCCGCAGACCGCTCTTCGTGCCGTTCGGCAGGTCCACCTGCGTCACGTCACCGGTGATGACGATCTTCGAGTCGAACCCGAGGCGGGTGAGGAACATCTTCATCTGTTCGGGGCTGGTGTTCTGTGCCTCGTCCAGGATGATGAAGGCGTCGTTCAGCGTCCGGCCGCGCATGTACGCCAGCGGCGCCACCTCTATCGTCCCCGCCGCCATCAGCCGTGGGATGGAGTCCGGGTCGATCATGTCGTGCAGCGCGTCGTACAGCGGGCGCAGATAGGGGTCGATCTTCTCGTAGAGCGTGCCCGGGAGAAAGCCGAGCCGCTCGCCGGCCTCGACCGCCGGACGGGTCAGGATGATGCGGTTGACCTGCTTGGACTGCAGGGCCTGCACCGCCTTGGCCATGGCCAGGTAGGTCTTTCCGGTACCGGCGGGGCCGATGCCGAAGACGACCGTGTGCTTGTCGATCGCGTCGACGTAGCGCTTCTGGTTGAGCGTCTTGGGGCGGATCGTGCGGCCGCGCGAGGACAGGATGTTCTGCGTCAGCACCTGGGCCGGGGTCTCCTGGCCCTCGTTCTCCCCGTTCTCGCTCGCCTTGAGCATGGCGATCGAGCGTTCCACTGCGTCCTCCGTCATCGGCTGCCCGGTGCGGAGCACCAGCATCATCTCGTCGAACACGCGCTGGATCAGGGCGACGTCCGCCGAGTCGCCGACCGCGCTGATCTCATTGCCCCGGACGTGGATGTCGGCCCCCGGGAAGGCCTTCTCGATCACGCGCAGAAGGGAGTCGCCGGAACCCAGCACGGTCACCATGGGGTGCTGGGCGGGGACGGTGAACTGTGCTCGTGCCTGCCCCTGCGCGGGGGTGTTGGCTTCGGGTGTCTGAGTCATGGGCCGGCGCTTAAGGCCTGCGGTTCCTCCTCGTCACGGCCGCCTGGCTGAGGGCGGCCTCGCGCTTCCCAGGGTACGACGGGGGAGTGACAACGCCGTAGGACTTTTCCCGGGGCCGCCGGAACGATCCTCCCGCGGCCGGTCCGGTTACCGCCGGCCCCGCAGCATCTCCCGGAACCAGCGGTACGACGCCTTCGGTGTCCGCTCCAGCGTCGCCGGGTTCCCGAAGTCCACGTGCACCAGGCCGAAGCGGCGGGCGTAGCCCTCCGCCCACTCGAAGTTGTCCAGCAGCGACCACACGAAGTAACCGCGCACGTCCACGCCCGCCTCCACCGCGCGGTGCAGGGCGCGGACGTGGCCGTCGAGGTAGGCGATGCGGTCCTGATCGTCGAGGCCCTCGTAGGAGCAGCCGTTCTCGGTGATCACGACGGGCGGGAGCCTGTCGCCGTAGCGGTCGCGGAAGCCGGTCAGCAGCTCCGTCAGCGCCTCGGGCACCACCGGCCAGCCGAAATCCGTGACCGGGCGGTCCTCGATCGCGCGCAGCGAGAAGGGCAGCTCCGCCGGCAGGGTCACCCCGCCGAACTCCGTCCCCGCACCCTGCGGGGCGCCCACGCGGGCCGGGGCGTAGTAGTTGATCCCGTACCAGTCCAGCGGCTCGGCGATGATCTCCAGGTCCGCCTCGACGTCGCCGGGCAGCAGCTCGCCGATCCCCTCCGGGTAGCGGCCCAGCAGGATCGGCTCCGCGAACATCCGGTTGAGCAGCACGTCGTAGAAGTCCGCCGCCTCGACGTCCGCCGCCTCCGGCGAAGCGGGCCACGTCGGGCCGTGGGAGTTGGCGATGCCGATGTCCGCCGCCCCCGCCGCGCGCAGCGCCCGCACCGCCAGGCCGTGGGCGAGGAGCTGGTGGTGGGCGACCGGGAGGGCGTCGAACAGCAGCCGCCTCCCCGGTGCGTGCACGCCCAGGGCGTGGCCCAGCAGGGTGTGCTCGGCGGGTTCGTTGAGCGTGATCCACTTCGTGACGCGGTCGCCCAGGCGGGCGGCCACCAGCGACACGTACTCCGCGAACCGCGACGCGGTGTCCCGCTCCAGCCAGTCCAGACGGGCCGGCAGATCCCAGTGGAAGAGGGTGGGGACCGGCCGGACGCCCGCCGCGCACAGCTCGTCGACCAGCCGGTCGTAGAAGTCGAGGCCGCCGGGGGAGTTCACCCGGGGCCAGGAGACCGAGAAGCGGTAGGCGTCCACGCCGAGGTCCGCCAGCAGCGCCACGTCCTCGTGGTGGCGGTGGTAGTGGTCGCAGGCCACCGCCGCCGTGGAGCCGTCCCTGACCCGTCCCGGCTCGGCCGTGAACACGTCCCAGACGGACGGCTCCCGCTCGCCGGCCGCCCCCTCGATCTGGTGGGCCGAGGTGGACACGCCCCACAGGAAGCCGTCCGGGAACCGGGGGATCGGTGCCGTCGCCGTGCCCGCGTCAGTCGCCATGCGACGGATCATCCGTACCCGCGGTAACAGAAGTCAACGCCCGTGCGTCCCGCCCCGTTCACGTGTCTGGCCGGATTCACCCGTCCCGCCGGATTCACGCGCCTTCCTTCAGCACCCGGGTGATCAGCTTCCGCTCCGCGTCGGTGAGCCGGGGGTCGGCGGCGTACACCGTCGTGCCGTCCACCGTGATCTGGTAGCTGAAGCCGTCCGGTACCCCGACCGGCGGCGTGCCCCGGCCGGCGGCCAGCGCCTGCTCGGCCAGGGCGTGCCACTCATGGGCGTCGGCGCGCCCCGCGGTGTCCACCTCGGCGAACCGTTCGATGCCCGCGAACCCGCCCGTGCGCCTCACCTGAATACGCATGAGTCCGTGTCTAGTACGGAATCACAGCGTCCGCACCCCGACCTGCTCCCACGCCTTCTGCACGGCCTGGAGCTCGTCGCCGGCGCCGTACCGCTCCCGGGCGGCCTTCACGGTGAGCGTGGCGAAGTCCGCGAAGAGGGCGTCGTCCTTGAGTTCGCCGCCGGTCAGCACGTCGTACCAGATCTGCCCCGCCTTCTCCCAGGCGTGGCCGCCGAGCGCGGTGGCGGTCAGGTAGAAGGCGTGGTTGGGAATGCCGGAGTTGATGTGCACGCCGCCGTTGTCGCTGCTGGTGCGGACGTAGTGCTCCATGGTGGCCGGCTGCGGGTCCTTGCCGAGCACATCGTCGTCGTAGGCCGTGCCGGGCGCCTTCATCGAGCGCAGCGCGGTGCCCGTGACGCTCGGGGCGAGCAGCCCCGCGCCGATCAGCCAGTCGGCCTCGGCGGCGGTCTGGCCGAGCGTGTACTGCTTGATCAGCGAGCCGAAGACGTCGGACACCGACTCGTTGAGCGCCCCGGACTGGCCGAAGTACTCCAGGTTGGCGGTGTGCTGGGTGACGCCGTGGGTCAGCTCGTGGCCGATGACGTCGACCGGGAGGGTGAAGTCGAGGAAGATCTCGCCGTCGCCGTCGCCGAACACCATCTGCTCGCCGTTCCAGAAGGCGTTGTTGTACTTCTCGTCGTAGTGCACGGTCGCGTCCAGCGGCAGGCCGCTGCCGTCGATGGAGTCGCGGGCGTACGCCGTCAGGTACAGCTCGAAGGTGGCGCCGAGGCCGGAGTAGGCGCGGTTCACGGTGGCGTCGCCGCTGGGTTTCTGGCCCTCGCCGCGCACCTCGCGGCCGGGCAGGTCGGTGCCGTGGTGGGCGTCGTAGATCGTGCGGTGCGGCTGCCCGGCCTGCTTTCCGGCGGGCGGGGCGACGGCGGGCGCGCCGACGACCGTGGTCAGCCGGCGGCGGGTGCGCTCCATGGCGTCGCGCTCCAGGCTGCGGCGCGCCGGTCCGGAGAGCGCGGGATCCTCGTTGCGCGCGAGACGGTCGAGGATGTGCGGCGGCACGATGGTGCAGAAGACGGGCTCGAGGCCCCCGTTGGTCGTCATGCCTCGCACCATTGCACTGTGTTATGCCGCTGTCACCACCCGCAACCATGATTGGTGAAATATCGGGGCAAGGGGACCGCCGTGCCGTCACGTAGTGGTAGGGAGCGTCGCACAACGTGACCCCGAGGTGGTCGCACGGTGAGATGGCGCACTTTTTGTCCTTTTCCTCCCGTCGGTTTCGCATACTGGAACACGCCCGCGCGGTCGGCGCGGCTCGGCTAGGCTGCGGAGCATCATGCTTTTCGGGCTGCTTCTCCTTAGCTGCCGCGGCGAGGGCCTGTAGTCGTAGGCCGACCCCCTCCCCGCGGAGTTCGGCGTTGCGCCGTCGGCCGCCCTTTCCGGCACCGCGCCGACCGCGGACCAACCGAGGAGCCCACGCAACATGGCCAACCGCCAGCAGCCCAGCCCCATGCCGATCCACAAGTACGGCCGCTACGAGCAGGTCGACATCCCCGACCGCACCTGGCCGAACCAGCGGATCACCGCCGCCCCCCGCTGGCTCTCCACCGACCTGCGCGACGGCAACCAGGCCCTGATCGACCCGATGTCGCCCGCTCGCAAGCGCGCGATGTTCGACCTGCTGGTCAAGCTGGGCTACAAGGAGATCGAGGTCGGCTTCCCGGCCTCCGGGCAGACGGACTACGACTTCGTGCGCTCCATCATCGAGGAGGAGGGCGCGATCCCGGACGACGTCACGATCTCCGTGCTGACCCAGGCCCGCGAGGACCTGATCGAGCGGACCGTGGAGTCCCTGAAGGGCGCCAGGCGGGCCAACGTCCACCTGTACAACGCCACCGCCCCGGTCTTCCGCCGGGTCGTCTTCCGCGGCTCCAAGGACGACATCAAGCAGATCGCCGTCGACGGCACCCGTCTGGTGATGGAGTACGCCGAGAAGCTGCTGGGCCCGGAGACGGAGTTCGGCTACCAGTACTCGCCGGAGATCTTCACCGACACCGAGCTGGACTTCGCCCTGGAGGTCTGCGAGGCGGTCATGGACGTCTGGCAGCCCGGCCCGGGCCGCGAGATCATCCTCAACCTGCCCGCCACGGTGGAGCGTTCGACCCCGTCCACGCACGCGGACCGCTTCGAGTGGATGCACCGCAACCTGTCCCGCCGCGAGCACGTCTGCCTGTCCGTCCACCCGCACAACGACCGCGGCACGGCCGTGGCGGCGGCCGAGCTGGCGGTCATGGCCGGCGCCGACCGCGTCGAGGGCTGCCTGTTCGGGCAGGGCGAGCGCACCGGCAACGTCGACCTGGTCACCCTGGGCATGAACCTGTTCTCGCAGGGCGTCGACCCGCAGATCGACTTCTCCGACATCGACGAGATCCGTCGCACGTGGGAGTACTGCAACCAGATGGAGGTCCACCCGCGCCACCCGTACGTGGGCGACCTGGTCTACACGTCCTTCTCCGGCTCCCACCAGGACGCCATCAAGAAGGGCTTCGACGCCATGGAGGCCGACGCCGAGGCCAAGGGCGTCACCGTCGACGACATCGAGTGGGCGGTGCCGTACCTGCCGATCGACCCCAAGGACGTCGGCCGCTCCTACGAGGCCGTCATCCGCGTCAACTCCCAGTCCGGCAAGGGCGGTATCTCCTACGTCCTGAAGAACGACCACAAGCTGGACCTGCCGCGCCGGATGCAGATCGAGTTCTCCAGGATCATCCAGGCGAAGACCGACGCCGAGGGCGGCGAGATCACGCCGAAGGAGATCTGGAACGTCTTCCAGGACGAGTACCTGCCGAACCCGGACAACCCCTGGGGCCGCATCCAGGTCAGGACCGGCCAGTCGACCACGGACACCGACGGCGTGGACACGCTGACCGTCGAGGCGACCGTCGACGGCCAGGACACCGTCCTGACCGGTTCCGGCAACGGTCCGATCTCGGCCTTCTTCGACGCCCTGCAGTCCATCGGCATCGACGTACGCCTGCTGGACTACCAGGAGCACACGATGAGCGAGGGCGCCTCCGCGCAGGCCGCCTCCTACATCGAATGCGCGATCGACGACAAGGTCCTGTGGGGCATCGGTATCGATGCGAACACGACACGCGCGTCTCTGAAGGCGGTCGTCTCGGCCGTCAACCGGGCCACCCGCTGACCCCACTGACCGGCGCTGACCGGCACTTTCCGGGGCCCCGGCCGTCCTTTGAGGCGACCGGGGCCCTTTCTCCCACGGTCGTTTACCGGCCAGGTCACGAACAGGTCTCGTCCGGGGTACTGACTCAGCCTCACCAATGTGGCTAACATCACGCCCACGCGGCGATGTTGCCGCGTGGTTACGGAGGTGCGACGTGCTGCCAGTACGGGGACGAAACGGCCGTGCCGCCGGGCTTGCCCGGATGCTGGGCACCCGTATCTCGTGGACACCCGTCGGCGACGGCGAGTTCTTCTGCCCCGGCTGCGGCGGCGACCGCAACTACCAGCGGCTGAGCGGCCGGCGGCGCTTCACCGTCCTCGGTGTGCCCCTGCTGCCGCGCGGAGCGACCGGGCCGGTCGTGGAGTGCGCGGCCTGCGGCGGACACTTCGGCACCGACAGCCTCGACCACCCGACCACCTCCCGCTTCTCCGCGATGCTCCGCGACGCCGTGCACACCGTCGCCCTCGCGGTGCTCTCCGCGGGCGGCACCTCCTCCCGTACGGCCCTGGAGACCGCGGCGGTCGCCGTGCGCGCGGCCGGTTTCGCCGAGTGCACCGAGGAGCAGCTGGCCGCCCTGGTCGAGGCGCTGGCCGCGGACACCGGCCGGGTGTACGAGGGCGAGCCGAGCGTGGCGGGCCTGGCCATAGAGCTCCACGAGGCCCTGGACCCGCTGGCCCCGCACCTCGCCGCCGCCGGCCGAGAGTCGATCCTCCTCCAGGCCGCCCGCATCGCCCTGGCCGACGGCCCCTACACCCCCGCCGAACGCGACACCCTCGCCACCGTCGGCGCGGCCCTGACGATCTGCGCGGACGACGTGACCAGACTGCTCGCGGCGGCGCGCACTCCGTCCTGAACCCACCGCGCCGCGCCCTCACGCCCTGTGGCACGTCCCGGACCGCTTCCCGCGGCACCTCCCGGGCTACTCCCCGTGTACTCCCCGGGGAGTAGCCCGCCCGCCCGGTCACCCCGCGCAGTACGCCCGAACTCGCCCTCCGGCGCGACGAAACGCGCCCCCCGCGCCGGGAGTCTGGAGAGCGCATCCAGACACCCGCGCCGGAGGGAGGGCCCGTTCCATGGGGGCCGCAGAAACGAAACGTACGCGACGACGGGCCATCCCCTGGCTGCTGCTCGCGCTGTGGGTCGGCGTGCTCGCGGTCGTCGCGCCGTTCGCGTCGAAACTCGGCGACGTGCAGCACGACCGGGTCACCGACTACCTGCCCGCGAGTGCCGACTCCACCCAGGTCGCGAAGATCCAGGACCGGCTGCCGGGCGGACAGACGACCGAACTGGTCCTCGTCTACCACCGCGACTCCGGCCTGACGGCCGCGGACCGGGCGACGGCGGCACGGCAGGTCGCGGCCGTCGGCCGGCAGCACGCCCTGACGGGGACACCGCAGCCCGTCCCGTCCAAGGACGGCACGACCGTGATGTACCCGGTCACCAGCAACGAGCCCGGCGCCGACGAGAAGAAGCGCGACGCCCTCGTCGACGACGTCCGTGGCGTCGCCCACGACCAGGACGGAATGACGGTCCAGGTCGGCGGCCCGAGCGCCATGGCCACCGACGCCGCCGACGTCTACCAGTCCCTCGGCGGACCGCTGCTCTACACCACCGTCGCCGTCGTCGCCGTCCTGCTGATCCTCATCTACCGCAGCCCGATGCTGTGGCTGGTCCCGCTGGTCGTGGCCGGGATCGCCGACTTCCTGTCCACGGGCGTCGCCTACGGCCTCAACCAGGCCTTCGGCACCACCGTCTCCGGACAGAGCACCGGCATCATGACCGTCCTCGTCTTCGGCGCCGGCACCGACTACGCCCTGCTGCTCGTCTCCCGCTACCGCGAGGAACTCCGGCGCCACGAACGCCCGTACGACGCCATGCGCGCCGCCCTGCGCGGCTGCGGGCCCGCCGTGCTCGCCTCTTCCGGCACGGTCGCCGCGGGCCTGCTGTGCCTGCTCGCCGCCGACCTCAACTCCAGCCGCGGTATGGGGCCGCTGGGCACGGTCGGCGTGCTGTGCGCGCTGGCCGCGATGCTGACACTGCTGCCCGCGCTGCTCGTCCTGCTGGGCCGCCGGGTGTTCTGGCCGCTCGTGCCCGCCTACGGCAGCACCCCCAAGGCGCGCCGCCGGTCGCTGTTCGCCGTGATGGGCAGCTCTGCCGGGCGCCGCCCGCTGACCGTCCTCGCCTCCGGTGCCGTCCTGCTCGGCGCCCTCGCCCTGGGTGCCCTCAACCTGCCCGGCACGATCAAGCAGCAGGACGCCTTCGTCGACAAGCCGGAGTCGGTCGCCGCCCTGGAGACCCTCGCCAAGGCCTACCCCGAGCGGTCCGCCCAGCCCATCGACGTCATCACCCCGGCCGACCGGGCCGACGCCACCCTGGCCACCGTCCGCGCCGCGCACGGCGTCGCGAACGCCCAGCCGGGCCGTACGGGCGGCGGCTGGACCGAGATCTCCGTGATCGCCTCCGCCCCGCCCCAGTCCGCGGCCGAGACCGCCACCATCACGGAACTGCGGCACCAGCTGCCCGGCTCCTACGTCGGCGGGCCCAGCGCCCAGCAGATCGACCTGAAGGACACCAACGCCCGCGACCGGCTCGTCGTCATCCCCATCGTCCTGGTCTCCGTCCTGCTGATCCTGATCGCCCTGCTGCGCTCCCTCGTCGCGCCGCTGATCCTGGTGGCCGCTGTCATCGCGGTCTGGGGCGCCGCGCTCGGCATCGGCGGACTGGTGTTCGGCCCGCTGTTCGGCTTCGAGGGCACGGACCCCGGGCTCGGACTGCTGTCCTTCGTGTTCCTCGTCGCCCTCGGCGTCGACTACGGCATCTTCCTCATGCACCGCATGCGGGAGGAGTCCCTGGGCGGTGCCGAACCGTCGTCCGCCGCGCTGACCGCGCTGCGGACGACGGGCGGGGTCATCGCCTCCGCCGGGCTCGTCCTCGCGGCCACCTTCGCGGTGCTGACGAACATGGGGCTCGTCCAGCTCGTCGAACTCGGCTTCGTCATCGCCGTCGGTGTGCTGCTGGACACCTTCCTCGTCCGCACCTACCTGGTGACCAGCGCGAGCGTGGCACTCGGCCGGAAGGTCTGGTGGCCGGGCCCGCTGTCGCGAACCCCGGAACCGGCACCGCCCGAGCGCCAGCCGGAGACGGTGTGAGCCGCCGGGCGCCCCTCCCTCCCGGAGGGGCGCCCGCCTGTCGGAAGATGAACCCCGTGCAACCAACCATGACAGCGGAGCGGCCCCGCCCGGGCGAACGGATCATGGCGGCGATCAACCGCGACCCCCTGACCGCGCCGCACGGCCCCCGCAACGACGCGCTGCTGGCCGCGGCGCTCGCCGTGGTGGCCGCGTGCCTGGCACTGTTCGGCGACGCCGGACGGCGGCCGGACGCGCTCGGCTGGGCGCTGCTGCTGGCCGCCCATGTGCCGCTGGTGTGGCGGCGGCGCAGGCCGCTGCTGGTGCTGGCGGCGATGGTGGCGCTGATCATGCCGTACCACGCCATGGACAACAACCACTTCGCGCCCACCCCGGCCGCGTACGTGGCGCTCTACACGATCGCCGTCACCAGCCGCCCGCTGCGCACGATCCTGACCGGCGTCATCGTCGTCACGTTCGCCACGAGCGTGATGCTCACCGTCAACACCCACCAGGCAGTGGAACTGCTGCGGGTCTCCGGCTGGATCATCGCCGTGCTCTTCTTCGGCGTCGACGTCCGCTACTACCGGCAGTACGTCGCCTCCATCGTCGAGCGCGCCGAACGCGCCGAACGCACCCGGGAGGAGGAGGCCCGCCGCCGTGTCGCGGAGGAACGCCTCCGCATCGCCCGCGACCTGCACGACCTGCTCGCCCACAGCATCACCCTCATCGGCGTCCAGACCTCCGTGGCCGCGCACGTCCTCGCCGCCGACCCGGAGCGCCTGGACCGCGCCGCCGTCGCCGAGGCCCTCGACGACATCGCGGAGACCTGCCGGACCGCGCGCGGCGAGCTGCGCACGACGCTGGAGGTGCTGCGGGAGGGCGCCCCCGAGGCGCGCGGCCCGCTGCCCGCGCTGCACGGCGTCGCCGACCTGGCGCAGACCGCCCGGCTGGCCGGGGCGAAGGTGGAGCTGTCCGTGCGGGCCGACGACGTCCCGCCCGCCGTCGGCGCCGCCGCGTACCGCATCGTGCAGGAGGCGCTCACGAACGCCGTACGGCACGCCGGTCCCGAACCGTCCGTCGGCGTCGACCTGCACACCGAGGACGGCGCACTGCGTCTGTCGGTCGCCGACGACGGCGCCGGGGCCGCGCCCGGCACCGGTGGTGGCGGTGGCTTCGGGCTCGTCGGCATGCGGGAGCGGGCCCGCAGCGTGGGCGGGAGGCTGGACGCGGGTCCCCGGTCCGGCGGGGGCTTCGAGGTGACGGCCGTACTGCCCCTGGAGGGAGGCCGGTGAGCGCCGTCCGCGTCCTGCTCGCCGACGACCAGACCCTGGTCAGGGCCGCCTTCGCCATGCTCGTCGAGTCGGCCGGGGACATGGAGGTCGTCGGTCAGGCCGGCACCGGTCGCGAGGCCGTCGCGCTGGCCCGCAGCGCCCGCGCCGACCTGGTGGTGATGGACATCCGCATGCCCGACCTGGACGGCATCGAGGCCACCCGGCTCATCGCCGCCGACGAGGACCTGGCCGGGGTGAAGGTGCTCGTCCTGACCACCTACGACACCGACGAGCACATCGTGGAGGCGCTGCGCGCCGGCGCCTCCGGCTTCTTGGTCAAGGACACCCGCCCGGCCGACCTCCTCGACGCGATCCGCACGGTGGCCGCGGGCGACGCCCTGCTCTCACCGGGCCCCACGGCCCGCCTGATCGCCCGCTTCCTGCGCAGCCCGGCCGCCCCCGTCACGGGCGGCCCCGACTGCCTCTCCGACCGCGAGCGCGAGGTCCTGACCCTGGTCGCCCGGGGCCTGACCAACACCGAGATCGGCGAGGCGCTCGGCGTCAGCCCGCTCACCGCCAAGACCCACGTCAGCCGGATCATGGGCAAGCTGGGTGCGCGGGACCGGGCCCAACTCGTCATCGTGGCCTACGAGTCGGGGCTGGTGTCGCCGGGGAGCACGTGAGGGATCCGGTTGCGGACCGCCCGGGGCCCGGGTACGAATGGCCGGATGACGAGCGGGGAAGTGCGGTGGGAAGAGGGGCAGCCGGGCGTGCTGCGGCTGCCGTCGGGACGGCTGGTACGCGGCCGGGGCCTGCGCCGCCCCCTCGCCCCCGGGGCGCCGAGCCCGACGTACGGCGTCTACCTCCTCGGGAAGCGGCCGCCCGAGGTCCCCTGGGAGTCCCACTGGCTGCGCTGGCCCGATTTCCGGCTCCCCGCGGACCGTACGGCGGCCCGCGCGGCCTTCGTCGAGGCCTGGGAACGGTCCGCCGCCGAACGCGTCGAGTTCGCCTGCGCGGGCGGCCGTGGCCGCACGGGCACGGCCCTGGCCTGCCTGGCGGTCCTGGACGGCGTACCGCCCGAGGGCGCGGTCGCGTACGTCCGCGAGCACTACGACCGCCACGCGGTGGAGACGCCGTGGCAGAAGCGGTACGTACGGAACTTCGCCGCCGCCGGCTGAGACGTCCTGCGTCCGCACCGGAAGGAGGGACGCGCCCGCGCCCAGGGGGCACGCGGGGCCGATTCGGCTGTTCAGCTGTTGTCCATCGAGCAACGCAACCCGCTCGGCTTTCACACCGATGTCCCATCGGTTTTCACCCGATTGCACCGCATGAGGAGCCTGGGAGGACGGGTGCGTGAACGCTGGTGGCCACAGGCCTCGAGCGAGAGCGAGTTCGGCATGACGGCATCTATGGTCCCTGACACAGGACGCCGCACGCGGCGTCTCCGCGTCGCGGCGGCGGGATGCACGGTCGCCACCTTGTGCACGGTCACGGCGCCGGCTGTCGCGGACACGGGCTCGGGCGGTGCCAAGCCCACCATCGTGCTGGTGCACGGTGCCTTCGCCGACGCCTCGAGCTGGAACGGAGTGATCGAACGGCTCGAACGCCGCGGCTACAGGGTCATGGCCCCGGCCAACCCGCTGCGCGGCCTGTACAGCGACTCCGCCTACATCGCCTCCGTGCTCAAGAGCATCAAGGGACCCGTCGTGCTGGCCGGCCACTCCTACGGCGGGGCAGTGATCAGTACGGCCGCTGCCGGAAATCCGCAGGTCAAGTCGCTGGTCTACATCTCGGCACTGATGCCGGACGTGGGCGAGAGCGGAATGTCGTTGTCCGCCCGGTTCCCCAGTGCTCTCGGCACCGCCACCACCTCCGTCCCCTACCGGACCGACGGCACCAGCGGAACCGACCTGTACCTCAAGCCCGACAAGGTGCACCCGGTCTTCGCGGCCTGTCTGCCGGCCGGCCAGGCGAATCTGCTGGCGGTCACCCAGCGGCCCGCAGCGACCACCGCGTTCTCCGAGAGTGCCAAGGTGGCGGCCTGGAAGGACATCCCGTCCTGGGCCCTCGTAGGCCGACAGGACATGACCATCAATCCGGACCAGGAACGCTTCCAGGCCCAGCGCGCTCACTCCCACACCGTGGAGATCAACACCTGTCACGTGTCCCTGATCGCGCGCCCCGACGCCGTCGCGAATCTGATCCTTCAGGCCGCCACGCACTGACGCCGTCACACAGGCCCAGGAGGCACGCCGCCTCCTCCACCTGCCCCGGGGGCGGGCACGGACCGCGTGGTGAGCCGCACCTCGCGGGGAGTGCGCCCCGGCGCCCGGCGCATGGGCGAGAATGAGGGACATGAGTCTGTTCCGCGACGACGGCATCGTGCTGCGCACCCAGAAGCTGGGCGAGGCGGACCGGATCATCACGCTGCTCACGCGCGGGCACGGGCGGGTGCGGGCGGTGGCCCGCGGAGTGCGGCGCACCAAGTCGAAGTTCGGGGCACGGCTGGAGCCGTTCTCGCACGTCGACGTGCAGTTCTTCGCACGGGGCAGCGAACTGGTGGGGCGCGGGCTGCCGCTGTGCACGCAGAGCGAGACCATCGCTCCGTACGGCGGCGGGATCGTCACCGACTACGCCCGCTACACCGCCGGCACGGCCATGCTGGAGACCGCCGAGCGGTTCACCGACCACGAGGGCGAGCCGGCCGTGCAGCAGTACCTGCTGCTCGTGGGCGCACTGCGCACCCTCGCCCGCGGGGAGCACGCCCCGCATCTGGTGCTCGACGCGTTCCTGCTGCGCTCGCTCGCCGTCAACGGCTACGCGCCCAGCTTCGGCGACTGCGCCCGGTGCGGGCTGCCCGGACCCAACCGGTTCTTCTCGGTGGCCTCCGGTGGTTCGGTCTGCGCCGACTGCCGGGTGCCCGGCAGCGTCGTACCGTCGCCGCAGACCCTGGTACTGCTGGGCGCGCTGCTTACGGGAGACTGGGAGACGGCGGACG
Organism: Streptomyces sp. MK7; assembly: GCF_032658145.1. NCBI lineage: Bacteria > Bacillati > Actinomycetota > Actinomycetes > Kitasatosporales > Streptomycetaceae > Streptomyces > Streptomyces sp. MK7. The sequence goes on from NZ_JAVACL010000003.1 coordinate 346,752, forward strand.
CGTGCGAGGCGCGCCACGTCCGCGAGGGCAGCGGGCTGGTGTCCGCCTACCTGCACTGGCATCTGGAGCGCGGGCTGCGCTCCCTGCGATACGTAGAGAAGTAAGCAAGCAAGCAGAGAAGCAAGCACGGCACGGCACGGCACGGAACGGTCGAGGAGAGAGAAGCAACATGGTCGTACGCGGGATCCTGGGGCGCCAGCGGCGTGAGTACAGGGCGCCGGAACCGCACCCGTCCGGTGCGCGTGCGCCCAAGCTCCCCGGCGAGCTGGTGCCGAACCACGTGGCCATCGTCATGGACGGCAACGGGCGGTGGGCCAAGGAGCGGGGCCTGCCCCGGACCGAAGGACACAAGGTCGGTGCCGAGCGGGTGCTCGACGTCCTCCAGGGCTCGATCGAGATCGGCGTCCGGAACATCTCCCTCTACGCCTTCTCCACCGAGAACTGGAAGCGCTCGCCGGACGAGGTCCGCTTCCTGATGAACTTCAACCGCGACTTCATCCGCAAGACCCGCGACCAGCTCGACGACCTCGGTGTGCGGGTGCGGTGGGTGGGCCGTATGCCCAGGCTGTGGAAGTCGGTGGCGAAGGAGTTGCAGGTCGCGCAGGAGCAGACCAAGGGCAACGACCTGCTCACGCTGTACTTCTGCATGAACTACGGCGGGCGCGCCGAGATCGCCGACGCGGCGAAGGCGATGGCGGAGGACGTGCGGGCGGGACGCCTCGACCCGTCCAAGGTCAGCGAGAAGACGATCCAGAGGTACCTGTACTACCCGGACATGCCGGACGTGGACCTCTTCCTGCGGCCGAGCGGCGAGCAGCGCACCTCCAACTACCTGCTCTGGCAGAGCGCGTACGCCGAGATGGTCTTCCAGGACGTGCTGTGGCCGGACTTCGACCGGCGCGACCTGTGGCGGGCGTGCGTCGAATTCGCCTCCCGCGACCGGCGGTTCGGCGGCGCGATCCCGAACGAGGAGCTGCTGGCCATGGAGGGCCGCACCGAGGAGGACTGATCACCGGCGGTACGATCCCGCCTCATGGTCATGGACATGGGGCGGGACGAACGACAGGACGCCGTCGAACTGGTCTACCGGCCGACTCGCGCGGACATCCGCGCCGGTGTCGTGGTGCGCGAGCGCAGGCGGCGGCTGCACCTGGTCCGGTGGGGCTTCGCCCTCGTCTTCCTGGCCCTCGCAGTGCAGGCCGCGGTCTCGGAGAGGATGTCCGTGCTCTCGGTCGTGACCGCGGTCTTCTGCGCCGTCGTGATCTGGTCGACCCCGCATCTCCAGGCCCATCACGCCCTGCGCACCGTCTCCTGGCAGGGCGAGTACCGCACGGCCGTGACCGGTGCCGGAATCACCGCCGAGACCGCGCACACCACGCTCCTGCAGCGCTGGTCGGTCTTCCGCGGCTACCGCGAGACCCGCGACCGCGTGGTGTTGCTCAGCCGCGACCCGAACATCCTGCTCGTGGAGGTACTGCCCAAGCGCGGGCTGCGCTCCCCGCAGGACGCGGACCGGCTGCGCGCCCTCCTGGACGAGCACCTGCCCCGCGTCTGAACCGGCGCCGTCAGCCCTGCGTTGTCGCGCAGTCCGCGCAGGTGCCGAAGATCTCCACCGTGTGGGCGACATTGACGTAGCCGTGTTCCGCGGCGATCGACTCCGCCCACTTCTCCACCGCCGGGCCCTCGACCTCGACGGCCTTGCCGCAGACGCGGCAGACCAGGTGGTGGTGGTGTTCGCCGGTGGAGCAGCGGCGGTAGACGGACTCGCCGTCGGAGGTGCGCAGGACGTCGACCTCGCCGGCGTCGGCGAGGGACTGGAGGGTGCGGTAGACCGTGGTCAGGCCGACCGAGTCGCCCTTGTGCTTGAGCATGTCGTGGAGCTCCTGCGCGCTGCGGAACTCGTCGACCTCGTCCAGGGCCGCCGCCACGGCTGCCCGCTGCCGGGTCGCGCGGCCCTTCACGGGCGGTCCAGCGGTCGTCACCGGTTGCCTCCTTCTGCTGGCGCGCACATGTGCGTCTGCCCGGGCCATTGTGCCAGCCCGGGCAGTGCGGGGTCAGACGCCGACCTCGTCCCCGGCCCCCCGGCTGGCCGGAATCGCGCACTCCGCCGGGTCCCCGGCGGGACGTGCCGCGGCCAGTGCCCGGGCGCGGCGCCGGGCCAGCGGTGTGGCGAGCGCGGTGAGCACGATGAAGGCCGCGATGGTCAGCAGCACGATCGTCGCACCGGGCGGCACGTCCTGGTAGTACGACGTGACCGTGCCGCCGATGGTGACGCTCATCCCGATGGCGACGGCGATCGCGAACGTCGCGGCGAAGCTGCGGCTGAGCTGCTGGGCCGCCGCGACCGGGACGACCATCAGCGCCGAGACCAGCAGCAGGCCGACCACCCGCATCGCGACCGTCACCGTCACCGCCGCCGTCACCGCCGTCAGCAGGTTCAGGGCGCGCACCGGCAGCCCCGTCACCCGGGCGAACTCCTCGTCCTGGCTGACCGCGAACAGCTGGCGGCGCAGCCCCAGGGTGACCAGCACGACGAAGGCGGCCAGCAGGCAGATCGCCACGACGTCCGACTGCGAGACCGTCGAGAGGGAGCCGAAGAGATACGACGTGAGGTTGGCGTTGGAGCCGCCGGGGGCGAGGTTGATGAACATGACGCCGCCCGCCATGCCGCCGTAGAAGAGCATGGCGAGGGCGATGTCGCCGCGGGTGCGGCCGTACCAGCGGATCAGCTCCATCAGGACGGCGCCCAGCACGGACACCAGCGTCGCCATCCACACCGGGGACGTGGACAGCAGGAAGCCGAGGCCGACGCCCGTCATCGCGACGTGGCCGATGCCGTCGCCCATCAGGGCCTGGCGGCGCTGGACGAGGTAGATGCCGACGGCCGGCGCGGTGATGCCGACCAGGACGGCGGCCAGCAGCGCCCGCTGCATGAAGGCGTAGTTCAACAGGTCCATCAGCTCAGCAGTCCCGTGCGGATCGGATCGGCGCCCGTGGCGTCGTGCGGGTGTACATGGTCGTGGCCGGGCAGGGCGTGCTGGCCGACCGCCTTCGGCGGCGGGCCGTCGTGCAGGACGCAGCCGTCGCGCAGGACCACCGCCCGGTCGATCAGCGGCTCCAGCGGGCCGAGTTCGTGCAGCACCAGCAGGACCGTCGCGCCCTGGGCGACCTGCTCCTGAAGCGTGCGGGCCAGCACCTCCTGGCTGGCCAGGTCCACGCCCGCCATCGGCTCGTCCATGATCAGCAGCTCGGGGTCGGCGGCGAGCGCGCGGGCGATCAGTACCCGCTGGTGCTGGCCGCCGGACAGGGCGTTCACCGAGTCCTTGGCCCGGTCCGCCATGCCGACCAGCTCCAGGGCCCGGTGCACGGCCGCCCGGTCGGCCCTGCGGAAGACGCCGAAGCGGGTACGGGAGAGCCGGCCGGACGACACGATCTCGGTGACCGTCGCGGGGACTCCGCCGGCGGCCGTGGTGCGCTGCGGTACGTAGCCGACGCGCGCCCAGTCGCGGAAGCGGTGCCGTGGGGCGCCGAAGAGCTCGATCTCGCCGGCGCTCACCGGCACCTGGCCGATGACGCTGCGCACGGCCGTGGACTTGCCGGAGCCGTTCGCGCCGAGCAGGGCGACGACCTCGCCGCGGCGCACGGTGAGGTCGATGCCCCGCAGGACGGGGCGCGAGCCGAGTTCGGCGGTCACCCGGCGCATCGCCACGACGGGCTCGTCCCTGACACCGCTCGTGTCATCGCCCATGACGTCGTCCTCCGTGCCGGCTTGGCTGGTCACTTCGCACCCAGGGCCTGCTGGAGGGACTTGAGGTTGGCCTCCTGGACCGAGAAGTAGTCGGTGCCCCGGGACTTCTTCGTGATGCCTTCGATCGGGTCGAGGACGTCCGTCTTCAGGCCCGCGTCCGTGGCGATGGTCTGCGCGGTCCTGTCGCTGACGAGCGTCTCGTAGAAGACGGTGGTGACGCCGTCGGCCTTGGCCATCGTCTCCAGGTCCTTGACCCGGGCGGCGCTGGGCTCGGACTCCGGGTCGAGGCCGTTGACGGCCTCCTCGGTCAGGCCGTAGCGCTCGGCGAGGTAGCCGAAGGCGGCGTGGGTGGTGATGAAGACCTTGGTCCTGGTGTGCGCGAGGCCGTCCTTGAACCGGGTGTTCAGCTCGTTGAGCTGCTTGACCAGGGCCGCGGTGTTCTTCCGGTAGTCGGCCGCGTGGTCCGGGTCGCCCTTCTCGAACGCCTTGCCGACGCCCTCGGCGAGCTGGGCGTAGCGCACCGGGTCGAGCCAGACGTGCGGGTCCTCGCCGCCGGTCTCCTCGCCCTCGTGGGTGTCGTGCGCGGCGGCGTGGCCGCCGACCTCGTTGCCGTGCTCCTCCAGGGTGGTCAGGGAGGCCGCGTCGATCTTCGTCTTGATCTCCGACTGGGCGACGGCCTTGTCCACGGCGGGCTGCAGGCCCTTGAGGTAGAGCACCGCGTCGGACTCCTGGAGCCGCACGGTCTGCCGGGCGCTGATCTCCAGGTCGTGCGGCTCCTGGCCGGGCTGGGTGAGACTGGTGACGTGGACGTGGTCGCCGCCGATCCGCTCCGCGAGGAAGGCCATCGGATAGAACGACGCGACGACGTCGTACTTGTCCGTATTGCCCGCCGCGGAGCTGGAGGAGCAGGCGGAGAGGGCTCCGAGACCGAGGGCGGTGGCCGCCGCGACCGCGGTCCCCGGTATGAGGCGTCGTCGTACGTTCATGACAGTCATTTTCAACTAACATGGAAACCGTTGTCAACAAGCGCTGGCAGGAGGCCGTGAAGGACCCGAACAGCGTCCTTACCCGGCACCGATTTGATTGAGGGGGAGCCCCCGCCGGTACCCTGAGGCATTCGCTGTGAAGCGCCTCGCTTCGTCGCCCGTCGTCGTAATGAAGAGAGCACCGTGGCCGCCGACAAGATCGACACCATCGTCAGCCTGAGCAAGCGCCGTGGCTTCGTATTCCCCAGCAGTGAGATCTACGGCGGCCAGCGCGCCGCCTGGGACTACGGGCCGCTGGGTGTCGAGCTCAAGGAGAACCTCAAGCGCCAGTGGTGGCGCTACATGGTGACGTCGCGCGAGGACGTGGTCGGTATCGACTCGTCCGTGATCCTGGCCCCCGAGGTCTGGGTCGCCTCCGGCCACGTCGCCACCTTCACGGACCCGCTGACCGAGTGCACCGCCTGCCACAGGCGGTTCCGCGCGGACCACCTGGAGGAGGCGTACGAGGCCAAGCACGGCCGTGTGCCGGAGAACGGCCTCGCGGACGTCAACTGCCCCAACTGCGGCAACAAGGGCCAGTTCACCGAGCCCAAGCAGTTCTCGGGCCTGCTCTCCACCCACCTCGGCCCGACCCAGGACACCGGCTCCGTCGCCTACCTGCGCCCCGAGACCGCGCAGGGCATCTTCACCAACTTCGGCCAGGTGCAGACCGCTTCGCGCAAGAAGCCGCCGTTCGGCATCGCGCAGATGGGCAAGTCCTTCCGCAACGAGATCACGCCCGGCAACTTCATCTTCCGCACCCGCGAGTTCGAGCAGATGGAGATGGAGTTCTTCGTCAAGCCGGGCGAGGACGAGAAGTGGCAGGAGTACTGGATGGAGCAGCGCTGGAACTGGTACACCGGCCTGGGCCTGCGCGAGGAGAACATGCGGTGGTACGAGCACCCGAAGGAGAAGCTCTCCCACTACTCCAAGCGCACCGCTGACATCGAGTACCGCTTCCAGTTCGGCGGCAACGAGTGGGGCGAGCTGGAGGGTGTGGCCAACCGCACCGACTACGACCTCACCGCGCACTCCAAGGCCTCCGGCCAGGACCTCGTCTACTTCGACCAGGAGGCCGGCGAGCGCTGGACGCCGTACGTCATCGAGCCCGCGGCCGGTGTCGGCCGCGCGATGCTGGCGTTCCTGCTGGATGCCTACGTCGAGGACGAGGCGCCCAACGCCAAGGGCAAGATGGAGAAGCGCACGGTGCTGCGCCTGGACCACCGCCTGGCCCCGGTGAAGGCCGCGGTGCTGCCGCTGTCCCGGAACCCGGAGCTGTCGCCCAAGGCCAAGGGCCTGGCCCAGACCCTGCGTCAGCACTGGAACATCGAGTTCGACGACGCGGGCGCCATCGGCCGCCGCTACCGCCGCCAGGACGAGATCGGCACGCCGTACTGCGTGACGGTCGACTTCGACACGCTGGACGACAACGCGGTCACCGTCCGCGAGCGCGACTCGATGAAGCAGGAGCGCGTGTCGCTGGACCAGATCGAGGGCTACCTGGCTGCTCGGCTGCTCGGCTGCTAGGCGCTGCGCTGGGCTTGGCGGGTGGGTTCTTCGCCCACCCGCCCGCTGTCTCGGTCGCTTCAGAGGTGGCCGTCCTGGGGCTCCGCCCCAGACCCCGCGGGGGCTTCGCCCCTGCACCCCCAGGCTTCGCCCCTGCACCCCCAGGCTTCGCCCCTGCGCCCCCAGGCTTCGCCCGCCCGTCTCGGTGGCTTCGAAAGAGGTCCGCCCAGGGCCGTTCCTGATTCCATGTCGGGGACGCGGGCGTATTGGTCCCCGACAGCCGCCCTGCTTTGGACCTGTGTCCCCGGCCACCGTGCCGACAGGGTGGTGCCATGAGTCTCGCCTTCGTCCTCACCACCCTCGTCGTCGTCGCCACGCCCGGTACCGGCGTCGTCTACACCCTCGCCGCCGGGCTCTCCCGCGGGCGCCGCGCGAGCGTCGTCGCCGCATTCGCCTGCACGCTGGGGATCGTGCCGCATGTGCTGGCCAGTGTGACCGGGCTGGCCGCGCTGCTGAACGCCAGTGCGGCGGCCTTCCAGATGCTCAAGTACGCCGGGGTCGCCTACCTCCTGTACATGGCGTGGGCGACGGCGCGGGACAAGGAGTCGATCGTCGTCGCGGAGGAGGACGCCCCCGGTCCGGCGGGGCGCGTGATCGTGCGCGGCGTGCTCATCAACATCCTCAACCCGAAGCTGACGATCTTCTTCTTCGCCTTCCTGCCGCAGTTCGTGGACCCGGCCGAGCCGCACGCCCTGCCGAGGATGCTCGGGCTGAGCGCGGTGTTCATGCTGGCGACCTTCGTGGTGTTCGCCGCGTACGGCGTCCTCGCCGCATCCGTGCGCAGCCGCGTCGTCTCACGGCCGCGGGTGATGACGTGGCTGCGGCGGAGCTTCGCGGGGTCGTTCGTGGCGCTGGGCGCCAAGCTCGCGCTCACTGCCCGGTGAGACTCAACGTCCCTGGAGTGCCTTCACGTTGTCGCCGAAGGTCCAGTTCTTCGAGCCGTCCCAGTTGATCGACCAGGTCATCAGGCCCTTCAGGGCGGTGCCGTAGTGGCGCCAGGTCTGGGAGACCTGGGACGGGGACAGGTAGCCGCCGCCCGCGCCCGGCTGTGCGGGCAGGCCCGGGACCTGCTTGTCGTAGGGGACCCTGATCGTCGTTCCCTGGACCACCAGGCCCTTGTTCAGGCAGTCGGTCTGGGCGGTGAAGCCCTCCACCGTGCCGGCCGAGTAGGAGTCGCCGGAGCAGCCGTACATGCTGCCGTTGTAGTACTGCATGTTCAGCCACCACAGCCGGCCGTTGTCGGCGTACTTCTTGATGATCGGCAGGTACGCGCCCCAGATCGAGCCGTAGACGATGCCGCCGCCGGTGACGTACGCCGTCTCCGGAGCCATCGTCAGACCGAAGTTCGAGGGCATCTGCGCCAGGATGCCGTCGATGATGCGGATCAGGTTGGCCTGGGACGTGGAGAGCTGGGTGATGCTGCCGCTGCCCACCAGGCCGGTCTCGATGTCGATGTCGATGCCGTCGAAGTTGTACTTCTTCAGGATCGGCACGATCGTCGCCACGAACCGGTCCGCGACCGCCTGCGAGCCGAGGTCGATGCCGGCCGCCGCGCCGCCGATCGACAGCAGGATCGTCTGGCCGGCCGCTTTCGCCGCGCACATCTCCGCGGGCGTGGCCACCTTCACGCCCGAGTCCATGCCGTCCTCCCACAGGGCCGTCCCGTCGGAGCGGATGACCGGGAAGGCCGCGTTGATCACGTTGTAGCCGTGCGCGGGGATGCGGGAGTCGGTGATCGGGGTCCAGCCGAAGGGCGGGTGGACGCCGTTGGAGGAACCGTCCCAGTTCTCCCAGTAGCCCTGGAGGACCTTGCCCGCGGGCCGCGACTTCACCGCGCAGGTGTCGGTCGCCGTGGTGGCGGCCGAGGCGGCGGGCGCGAGGGCGAGGGTGAGGGAGAGCGGGGCGAGACAGGCGGTGGCCAGAGCGGCGGCGAGCAGACGCAGTCTGCGGCGGATCATGCGGAGCCTCCCGGTGGGGTGCGGTGAGGGTCGTGGATGTCGCAGACATGACAGTGCTCTGGTCCAGACCTTTCGTCAAGAGGTCTGGACCGGGCGCGGGGCACCCGGCGGCGGCTGACAAATTAATGAATGACAGATATTGAAATCTGTCATCCGTCATGGCACGGTGAAGCCATGACGATGAACAACCGATCCCTCGGCAGCACCGGTCCCCAGGTCTCCGCCCTCGGCCTCGGCTGCATGGGCATGTCCGCGCTGTACGGCGAGGCGGACCGCACCGAATCCGTCGCCACCGTCCACGCGGCCCTCGAAGCGGGCGTGACCCTGCTCGACACCGGCGACTTCTACGCCATGGGCCACAACGAGATGCTGATCGGCGAGGCCCTGCGCACCGCCCCCTCCGCCCGCCGCGAACAGGCCCTGGTCAGCGTGAAGTTCGGCGCTCTGCGGGACCCCGACGGCAACTGGAGCGGCTACGACGGCCGTCCCGCCGCCGTGAAGAACTTCGCCGCCTACTCGCTCCAGCGCCTCGGCGTCGACCACATCGACGTCTACCGGATCGCCCGGGTCGACCCCGACGTACCGATCGAGGAGACCGTCGGCGCGATCGCCGAACTGGTCGAGAAGGGGTACGTACGGCACATCGGCCTCAGCGAGGCCGGCGCCGAGACCATCCGCCGGGCCGCCGCCACCGCGCCGATCTCGGACCTCCAGATCGAGTACTCGCTGATCTCGCGCGGCATCGAGGACCGGATCCTGCCCACCACCCGCGAGCTCGGCATCGGCATCACCGCCTACGGCGTCCTCTCGCGCGGGCTGATCTCCGGGCACTTCAGCCGCGACAGGCAGCTCGCCGCGACCGACTTCCGGGCGCACTCGCCCCGCTTCCAGGGCGAGAACCTCCAGCACAACCTGAACCTGGTCGAGGCGCTGCGGAAGATCGCCGAGGGCAAGGGCGTCACCGTCGCGCAGACCGCGATCGCCTGGGTGCTCTCCCGGGGCGAGGACATCGTGCCGCTGATCGGCGCCCGCACCCGCGAGCGGCTGTCGGAGGCGCTGGGAGCACTCGACGTCACCCTGGACGAGGCCGACCTGAGCGCCATCGAGGAGGCCGTGCCGGCGGACGCGGCGGCGGGCGAGCGCTACCCCGACGCGCAGATGGCCCACCTGGACAGCGAACGCTGACGACGGCGCCGGTCATGCGTCCAGGTACGGTCTAAGGCATGTCACCCACCACCGAGATCCTGACCGCCGAGCGCATCCTCGAGGCGACCGAGGAGGTGCTGCGCCGCCACGGGCCGGCGAAGGCCACCGTGGTGGACGTGGCCCGCGCGCTCGGCGTCAGTCACGGCAGCGTCTACCGCCACTTCCGCACCAAGGCGGCGCTGCGCGAGGCGGTGACGAAGCGCTGGCTCGATCGGACCTCCGAGGCCCTGTCGGGCATAGCCGCCGAGGAGGGGCGTGATCCCGAGGAGCGGCTGCGCGGCTGGTTCCAGGGGCTGTTCGACGCCAAGCGCCGCAAGGCGGGTCACGACCCCGAGCTGTTCGCCACGTACTCGGTGCTCGCCGACGAGAACGTCGAGGCGGTCGGCGAGCACATCGACGACCTCACGGCCCAGCTGACCCGGATCGTCGGGGCGGGCGTCACCGCCGGCGCCTTCAGCTCCGCCGACCCGGCCGCCACGGCCCGCGCACTCTTCCACGCCACCGGCCGCTTCCACGACCCGTGCTACGCGCGGGAGTGGGAGCGGCCGGAGGTGCAGGAAGAGTTCGACGCGGTCCTGGGCCTGCTGCTGCGGGGCCTGCGGCCGTAGCCACTGTTCCGTGAGGGCCGTCACGGCTCTGCCCGGGCACCCTCCGTCTCAGCCGATCGTGCGGGGCAGCCGCAGGCTGAGCAGGCCCGTCAGGACCACGCCGGCCAGCTGGACGAGGAGCGTGATCACCAGGGCGTCCCGCATGCCCGAGCCGGGGACCAGGGACAGGAACAGCGTGCCGAGCGTGGCCACGCCCAGCGCCAGCGACGACTGCTGGGTGGTGACCATGACCCCGCTGCCCACCCCGGCCCGGGCGGCCGGCACCTCGGAGAGGATGATCCGGAAGACGATGGGCAGCTGGAGCGCCTGCCCGGCACCGGCCACCGCAGCACCGGGCAGCAGTTCCACGACGCCGAGGTGCGGCCAGGACTGCCGGACGGCCAGCGCCATCAGGCCCACGCCCACCAGCTGCACCACCGCGCCCGCCGTCACCACGCGCGTGCCGTACCGGGCGACCAGCCGGGGCCCGGCCAGCGAGACGAAGAAGAACACGACGGCCATGGGGGCGAGGGCCAGGCCCGCCGGGACCGGGCCGAGTCCGGCGCCGCGCTGCAACGCCACCGCGATGACGAACATGAAGCCGCTGAAGCCGATCGAGAACGGCACGATCAGCGCCAGGCCGCGGCGCAGCGACACCAGCCGGAACAGGCTCGGCGGCACCAGCGGCGTACGGCCGTGCCGGTCGGCACGGCGCTCCACGGCGTAGAAGGCCGCAGCCACCAGCGGGAACGCGGCCAGCGACAGCCATGTCCACAGCGGCCAGCCCGCCGCACGGCCCTCGGTGAGGGGCGCGAGCAGCGCCAGCAGGGACACCGCCAGCAGGACCGTGCCGGGGCCGTCGACCGGCTCCGGGTGCTGCGAGCGGGTCTCCGGGACGGCCCGGACGGCCAGCACCAGACCGGCGATCACGACGGGCACGTTCACCAGGAACACCGAGCGCCAGCCGGTGCCCCACACGTCCGCGGCGACCAGGACACCGCCGAGGATCTGCCCGGCCACCATGGACAGGCCCGCCGTCGCCCCGTACAGGCCCATCGCCCTGGCCCGGCGCGGGCCGGACGTGGCGGCCTGGATGGTGGCGAGCACCTGCGGCAGCATCGCGGCGGCCGACGCGCCCTGGGCCACCCGCGCCGCGACCAGCGACCAGGCTCCGGGCGCGAGCCCGCAGGCCAGCGAGGTCAGGCCGAAGGCCGCCATGCCGCCGAGGAAGAGGCGGCGCCTGCCGAACAGGTCACCGAGCCGGCCGCCGAGGACCAGCAGCACGGCGTACGCCACCCCGTACCCGGCGACGACGAGTTCCAGGACGGCCTCGCCCGCGTGCAGGTCCTTGCCGATGGTGGGCAGGGCGACGTTGACGATGAAGAAGTCGATGAGCGGAAGTGCCGCGGCCAGCAGCACCGTGAAGAGTCCGAGCCCGCCCAGTGCGGGTGGCGTCGCCGCGACGGGCCGGACGGTACGTGAAGTGATGGTTCGGGTGGTCACGGATCCGAGCGTGCGCCCCGGCCAAGACAGGTACCAGAGTGTTCTTATCCTGGTAGCGGCAGTACCTGGCAACAGGGTTCGCGCGAAGGCAGGCTGGAGGCATGACCACCATGGCTCACGAGACGCGGATCCGGGAAGCGGCGGGCGAAGCGAAGAACGAGCCCCGGGCCGCGCGCTCCCGGGAGGCTGCCGCGTCGGCGATCCGGCGGCATGAACTGGCCGCCTTCCTGCGCCACCGGCGCGAGCACATCGCACCCGAGCGGGTCGGTCTGCCCCGCGGCCCCCGGCGCCGTACGCCGGGCCTGCGCCGCGAGGAGGTCGCGCACCTCTCCGCGGTCGGCGTCACCTGGTACACCTGGCTCGAGCAGGCCCGCGACATCCAGGTGTCCGTGCAGGTCCTGGACGCCCTGGCCCGCACCCTGCTGCTCGACCCGGGCGAGCGGGCCCACCTGTTCCAGCTGGCCGGCGCCACGGACCCGGCCCCTTCGGCCACGTGCCCGTCGGTCACACCCGCCCTGCGGGCCCTTTTGGAGCAGATCGAGCCCTACCCGGCCTGCCTCCAGAACAGCCGGTACGACATCCTCGCCTACAACCGCACCTACCGCCTGCTCTTCTGCGACCTGGACGCGGTGGCGCCCGAGGACCGCAACCTGATGGTCCTGGCGTACACCAACGAGGAGTGGCGCTCCTCGATCGTGCACCTGGAGGACGCCACCCGGCACATGGCCGCCCGGTTCCGCGCCGCGATGGCCGGGCATCTGGCCGACCCGACCTGGAAGACGCTGCTGAAGCGGCTGCGCGACCAGTCCCCCGACTTCTGCCGGGCCTGGGACCGGCACGAGGTGGTCGCCCCGGCGAGCAAGCGCAAGGAGTTCCGCAACGCCCACGTCGGCCGCCTCACCGTCGACCACACCGACCTGTGGCTCAGCCCCGAGGTGGGGCCGCGCATGGTGACGTACGTACCGGTGGACGAGGAGTCGCGCGAGCGGCTGGAGAAGCTGCACGCGATCGCGCTGGAGCGCAACGCGTAGGACCCGCTCGTCGGGGCGGGCCCCGGGGGAGCGGCTCAGGCGCCGACGCCCGCCGCCTGGCGGACCTCGTGCTCCTGGAGCCGGTCGGCCGTGTGCTCGGCGGTGCGGCGGGCCCACCGGCCGGAGGTGATCGCGCCCAGTACCAGGACCGCGAGCCCGCAGGCCACCAGCACCCACCACCCGGGCCGGGCGGCCGACACGAACGCGTCCTTGTACGAGGACGAGCCGACCCCGGAGGCCAGCAGCGCTCCGACCACGGCGACGCCGAGGGTCTGCCCGAGCTGCCGGCTGGTGGAGGCGACCGCCGCGGCGACGCCGGCCTGGGCGCGCGGCATGCCGGACACCGCCGTGTTGGTGATGGGGGCGTTGACGAAGCCGAAGCCGATGCCGAACAGCAGGTACCCGATCATGAGGGTGAGGTCGGACGTCTCGGCCTCGAAGGCCGCGAACAGCACCGCGCTCGCCGTCATGGCGGTCCCGGCGATCAGCAGGGGCAGACGCGGACCCCGGTTGCCGACCAGCCGCCCGGACAGCGGGGCGCACAGAAAGGTGGGCGCCGCCATCGGCAGCATCCACAGGCCGGCGTGCAGGGCGTCCAGACCGCGCACGTTCTGCAGGTAGAGCGTGGACAGGAAGAGGAAGCCGCCGAGGGCCGCGAAGCCGCTGACCGCGATCACCGTGGCCCCGCTGAACGGGGCGGAGCGGAAGAACCGCAGGTCGATGAGGGGTTCGGCGCGGCGCGGCTCGTACCACAGCAGGCCGAGCAGGGCGGCGAGCGCCACGGCGGCGAAGGGCAGGACCCTGGCCGCGCTCGCGTCCGGCGCCTCGATGATCGCGTACGTCAGCGCGCCGAACAGGGCGATGACCAGCACCTGGCCGAACGGGTCGGGGCGGCGGGCCTTCGGGGCGCGGGACTCGGGGACGAAGCGGAGGGTGAGCAGGATGGCGGCGAGGGCGACGGGCAGGTTGACCCAGAAGATCGAGCGCCAGCCGACCGACTCCACCAGCAGGCCGCCGACCAGAGGTCCGGCCGCCATCGATATGCCGACCACGGCGCCCCACACACCGATCGCGCGGGCGCGCTCGCGCGGGTCGGTGAACGTGTTGGTGATGATCGACATGGCGACCGGGTTGAGCATCGAGCCGCCGACGGCCTGCATCATGCGGAAGACGACCAGCAGTTCGAGGTTCGGCGCGAGGGAGCACAGCAGCGAGCCGAGGCCGAAGACGACGAGGCCCGTCGTGAACACGCGTCTGCGGCCGATCCGGTCGGCCGTGGAGCCCGCGAGCATCAGCAGCGAGGCCAGCACCAGCGTGTAGGCGTCGATGGTCCACTGAAGGCCGGACGTGGTGGCGTGGAAGTCACGCTGCATCGAGGGGAGGGCGACGTTCAGAACGGTGTTGTCCAGGCTCACGATCAGCAGGCTCATGCAGCAGATCGCGAGCACCAGCAGACGCCGGCGATGGCTGAGCTCGGGCATGCGGTCCATCGTAGTCGATTTCGATAGTGCGGTTAACTAATGACCGGTACAGGATCTCCGCCGATACGCGACAATGGGGGAATGCCCACGCCCGAGTCCCCTCTGCAGATCGGTCCGCACCCCGTCCGGCCCCCGGTGGTCCTGGCCCCCATGGCCGGTATCACCAACGCGCCCTTCCGCACCCTGTGCAGGGAGTTCTCCGGCGGCAAGGGCCTGTTCGTGAGCGAGATGATCACGACCCGGGCCCTGGTCGAGCGCAACGAGAAGACCATGCAGCTGATCCGGTTCGACGCGAGCGAGAGGCCGCGCTCGATCCAGCTGTACGGCGTCGACCCGGCGACCGTCGGCAAGGCCGTCCGCATGATCGTGGAGGAGGACCTCGCCGACCACATCGACCTGAACTTCGGCTGCCCGGTGCCGAAGGTGACCCGCAAGGGCGGCGGCTCCGCCCTGCCCTACAAGCGCAATCTGCTGCGGGCGATCCTGCGGGAGGCCGTCAGCGGCGCCGGGGACCTGCCGGTCACGATGAAGATGCGCAAGGGCATCGACGACGACCACCTCACCTACCTCGACGCCGGCCGGATCGCCGTGGAGGAGGGCGTGACGGCCATCGCGCTGCACGGCCGCACCACCGCCCAGCACTACGGCGGCACCGCCGACTGGGACGCGATCGCCCGCCTGAAGGAGCACGTGCCCGAGATCCCGGTGCTCGGCAACGGCGACATCTGGTCGGCGGAGGACGCGCTGCGCATGGTGCGCGAGACAGGATGCGACGGTGTCGTGGTCGGGCGCGGGTGCCTGGGCCGGCCGTGGCTGTTCGCGGACCTGGTGGCGGCGTTCGAGGGCCGTACGGACGCCTATGTGCGGCCCACGCTGCGCGAGGTCGCGGACGTCATGGTCCGCCACGCCACCCTGCTCGGGGAGTGGATCGGCGACGAGTCGCGGGGCGTCATCGACTTCCGCAAGCACGTCGCCTGGTACCTGAAGGGCTTCGCGGTCGGCTCCGAGATGCGCAAGCGGCTCGCGATCACCTCCTCCCTTCAGGAGCTGCGCGCCGGCCTGGACGAGCTGGACCTGGACCAGCCCTGGCCGGCCGGCGCGGACGGGCCCCGCGGCCGTACGTCCGGCAACAACCGGGTGGTGCTGCCGGACGGCTGGCTGAGGGACCCGTACGACTGCGCGGGCGTGAGCGAGGACGCGGAGCTGGATACCTCCGGTGGTTGAGCGGGCCTTCTTCGCCCACCCGCCCGCCGGTCTCGGTCGCTCGAGAGGTGGCCGTCCCCGGGGCTGCGCCCCTGGGCCCCGCCGGGGCTGCGCCCCTGGGCCCCGCCGGGGCTGCGCCCCGGGCCTTTGCCCGCCCGCCGGTCTCGGTTGCTTGAGAGGTGGCCGTCCCCGGGGCTGCGCCCCTGGGGCCCGCCGGGGCTGCGCCCCTGGGCCCCGCCGGGGCTGCGCCCCTGGGCCCGCCACCCCCGCCGGGGTTCTCGCCGGGCCGTCGGTCCGATGCGCCGTTCGGCTCGGGTCGTTCGATGGCCCCGGGGCGTCGGGTGTCAGCTCTTCCTGGGGTGTGGGGTGGAGCCGTACGCCGTCAGGAAGCGGTCGCGGAACGCGCTCATCTTCCAGACGGGGGCGTCGTGGGCCGGGCGCAGGCCGTCGGTCCAGCCCCAGTCGGCGATCTTGTCGAGGACCTTGGGGTCCTTGGCGACGATGGAGACCGGTACGTCCCGGCTGGCGTGGTCGCCGCTGACCCGGGCGATGGGCTGGTGGTCGCCGAGGAAGACCAGCACGGTGTCGTCGTTGCCGTAGCGCTGGAGCCACTGGGTCAGGGCCGTCACCGAGTACTGGATCGACTTGCCGTACTCCTCGCGGGAGCGGGTGGGATCGGTGATGATGTCCTGCGGCTTGGTGCCGGCCGCCTCGATGCTCTTGAAGGCCGAGCCGTCACCGAGCCGGTCCCAGGGGACCATCTTCGGGATCGGCGCCCAGGGCTGGTGGCTGGAGGTCAGGATGACGAACGACGTCAGCGGCTTGTCGTGCTTCCTGCCGTGCGCCAGGCGCTGGAAGGCCTCGAGCGCGTACTGGTCGGGCATGGTCGACCAGCTGAACTTCGGGCCCCGGTAGCCCATCTGGAAGGCGTTGTAGACCTTGTCCAGGCCGTACCACTTGGCCTCGGGCCAGCCCTTCTGCACGCCCGGCATGATGCCGACCGTGTCCCAGGCACCCGTCTTCCTGAACGCCTCGGTGAGGGTCAGGTGGTCGCCGGAGGTCACCGTGCGGTAGCGGTTCTGGTTGTCGACCCACAGACCCGACATGAACGTGGAGTGGCCGAGCCAGCTGCCGCCGCCGTACGTCGCCGACGTCAGCCATCCGCTCTTCGCGTGGAAGCCCGCCCTGGCCAGGGCCTGGGTGGAGGCGGCGAGGGTCCTGTCCACACCGGGCGCCATGATCGGGTCCTCGATCGCGCTGCGGCCGTAGCTCTCGATGAACGTGAAGATCATGTCCTTGCCGCGCAGGTCGGGCACGAGCTCGCTGCCCGGTGTGTTCCCGAAGGCGTCGGCCTTCGCCGTCCTCGCGAACGCGCGCTCGTCCCGGATCGTCGAACGCAGCGCCTGCTCGTGGTACTTGAGCATGGTCACCGTGTGCTCGGACGCCACCGGGATGCCGGAGATCTGGAGGTTCAGGGCCGAGCAGGTCATCCACAGCGCGCTGACCAGCAGCAGGCCACGGGTCGCGCGTGACTTGTCCCGGCCGAGGAAGGTGCCGACCCTGATCACCGCCAGCGCCATCACGGCGAGCACCGCCACGACCAGGAGCACCGCGGCGACGGCGGCCAGCAGCGCGACCGTGCCGCCCAGGGTGTCCGCGAGATAGGACTGCGCGTCGTCGAGCAGCTGCCAGTCCAGGATGACGTTGAAGCTGCGGCCGAGGTACTGGTTGAACTCGATGTCCGTCAGGTTCAGCACGGTCAGCACGCCGAGCGCCACCCCGCCGAGCGCCGCCACGGCCACCCGCGGCCTGCGCGGCAGCGCGACCAGCACGGCCGCCCCGAGCAACGCCTCCACCGGAATCCGCGTGAACGACGCGAGATGGAACTGCTCCCGCTTGTTCGGCATCAGCAGCGCGAGGAGGACGAGGCCCAGGGCCACCCCGGTGACGGTGAGGGAGACCCCCCGCGCGGCATCCGGATGCCCGGCCTGCCAACGCCGCCATGCCCGCCGGGCGGCCTGGGGACGAAGGACCCGGAGGGTCCGGAGAGCCCGGAGACGGCGGAGGGGGGAGCGTGGGACGCGGGGGGAGTCGGGGGTGGGGGAGTCGGGTGCGCCAGGGGTGGAGGCGGGGCGGTCGGGGTCGGGCGTCGCGGCGCTTCCCGCCCGCCCGCGCGTACTCGTGTCCTGGGACAACCCGGGTTCCTTCCAACGGCGGCCGACGACATCCTCCCGTACGGCACGCGCCCGGCACCCGTTCACGCACCTCGGCAAACACCCGGCAAACGCCCGCCCAACACTCGCTTTGGTTGCGCCTACAACCTTCCGGCCCCAGCGGAGGTCTGGAAGGGCTGATGAGATCTTGATTCCCTGGGGGAACACATGAGAAGACGCACCCTCTCGGCGCTGTGCACACTCGGCGCGCTCGGTGGCGTGCTCGCGGTTCCGACGGCTGCACACGCGGCCGACCCGTACCCGAACGGTCCCTCGATCCACACCGACGACACCCGGATCTACGTGGACTTCGGCAAGCCCTTGCCGCCGAAGAACCTGAAGCTGCTCCTGCGCAAGACGGGCACCGACACACCGGTGGCGGCCGTCACCGAGTTCGCTCAGATGCAGGACACCGACCCCTGCGACCCGTCCTGCGAGGACGACCCCGGTGAGACCGCTGTCGTGACCTCCCCGCTGCGCCTGGCGGACCTGGGCCGGTACGCCGTGGACGTCCAGTACGACGGCACCGAGGGTGAAACGATCCTCCACAAGGACGAGGCGGTCTTCGACTACCACCTGATCCCGCGGGTCAAGACGTTCGAGGTGAGCGGGAAGCCGGACCTGGAGCACAGGACGGTGACCGTCAAGGCGGACGCGACGCTGCGCGACCCGCGCGACGACTCCGAGACGCCGATGGCGAACGGCCGGCTGGTGCTGGAGACGACCGCGGCGAAGACGGGACTGAACACCGACGCCGCGGGTCATGTCGAGACGCCCTTCACCTTCACGGGCACGGAGAAGCACGACACGACGACGTGGCAGAACGACGTGAGGGTGGTCCTCCGGCCGGCCGGTGCGGACGCCGCGCACGGTCTGACCCGCCGGGTCGAGGTCGGCTACACCACCACCGACATCACGCTGGACTCGTCCACGGTGAGAGGCGCGGACGGGACGGACGCCCCGCTGACCGGCCGGGCCACCTACCGCGACAGCAACGGCGTCTCCAAGCCGGTCCCCGCCGGCACACCCATGTCGGTGTACAACGTACGGACCTTCAAGACCGGCGAGGACGGGCGCTTCACCACCCAGGTCCCCGTCTACGGCACCCGACGGCAGACGATCGCCCTCCTCGGCACGCCATGGCTGTCCAACACCTACGCCTACGTCACCCCGGACCCGACGACGAGCGCGGGCTTCCACAGGGTCCCCACGGTCACCGTCAGCCGGTACAAGAAGGTCACGGTGTCGGGCATCTTCGACCGCTACGACCTCCCGGCCGCGACGACCCTGAAGGTGAACCTCCAGTTCAAGGCGAGAGGCACCACGACCTGGGTCACCAAGAAGACCATCGACAGCCCCGCCTTCGCGGGCGACAGCTCCCGCACGGTCACGGCCGCGGACCTGCCCTACCCGGGCGTGGGCGTCTGGCGGTTCCAGTACCCCGGCACCCAGCAGATCCCGGCCGGCCCCGCACCGGAGTCGTACACGGTGTACCGCCGGATGACGGCCTTCCCGGAGTTCAACGCGAACCCCGAGCCGGTCAAGGCGGGCGCCCCCATCACGATCACCGGCAAGCTCAACGCGAAGAACGAGGACAACGGGCAGTGGTCCGCGCTCGCCAACGCGCGGATCGACATCTACTTCCGCGCGAAGGGCACGACCACCTGGCGCGGGGCCGGCGTCGCCGTGACGGGCAATGACGGCAGGTTCACGAAGACGTTCACGGCGGCCAAGGACGGCGACTGGCAGGCCAAGTACGACGGCGACGAGTGGACCCACTTCTACGCCTACAGCCGCCTGGACTTCGTGGACGTCCAGTGAGCACGGCCCGCGTGAGGTGACCGCACCCGCCCGCTCGCGTCCCGGGACTCGTCCGGGCCGCGGGCGGGCGGAGCCGCAGTGCGGCCGGTACACCGCGCGGACCTGGTGGGATGTGCCCGGTCACGAGGGTGGCAGCCCCCGACGGCCCTCCATCGCCGTGAGCAGGGCCGGTGGCGCATGCCGGTGGCTGAGCCGACGCCTGTCGCGGACGAACAGCCCGCCGGGCACCTGACCGCCGCGCGCCCCGATGAGGTCGCCGGCGACGCCCAGGGCGGCGAACGGCATGACGTCCGGGCCGTCCGGACACCCGTCCGCATGGTGAAACCTCGCCCCGTGTGGGAGCGTGATTCTCACCACCTCTGATAAGGGTTGTGCTCAGATGAGCGGATCAAGAGCGACTGCACTTCATCAAGGAGTGGCACTCAGTGCCACCATTCGATCGTTCATCGAGGAAATTCAGACGTGCCGAAAGCCGCTCATCTGAGCGCTTCAGAGGGTCTACGGGTGTTGATGCGTTCAAGAAGTGAAAACAAAAAGCCTCGGTTGCTTGCCCAGCCTTGACTTTCGATCCGCTGGCGGACGAGTGGTTACGGGCGCATGACGCGCAAGTGGACGTACCAAGGTGCCTTCGATCTGGGTATGTTCCTCGCCGTCAGGGCAGCCACCGCGTCCTCGAGGAGTCGAGACCCGTGTCGGAAAACAAAGATCCCCAGGTAGCCGAGCGCGGCCAGAGTGTTGAGGGCGTGAAGTTCGTCTACGACTTCACCGAGGGCAACAAGGACCTCAAGGACCTCCTCGGCGGCAAGGGCGCCAACCTCGCCGAGATGACCAACCTGGGCCTCCCCGTCCCTCCGGGCTTCACCATCACCACCGAGGCCTGCAAGGTCTACCTGGACAGCGGCGAGGAGCCGGCCGCGCTGCGTGACGAGGTGAGTGCGCACCTCGACGCCCTCGAAGAGCGGATGGGCAAGAAGCTCGGGCAGGCCGACAACCCCCTCCTCGTGTCGGTCCGTTCCGGGGCGAAGTTCTCCATGCCCGGCATGATGGACACCGTCCTGAACATCGGCCTGTCGGACAAGTCCGTGCAGGGCCTGGCCAAGCAGGCCGGCGACGAGCGCTTCGCCTGGGACTCCTACCGCCGCCTCATCCAGATGTTCGGCAAGACCGTCCTCGGCGTCGACGGCGACCTCTTCGAGGAGGCCCTGGACAAGGCCAAGGAGACCAAGAAGGTCACCGTCGACACCGAGCTGGACGCGGCCGACCTGAAGAAGCTGGTCACCAAGTTCAAGAAGATCGTCAAGACCGAGGCCGGCCGGGACTTCCCGCAGGACCCGCGCGAGCAGATGGACCTCGCCATCAAGGCGGTCTTCGACTCCTGGAACGGCGACCGCGCCAAGCTCTACCGCCGCCAGGAGCGCATCCCGCACGACCTGGGCACCGCCGTCAACATCTGCTCCATGGTGTTCGGCAACCTCGGCCCCGACTCCGGCACCGGCGTCGCCTTCACCCGCGACCCCGCCTCGGGCCACCAGGGCGTCTACGGCGACTACCTCCAGAACGCGCAGGGCGAGGACGTCGTCGCGGGCATCCGCAACACCGTGCCGCTCGCCGAGCTGGAGAACATCGACAAGAAGTCGTACGACCAGCTCATGCAGATCATGGAGACCCTGGAGAACCACTACAAGGATCTCTGCGACATCGAGTTCACCATCGAGCGCGGCCAGCTGTGGATGCTGCAGACCCGCGTGGGCAAGCGCACCGCCGGTGCCGCCTTCAGGATCGCCACCCAGCTGGTGGACCAGGGCCTGATCTACGAGGCCGAGGCCCTCCAGCGCGTCAACGGTGCCCAGCTCGCCCAGCTGATGTTCCCGCGCTTCGACGACGGGGCGAAGGTCGAGCAGGTCGCCCGGGGCATCGCCGCCTCGCCGGGCGCGGCGGTCGGCAAGGCGGTCTTCGACTCCTACACCGCCGTCAAGTGGTCCCGCTCGGGCGAGAAGGTCATCCTGGTGCGCCGGGAGACCAATCCCGACGACCTCGACGGCATGATCGCGGCCGAGGGCATCCTGACCTCCCGCGGCGGCAAGACCTCCCACGCGGCCGTCGTCGCCCGCGGCATGGGCAAGACCTGTGTCTGCGGCGCGGAGGAGCTGGAGGTCGACACCAAGCGCCGCCGGATGACGGTCCCCGGCGGGCACGTCGTCGAGGAGGGCGACGTCATCTCCATCGACGGCTCCACCGGCAAGGTCTACCTGGGCGAGGTCCCGGTCGTGCCGTCCCCGGTCGTGGAGTACTTCGAGGGCCGGATGCACGCCGGCGCCGACGACGCCGACGAACTGGTCGAGGCCGTGCACCGCATCATGGCCTTCGCCGACCGCAAGCGCCGCCTGCGGGTGCGTGCCAACGCCGACAACGCCGAGGACGCGCTGCGCGCCCGCCGCTTCGGCGCCCAGGGCATCGGCCTGTGCCGTACCGAGCACATGTTCCTCGGTGACCGCCGCGAGCTGGTCGAGCGGCTGATCCTGGCCGACACCGAGGACGAGCGCGAGGAGTCCCTCAAGCAGCTCCTGCCGCTGCAGAAGAAGGACTTCGTGGAGCTGTTCGAGGCGATGGACGGACTGCCCGTCACCATCCGCCTGCTCGACCCGCCGCTGCACGAGTTCCTGCCCGACATCACCGAGCTGTCGGTGCGCGTCGCCCTCGCCGAGTCCCGCCAGGAGCCGCACGAGAACGAGCTGCGCCTGCTCCAGGCCGTGCACCGGCTGCACGAGCAGAACCCGATGCTGGGCCTGCGCGGCGTACGCCTCGGCCTGGTCGTGCCCGGCCTGTTCACCATGCAGGTCCGCGCCATCGCCGAGGCGGCGGCCGAGCGCAAGGCGGCCAAGGGCGACCCGCGCGCCGAGATCATGATCCCGCTGGTGGGCACCGTCCAGGAGCTGGAGATCGTCCGCGAGGAGGCCGACCAGGTCATCGCCGAGGTCCAGGACGCCACCGGCACCCATCTGAAACTGGCGATCGGCACGATGATCGAGCTGCCGCGCGCCGCGCTCACCGCCGGCCAGATCGCCGAGGCCGCGGAGTTCTTCTCCTTCGGCACCAACGACCTGACCCAGACGGTGTGGGGCTTCAGCCGCGACGACGTGGAGGCGAGCTTCTTCACGGCGTACCTGGAGAAGGGCATCTTCGGCGTCAGCCCGTTCGAGACGATCGACAGGGACGGTGTCGGCTCCCTGGTCAAGGCCGCCGCCCAGGCCGGCCGCGCCACCCGCCCCGACCTCAAGCTCGGCGTCTGCGGCGAGCACGGCGGCGACCCGGAGTCCGTCCACTTCTTCCACGAGGTGGGCCTGGACTACGTCTCCTGCTCCCCGTTCCGCATCCCGGTCGCCCGCCTGGAGGCCGGCCGCGCAGCCTCCCAGTCGGAGGGCAGCGACCACCGGTAGACCGGACCACCGGCAGAGACCGGTAGCAGACCCCGGAGTCCTCGTCGTGGTCCCCGACCCTCAATACCGATTGCGACGAGGACTCCGGTCCACGAGAAGAAGGGGCGGCATCCTGTGCGGGGATGCCGCCCCTTCCTCGTGGTCCGGAGCGGGGTCAGGCCATCCGGACCTCGTACGCCCTCACCCGGACCGACTCGTCGTCCAGGCACCGGCCGCCGGCCAGGTCGAAGCGCTGCTTGAGCAGCGGGGACGCCACGAACGGGCGGCCCTGGTGGGTGCCGGTCAGGCCGCGGGAGAGAACGGCGGCGCCGGTGAAGGGGTCACGGTTGTCGATGGCGTACAGCCGGCCCGAACGGTCGCGGAAGACGGCCACCTGGCGGCCGTCCGGCAGCAGGGCCGCCACCCCGCGGCCCGGCAGCAGCGTGCTCAGGTCGCAGACGGTGAACCAGCTGTCGTCCAGGCGCAGCTGCACCTTCAGGTCGGTCGTCTCGGGTGCCAGGGTGGTCATCGGTTCTCCTTCGTGGATACCCCGGCCTTGAGGCCGGGTGGGGGTACCTCCCGCTTGCGGGGGAGAAACGAAGCGCCTGGTACGGGCGCGAACTCGTCGTGATCGACCGCTTCTTCCCCAGCTCGAAGCTGTGCGGGGCCTGCGGCACGGTCCGTGAGGAGCTGCCGCTGAACGCCCGCGCGTGGACGTGCGACTGCGGTGCCGTGCGTGACCGCGACGTGAACGCGGCACGCAACATCCGGGCCGCCGGGCCGACGGCGTCTGCCTGTGGAGACGGTGTAAGACCTCAACGGGAGTCCTCCCGGACGGGGCGGTCGTCGGTGAAGCAGGAACCCCAGCGGGCGAGCGCTGGAATCCCCCGCCTTCAGGCAGGGGAGGAAGTCAACGCTGGGCGCTTCCTTCCAGGTCCAGGACGTCTTCCAGGGGCTCCGCGGTGCCGGCGGGGCGCATGCCGATGGACAGCAGCGGCAGGTCGGGCTTCATCTGGTCGCGTTCGGGGACGAAGCCGACGACCGGGTCGGGCGTGTCGGGGGCGTTGACGAAGGACACGAACCGGGCCAGCTTCTCGGGGTCGTTGATGGTCTCGGCCCACTCGTCGCGGTAGTGGGACACATGCGCGGCCATCAGGGCCTCCAGCTCGTCGCAGATGCCGAGCGAGTCGTGCACGACCACGTCCCGTACGTGGTCCAGGCCGCCGGGGATCCGCTCCAGCCAGACGCTGGTGCGCTCCAGCCGGTCGGCGGTGCGGATGTAGAACATCAGGAACCGGTCGATCAGCCGGACCAGTTCGGCGTCCGAGAGGTCCTGGGCCAGCAGGTCCGCGTGGCGCGGGGTGGCGCCGCCGTTGCCGCCGACGTACAGGTTCCAGCCGCCCGCGGTGGCGATCACGCCGAAGTCCTTCGACTGGGCCTCCGCGCACTCGCGGGCGCACCCGGAGACCGCCGACTTGAGCTTGTGCGGGGACCTCAGGCCCCGGTAGCGCAGCTCCAGATCGATCGCCATGCGCACCGAGTCCTGGACGCCGTAGCGGCACCAGGTCTGCCCGACGCAGGACTTCACCGTGCGCAGCGACTTGCCGTAGGCGTGCCCCGACTCGAAGCCCGCGTCGACCAGGCGCGCCCAGATCAGGGGCAGCTGCTCCACCCGGGCGCCGAACATGTCGATGCGCTGGCCGCCGGTGATCTTCGTGTAGAGGCCGAAGTCCCGGGCGATCTCACCGATCACGATCAGCTTCTCCGGGGCGATCTCCCCGCCGGGGATGCGCGGCACCACCGAGTACGAGCCGTTCTTCTGGAGGTTGGCCAGGAAGTGGTCGTTGGTGTCCTGGAGGGCGGCCTGCTCGCCGTCCAGGACATAGCCGTCGGCGCCGATGGCCGGTGCGAGCGAGGCGATGATCGAGGCCACGGCCGGCTTGCAGGTCTCGCAGCCGTCGCCGCCCCGGGCCTCCTCACGGCCGTAGCGGTCCAGCAGCTCCTGGTAGGAGGTGAGGCGCAGGGCGAGGACGATCTGGTACAGCTCCTCGCGGGTCTGCCCGAAGCAGCCGCACAGGCCCTTGTCGACCTCGACGCCGCTCGCCTCCAGCTCCTCGTTGACCAGCTGGGTGAGCACCTTGACGCAGGAGCCGCAGCCGGTGCCGGCCTTGGTGCACTTCTTCACCTCGGGCACAGTGGTGCACCGGTGCTCGGTGACCGCGCCGCGGATCGTGCCCTTGCTGACGTTGTGGCAGGAGCAGATCACCGCGTCGTCCGGGAGCGCGGACGGGCCGAGCTGCGCGGGGGCGCCCGCGCCGGCGGGCAGCACCAGCGACTCGGGGGCGATCGGGGGCACCGAACCGGTGAGCGCGCGCAGCGTGCCGTACGCCTCCGCGTCACCCACCAGGATGCCGCCCAGCAGCGTGCCGTCCCGGCCGATGACCAGCTTCTTGTACAGGCCCGCCCGGGAGTCGGAGTAGACGACGTCCAGGCAGTCCTCGGCGGTGCCGTGC
This sequence comes from Streptomyces sp. MK7, assembly GCF_032658145.1. Taxonomy (NCBI): domain Bacteria; kingdom Bacillati; phylum Actinomycetota; class Actinomycetes; order Kitasatosporales; family Streptomycetaceae; genus Streptomyces; species Streptomyces sp. MK7. Next base: position 372,023 of record NZ_JAVACL010000003.1, read on the forward strand.
GCGTCGCCGAAGGAGGCCACGTCCACGCCGAGCAGCTTCAGCTTGGTGGACAGGTCGGCGCCCACGAACGCCGCCTCGTCCTCGGCGATCGTCGCCGCCGCCGTCTCGGCCTGCTCGTAACCCGGCGCGACCAGGCCGTACACCCGGCCGTCGGCGGCCAGCGCGCACTCGCCGATCGCGAACACACGCGGGTCGGCGACGGTACGGCACTGCTCGTCGACCGTGATGCCGCCGCGCTCGCCGACGGCCAGTCCGCAGTCGCGGGCCAGCTGGTCGCGGGGGCGGACGCCGGCGGAGAACACCACCATGTCGGTGGCGAGTTCGGAGCCGTCGGACAGCTTCATGCCGGTGACGGCGCCGGAGGCGTCGGTGACGATCTCCTGGGTGCCCACACCGGTGTGCACCGTCAGGCCCATCCCCTCGATGGTGCGCAGCAGCGCCGCGCCGCCGCCCTCGTCGACCTGCACCGGCATCAGGCGCGGCGCGAACTCCACGATGTGGGCGTCGAGTCCGAGACCCTTGAGCGCGCCGGCCGCCTCCAGGCCGAGCAGACCGCCGCCGACCACGGCACCGGTGGTCGCCTTCGCCTTCGCGTACTCCTCGATGGCGAGCAGGTCCTCGATGGTCCGGTAGACGAAACAGCCGGTGGCGTCCTTGTTCGGCACCGGCGGCACGAACGGGTAGGAGCCGGTGGCCAGGACCAGGACGTCGTAGCCGACGACCAGACCCGAGCGGGCGGTCACCTTCCGCGCCTCCCGGTCGACGGTCTCGGCCGGGTCGCCGATGTGCAGCTCGATGCCGTGGTCCTCGATGAACGCCAGGTCGGTCAGGGAGAGGTCCTCGGGCGCCCGGCCCGAGAAGTACGAGGTGAGCTGCACGCGGTCGTAGGCGGGGCGCGGCTCCTCGCACAGCACGACCACGCGGTGCGTGGCGGTCAGGCCGCGCTCGGCGAGCGCTTCGAGGAAGCGCTGGCCGACCATGCCGTGGCCGACGAGCACGATCGTGGGGGTGTCCGTGCGGGTGTCCGTGGCGGTGTCCGTGGACATCAGGAGCCTCCGTCGTTGGTGAGCAGGTGGAGCAGGGGGCCGCCGTCCGTCGGGAGCGGCTCTGCTCCCTCCCAGGCGCGGGCGAGCGCGCCGACGGTGCCGAGTTCGCCGACGAGGACCCCGCCGACCAGGCGGTCGTCGCGGACGACGACCTTGCGGTAGGTGCCGCGGGTGGCGTCGGCGAGCTGCACGACATCGTCGCCGGGGCGGGCCTCGGTCTCGCCGAACGCGGCGAGGTCGAAGGGCGAGTGCGGGCCGGCCAGGGTCAGCCGGGTCAGGGAACGGGTGCCGGTGTAGCGGGCGTCCCGGTCGCCCGAGAGCAGCGCGGCGAGCGCGTCGGCCTGGTCGAGGGCCGGCGCGGCCAGGCCGTACACGGTGCCCGCGTGCTGGGCGCAGTCGCCGATGGCGTGGATGTGCGGGTCGGAGGTGCGCAGCTCGTCGTCGACGAGGACGCCCTTGTGGACGGCGAGGCCCGCCTGCTCGGCGAGGCCGGTGCGCGGGTGCACCCCGCAGGCGACGACCACGAGGTCGGCGTCGAGCGCGTACCCGTCGGCCATCTCCACCGAGCGGACCGCCCCGCCCGCGCAGCGCACGTCCCGCACCCGGCACTCGGTGTGCACCTCGACGCCGAGGCCCTCCAGGTGGTGCCGCACGAGCCGGGAGGCGCCCGGGTCCAGCTGCCGTTCCATGAGGCGCTCGGCCTGCTGGGCGAGGACCACCTGCGCGCCGCGGGCCGCGAGCGCGCGGGCGGCGGAGACGCCGAGCAGCCCGCCGCCGACGACGACCGCGCGCACCCCGGGACGTACCGCCTTGGACAGGCCCAGGCAGTCGTCCATGGTGCGGAAGGCGTGGACGCCCTCGGGCAGCTCGTGGTCCGGCGTGAACAGGCCGCGCAGCGGCGGCAGCACGGGGTTGGAGCCGGTGGCCAGCACCAGCGTGCCGTAGCCGATCGCCGAACCGTCCGCGCACCGCACCTCGCGTGCGGCGCGGTCGATCCCAGTGACCCGGCCGCGGACGAGACCGGCGGGCGCGGGGAGCGCGATCACCTCCGGTGCGTACCGCTCGGCCAGCACCTCGGCGAGCAGCACCCGGTTGTACGGCGGATGCTCCTCCTCGCCGACGACCAGCGCGGGCGTGCCGAGCTCACCGAGCCGCCGGGCGAGGGTCACACCCGCGAGGCCGGCGCCGATCACCACCACACGCGCATTCGAGGTCATGCACCCGAGCGTGCGGCGCGGACGTTACCCGGCCGCATCACACCTGTTTCCCGTACGGAACGCTGCCCTCAGCGGGCGCGGGGGGCGGTTGTGAGGGTCCGCGGGGCGGCGGGGGAGCGGTGTGAGGCGGGGACGGCGAGACGAGGGGTCGGTCTCAGCGGCTGCCGGTCAGATGGGCGAAGACGACGACGTTGCCCTGGTAGCCGGTGGACCGGGAGTAGCCGCCGCCGCAGGTGATCACCCGTAGCTCGGGGCGCGAGGCGGCGCCGTAGACCTTCTTGTCGGGGAAGTTCGTGGCCTGGTACACCTCGATCGCGTCCACGGTGAAGACGGCGACGCCGCCGTCCCGGCGGTCCACCTCGATGATGCTGCCCTTCCTCAGGGCGCCGAGGTCGTAGAAGACCGTGGGACCCTCCGTGTTGTCGACGTGGCCGGCGACGATCGCGGTGCCGCGCTCACCGGGCGTGGTGCCGGCCTCGTACCAGCCGGCGAGGTTCTTCTCCTGGGAGGGCGGGACGTCGAGGCTGCCGGAGGGGGTCAGGCCCAGGCCCATCAGGGGGGCGTCCACCCGTATCGAGGGTATGCGGATGCGGGTGGGCGGGGACGGCGGCAGCGCGGGGGCCGAGAGCCGTTCCTCGCCGGGGTCGGGGCGGCCCTCGGCAGCGGCGGGCTGGGGCGGTGGCTGCTCGGGGCCGGCGCTGCGCAGCAGCCACACGCCGGAGCAGAGGGCGACGACGGTGACGGTCGCTATCGCGGAGTTGCCTATCCTGCGCATACGAACACCTCTCGCCCCCCTCTTGGACCCCCGCTTCTTGGACCCCGTTCATCGGGCCCCGTTCATCGGGCCCCGCTTTTTGGGCCCCTGCTCGGAGCTGGTGCCCCGTGCCCCCTCCGGGCCGCGAGGGGCGTCGGGCCCGGAGGGGGAGGGACGTGCGGTACCGGCGGACGGACAGCGGAGGGTGCCCGTCAGATCCCGTCGCCTCTCGCCCGGCGATGCAGGAGCCAGGTACCGCCCGCGGCGGCGACGGCGAGTGCCGCCACGCCGGCCGCGGTCCGTACGGGGTCGGCACCCAGCGCGCCGCCGACCCCCGTCTTCACACTTCCCCGGGGCTGCAACTGCCCCTGGGCCGAGCTCAGGGCGACGATCAGATCGCCCTTGACCCGCCGGCCGCCCTCGGCGCAGTCGGCGACGATCTCGTACGTCCCCGGCTGCGCGCTCTCCGGCACCCGGAACTGGCCGATCGCGTCGCCCTCGTGCGCGCTGGGCGCCAGCGGGAAGGCGCCCGCGCCGACGGCGCTCGCGTCACCCGCCGCTGCGGCCTTCGCGCCGCACGCCTTGGTGTTCACGCTGACGTGACCGCCCGGCACCACCGAGGACGGGTACACCTCGAGCGTTCCGGTGGCCGAGCCGGAGGGACGCACCGCCGCGACGGAGTCCTCGGCGCCGTAGGCGGGCGCGGCGAGACCGCTGACGGCGGCGACGGCGAGCGCGGCCCCGGTCACGGCCCCGGCCGACAGACGAGCGTGACGTCGCATCGGTCCTCCTCCCAGCTCTTCCCAGCTCTTCCGAGCTCTGCGGTTCCGCGGTTCTGCGGTTCCGCGGTGGCGGCACGGCTCAGCGGCACCCGCGAGTGCCGCCGCTGTCGTCGCGCCCTGCCCTTCCGAGGTAAGTGGCTCGGACGCGAGCCCGCTTCCTGAGAGCACGTCAGGAATACGGTGAACGGGTGTCGAGGCGCCCCGCCAGGGAGGCGTGACGAAGGGTGTTTGGGCAGGTCAGTGCGGTCTCGCTGACGGCGCGTCGGAAAACACCCCGAAGGGTGCGGGTCGCGGGGGTGAACGGGTGATCGCGACGCTCCGGCCCGCCGCGGGCTCGGCATCACCGAGAAGCCGGGGCGTGACCGGCTTGACCTCAACAAAGCTTGAGGTATCAGTCTGTGCCGCATGAACACAACCACGGAACCCCTGAAGGTCACCCTCGTCATCGGCAGCAACCGCCACGGCCGCTTCGGCCCCGTGGTCGCCGACTGGCTCCTCGCCCACCTCCGCGACCGCGCCGACCTGCTCCCGCGGGTCGTGGACGTGGCGGAGACGGCGGCCCTGCCGACGACACTGGCCCGCGGCCCGGAGGCGACTGCGGCCCTGGCGGGCGTCACGGAGAAACTGGCATCGGCGGACGCCTTCGTCGTCCTGACCCCCGAGTACAACCACTCCTTCCCGGCCGGCCTGAAGAACCTCATCGACTGGCACTTCACGGAGTGGCAGGCCAAGCCCGTCGCCCTCGTCTCCTACGGTGGCCTGGCCGGCGGCCTCCGCGCCGTCGAACACCTCCGCCAGGTCTTCGCCGAACTCCACGCGGTCACCGTCCGCGACACGGTCTCCTTCCACAACGCGCGCGCGTCCTTCGACGACGAGGGCCGCCTGAACGACCCCACCGCCGCCGACGCGGCGGCCAAGTCGATGCTGGACCAGCTGGTGTGGTGGGGCCAGGCGCTCCGAGAGGCCAAGGAGCGGCGGCCGTACGGAGGTTAGCCCCCGGGCTGTGCATCGAGCCCCGGACGGGATGGGGCTGTGGCTGGGCATCACGTCACCGGGGATCGACGTGTCGGGATCAGATCCTGCACCTGCGCCGGCGTTCACTGATGACCTGAACAGGCCTGTAAACGCACGTAAGCCATTGAGGGGAGGAATGCCCCGTGGGCTTTCCTCCCCTCAATGGACACCCGAAAGGAGCGTTAATCAGCGTTTTTGCTGGTCGGTGCCGTATTTTTCATCGGCGGCCTGATATTTGTGTTCAATCCCCTGGGGATTGCGGAGAAGTACATCAGATTCACCTCACGCATGGGCGGGCCGCGGTTCACGGTGAGCGAGCGGTACCTGTCGCGTAGAGTGGGAACCGCTTTTGTCCCGATCGGCGGCGGGATACTGGGCGCGCGGCTTCTCCTGGCTCTTGCAGTGAAGGAGAGTGCGCTCATGTCCTCGCTGCCAGTGGCTGTCGCTTCCATGCTCGTCATCGTCGGTACCACTCTCTATCTGGTCTACCGGGCTTCCTCACGCCACGACGGAAGCTGAGCAGGCATGTCTGCCGTGGTACTTGACGTTCCGGGACGTATGAGCCGCGAAAAGGTTGTAACCCTTGCGTGAGATTCGTTTGTGAGATTTGGCATGCTCCTCACCCGTGTTGCCGTGGCCGCTCGATCCGCTGGGAAATGAGGGGGACCGCTCGAAGTCCCCCGCGTGGGTCGAGCGAGGGGGCGATTTCTCATGGGCAGGGCGGACGAGCGCGTGCCGGATACGGGCGTGCCGGACGCGAGTGGGATGCGGGTGTACGCGGCGGCCTTCGTGGAGCGGGTCACGGCGCGCAACCGGCTGCCGCTGGACTACTCGGTGGCCAGTCTGCGCCTGGTCGACTTCCTGGTGGACGGGTTACGCAAGGGCGGTGCCGAGGCGGAACGGGCGCGCGAGTCGCTGTTCGGGCTGGGCGCGTACGTCGGTGAGGTGCTTGTGCGCCGCGCCGGGGCGGTGTGGGTCGACTTCGACGCCGGACAGCAGGCCTGCTTCGGTCAGGCGGTCGGCGTACGCATGCCCGACGGGCGGGTGTGGAATCCGCTCGGCAAGGTCCGCAACCGCTTCGAACTGGGCGGCGCGGAGGAGTCGTTGCAGAGGTTCTGGCTGACACTCCATGGGCGGGTCAGGCGAGAGGTCGCCTGATGCTCCCGGCTTCCACGAAGCCGCCGTTCGCGCCCTGCCGGATCCATGTGCCCGGATCGGCGGGGGCCTGATCCCATGGGGTGTCCCGCATGCCGGCACACTGGTCGCCGTGTCCAACTCCTTCGCGCAGGCCATCCTGAGAACGGCGGACCTGTCCGAGGGGCTGCGTACGGTCGAGAGGCTGCTCGGGATGGCCGACCTGGGGGGCCTTGAAGTCGACTTCGATGTGCGGATCTCCTCGACTCGCTCGCTTGCGGCAGTGCGGGCCGTGTTGCCGGATGCCGAGTGGTGGGCGGAAGGGGTGCGGAGCGGTCCGTCGGAGCAGGAAGATGATCCGTCGGCCCTTCTGCCCGTCCGGCTGCGGCACTGGGCGGGGACACCGGAGACGGTGAGGCCGTTCCTCCACGCGGTCGGCGGCGACCCGGCGACCGTGCGGTGGGACTTCAACGCCTGGCCCGAGGCTCCCGAGGTGGGCCTGGGGGTGGGGGGTGCCCGCGGAGCATTCGTCACACTGTGTGTCCATGCCCGCGACCTCGACCTCGAGGAGCCGGCGGCCGACCACACCGTTTTCGTCCACGTCAAGCAGGTCGAGGCCGAACGCGCACCGTGGCTGGCGGCCCAGGTCGGCTTGCCGGTGATCGGCGACCTGGTGATGGCGCCGTACTGAGAGAGCTGCCGACGCCGCAGGCAGAGCACGCCGAGCACGCGAGCACGCAGGGCAAGCAGAGCACGCAGAGCAAGCAGAGCCGTGGCGTGACCGCCTGGCCTACGGTGGTGCCCGTGTTCGTCGACGCCGTGGTGGTCGTGTCCGCCGTCCTGGCTCTCGCGCGCGCCCCGCGCGTACCGGCGGCCGTCCGGCGGGTGCTGCCCCGGCCGCCTACGGGCCGCTCTGTGCCGCCGCTCGCCGCGCTGGCGGTGGTGACCGGGCTGGTCTACGTCAACCAGGTGCTGTTCACCGTGTACGTGCTGCGCGTGCACGGCGGCGACGCGTCCTTCGTCGCGCGGTATCTGCCGACGGGGTGGTTCGAACTCGCTTCGGGAAGCCCCGTGGTGCGGCGGCTCGCCGACGCCTTCCCCGCGCCCGAGCTCCTCGCTCCCTCGGTCCTGCGCGTCCAGGCCTTTCTCGAGCTCCCCTTCGTCCTCCTGGCCTTCGCGGCCGTCGTGCGGTGGTTCGACGCGGGGCTGTACCGGGCGATCGCCCGGTCCGCCCTGCTGCCGCTGGCCTCCGTGTCGTACACCGTCGTGTTCTGCCTCGTGGAGTGGGACCTGCGCAATCCGTACACGGTGGACGACATCGTCGTACGAGCCGTCTCCGCCGCCCTCACGTCCCTTCTCGTCGCCCGTCTGGCGGCGCGTGACTCGGGGGTCACCCGGACCCCGGCCTCCGTGTCCGGGCTGCTGGTGTTCATCGGCTCGCTGGGTGCTCTGGGAGCGCTGGTCCTGGTCGTGTACGACACTGCCCTGCTCTACAACCTGGGGCGGCTGGACGACCGCCTGCCGCTCGCACTGGCGGCCGCCGGTCTACTGGCCGCTCTGCGCGGGGTCGCGCACCGGCTGCGGGAGGACCGGTCCGCTCCCGGCCTCGCGATGTCCTTCGTGCGGCACGCTCTGTCTCGCTGGCTCGCGCTCTTCTTCGTGCCGGCGCTCGCGGTGCGCTACGGCGTGGTGTTCGGGACACCGTGGCTCGCGGCAGGGGCGGCGCTCGTGATCGGAGCGGCTGCCTGCCTGGGGGCCGGCCGGGACACCGTGGCCGGGCCGGAGGACGCGACGGACGCCGCCGGCCTTCGGACGGGCCGGCGCCGAACACTCGCTCTCCTGCTGGCCGGAAGACTGACCTGCGCCGGCCTGGCGGGCGCGGGGGCCGCATACGTGGCAGTGTCGCTGAGCCCCGGGCCGTACTACGAGACCAGGGCGCTCTCGGCGGGTGCGGCCTTTCTGATGACGGCCGTGGTGGCGTGCGGGGTCGTCGACGTCGTGGACCGGCGTCGGCCGGGAGCCGGTTCGCCGGCACAGGCGCGGAGCAGCCCGTCCGCGTCGTGGTGCGAAGGCCGCCCCGGCCGGTCGTGAGGCCGGGGCAGCCTTCGCGTGTCCGCAGGCGGTCAGTTCACGTTGACCGCGCTCCAGGCCGCCGCCACCGCGTTGTATTCAGCGCTGCCGGAGCCGTAGAGGTCCTTGGCGGCGTTCAGGGTCGCCGTGCGGGCGCCCGCGTAGTTGGTCGAGGACGTCATGTAGACCGTCAGGGCGCGGTACCAGATCTTGCCGGCCTTGTCCCGGCCGATGCCGGTCACCGTCCTGCCGTTGTACGTCGGTGAGTCGTAGGCGACGCCGTTGATGGTCTTCGCGCCGCTGCCCTCCGCGAGGAGGTACGCGAAGTGGTTGGCGACGCCGGAGGAGTAGTGGACGTCGAGGTTGCCCACCGAACTGCTCCAGTAGTCCGCCGAGTTGCCGTCCTTGGACGGCTTGTCCATGTAGCGCAGCGCCGTCTTGCCGAAGCCGGAGCGGACGATCTTCTCGCCGATGAGGTAGTCACCGGGGTCGGAGGGGTTGTTCGCGTACCACTCGACCATCGTGCCGAGGATGTCCGAGGTGGCCTCGTTCAGGCCGCCGGACTCGCCCGAGTACGTCAGTGCCGCCGTCTTCGACGTCACGCCGTGCGTCATCTCGTGGCCGGCCACGTCCAGCGCCACCAGCGGACCGAACGTCGTCCCGTCACCGTCGCCGTACGTCATGCAGAAGCAACTGTCGTCCCAGAAGGCGTTGTTGTAGTTGCTGCCGTAGTGGACGCGGTTGTACGAGCCCTTGCCGTCGCCCGCGATGCCGTTGCGCCCGTGGATGTTCTTGTAGTAGTCCCAGGTCTCGTTCGTCCCGTACTGGGCGTCGACGGCCGCCGACGCGCGGTCCGCCGTCGTACCCGTGCCCCAGTGGTTGTCGGAGTCCGTGAACAGGGTCGCGGGCGCCCGCTGGAAGCAGATGCCGAGGAAGCACAGGTCGGTCTTGTTCGCGGCGTCGCCGGTGTAGGTGTTGCCGCGCGTGGGGTCCTTGAGCTGGTACGCCGAGCCGGACAGGGTCGTCTCCAGCCCTACAGTGCCGCTGTAGAGGGACTTGCCGTCGCCCGTCGCCGTCTCGATGCTGTCCCAGGCGTCGATCTGCGCACCCGTGAGCGCGTCGGTCAGCACCGTACGGGCGACCGGGTTGCCGAGGGAGTCCAGCCCGGCCGCGTTCGTCCGCCAGGCCAGGCGCGGGGCGCCGTGCAGGGCGTCGACGACCAGCTCGGGCCTGGCCTTCACGTTCTTCAGGGTCTCGCCGAGGTTCGCGGCGCGCAGCGCGTTGACCGCGAGGTCGGCGGCCTTGGGGGCGGAGAGCTTCGGGGTGGTGGTCGGGAGAGCGACCGTGCCTCTCGTCGCCCGGTTCGCGCCGCGGTAGGTGCCGTCAGGGCGCAGGTGGACCACGAAGTCGCCGCCCAGCACCGGCAGTCGGTCGTAGGTGCGGTCGTAGCGGACGTGCTGTGTGCCGTCCTTGTCGACGATCACGTCCCGGACGGTGGTGTTCTCCGCGGAGGTCAGCCCCAGGGCGGTGGCGTGGTCCAGGAGCGCCGAGGCGGCGTTCTGGATCGCGGTGGCCCGGGTCGGTCCGTCCTGCGCGTGTGCGGCGGGGGAGAGTACGGCGGCCAGCAGGGTGGCGGTGGTGGCGGCTATGCCGGCCGTGGCCAGGCGGCCGCCTCGGGTGTGCCGTGTCCGACTCATCGGTCTCCTTGGGAAGGCGCCTTCGAGGGGGGGAGTGGGGGTGGGGCGTGGCGCTGACGTTCGTTCAGGTTTAAGGGACCATGACAAGTCGTGTCCATACCCCCTCCATGGAGATGTGTGGGGAGCTGGAGGGGGTACAGAATCGTTTCCGTGATCGTTCCGGCCCCCTCCTCGCCGCCCGAGCCCCTCCCCTTCTTCGTCTACGGCACCCTGCGCCCCGGCGAACGCAACCACGACGTCCTCCTGCGCGGCCGCACCCGGACCGAGGAGCCGGCCCGCCTCACCGGCGCCGTGCTGTACGAGGGGCCCGGCTTCCCGTACGCGGTCGAGGAGCCGGGCGGCGTGGTGCGGGGCGAACTGGTCACCGCCCGGCCCGAGACGTACGAGGAACTGCTCTCGGTCCTGGACCGGCTGGAGGGATACGTCGCCGGGGACCCGCGCAGCCTGTACGAACGCGTCGCACGCGAGGTGGTCAGCGAGGCCGACGAGACAGCGGTACGGGCGTGGGTCTACGTGGCGGGTCCGGCCGTGGCCGCGCGGCTGCGGGCCGGCGGCCGGGTCATCGAGAGCGGCGCGTGGTCGTCCCGCCGCTGACGGGACGTCAAACGCAGCCGTCAACCCGAGCCGTCGGCTGCGGTCGTCAGCCGTCAGCCGTCAGCCGTCAGCCGTGACCCGTCAGCTGTCAGCCGTCACGGCCGTACCGCCTCCACCCGCACCGCGCACACCTTGAACTCCGGCATTCGCGAGGTCGGGTCCAGGGCCGGGTTGGTCAGCGTGTTCGCCCGGCCCTCGCCGGGCCAGTGGAAGGGCATGAACACCGTGTCCGGGCGGATGCCGGTCGTGATGCGCGCGGGCGCCACCGCACGGCCGCGCCGGGAGACGACGGCCACCGGGTCGCCCTCGGTGGCCCCCAGCCGCGCCGCGAGTCGCGGGTGCAGCTCGACGAACGGACCGGGCGCGGCGGCGTTCAGCTCGTCCACGCGCCGGGTCTGGGCGCCCGACTGGTACTGGGACACGACCCGCCCGGTGGTCAGCAGCACCGGGTACTCCTCGTCCGGTTCCTCGGCGCTCGGCCGGTGCGAGACGGGCACGAACCGGGCCCGGCCGTCCTCGGTGGCGAACCGGTCGAGGAAGAGGCGCGGCGTGCCCGGATGGACATCGGATCCGGACGCGGGAGCGGGAGCGGGAGCGGAAGGGGAGGCGGGAGCGGGGGCGGAGGAGGAGGCAGGGGCGCCGGCCGGCTCCGGCGGCGCCGGGCACGGCCAGAAGACGCCGTTCTCCTCCGCCAGCCGGCGATAGGTGATCCCCGAGTAGTCCGCGGGACCGCCCGCCGAGGCGCGGCGCAGCTCCTCGAAGACCTCCTCGGGATCGGTCGGGAAGCCCTTCTCCACGCCCAGCCGGGCGGCCAGTTCGTGCAGCACCTCCAGGTCGCTGCGGACCCCGTCGGGCGGCGTGAGAGCGCGCCGCCGCAGCAGCACCCTGCCCTCCAGGTTCGTCGTGGTGCCCGTCTCCTCCGCCCACTGCGTGACGGGCAGGACGACGTCCGCCAGCGCCGCCGTCTCCGACAGCACGACGTCGCAGACGGCCAGGAAGTCCAGCGACCTCAGCCGCTCCTCCACATGCGCGGCGCGCGGCGCCGACACCACCGGGTTGGAGCCCATCAGCAGCAGTGTGCGGATGTCCGTACCGAGCGCGTCCAGGAGTTCGTACGCGCTGCGTCCCGGCCCCGGCAGGCTGTCCGGGTCCACGCCCCACACCTCGGCCACGTGCCGCCGCGCCGCCGGGTCCGTCAGCTTGCGGTAGCCGGGCAACTGGTCGGCCTTCTGGCCGTGTTCGCGCCCGCCCTGCCCGTTGCCCTGCCCCGTCAGGCAGCCGTACCCGGACAGCGGCCGGCCCACCCGGCCGGTCGCCAGGCACAGGTTGATCCACGCGCCCACCGTGTCCGTGCCCTTGGCCTGCTGCTCGGGCCCGCGCGCGGTGAGCACCATCGCCGACTCCGGCGCGCAGAACAGCCGTACCGCCTCCCGGAGCTGCGGAACGGGCACCCCCGTGACCCGCTCCACGTACTCCGGCCAGTGCGCCATGGCCGCCGCCCGGGCCTCCTCCCAGCCGGTCGTCCGCTCCTGTATGTACGCCTCGTCGGTGCGGCCCTCGGCGACGACCAGGTGCAGCAGGCCCAGGGCCAGGGCGAGATCGGTGCCGGGCCGGGGCGCCAGATGCAGGTCGGCCTGCTCGGCGGTCTTCGTGCGACGCGGGTCGACGACGATCAGCGTGCCGCCGTTCTCGCGCAGTTCGGTGAAGTAGCGCAGCGAGGGCGGCATCGTCTCCGCCGGGTTGGAGCCGACCAGGATCACGCAGCCCGTCCGGGGGATGTCCGCGAGCGGGAACGGCAGCCCCCGGTCCAGCCCGAACGCCCGCGTCCCGGCGGCCGCCGCCGACGACATGCAGAAACGGCCGTTGTAGTCGATCTGCGAGGTGCCCAGCACCACCCGGGCGAACTTGCCCAGCGTGTACGCCTTCTCGTTGGTCAGCCCGCCCCCGCCGAACACCCCGCAGGCGTCCGGGCCGTGCTCCACGCGCGCGCGTGCCAGTGCCCCGGCGATCCGGCCCAGGGCCTCCTCCCAGCCGGCCGGCCTGAGCGTGCCGTCGCCGGAGCGCACCAGCGGGGAGGTCAGCCGCACCCGGGAGGAGAGCACCGCGTGCGCCGTACGGCCCTTGCCGCACAGCGCGCCCCGGTTCACCGGGAAGTCCGCGCGCTCGGTCACCTCCACACCCCCGCCCGGGGCGGGGGTGAGGTTCATCCCGCACTGCAGGGCGCAGTACGGGCAGTGCGTGGGCGTCGCGGAGGTCTCTTGCTGCATGCCGCTCAGCGTGCGTCGGCCGTGTTACGCGCCCGGACGGCCGCTGTTACGCGCCCGGCACGGTGACCTCGCAGCGCGGGCCCGCCCGCCGTGAGGCCGCCGTCGGCGGAGGCGATCCTCACCGGGTGGACAGGGCCCGGGCGACCCCGTGCTCCTTCGGCCCCAGAAACGTCGGGTCGGGACGGAACACCGCGTCCAGCACCGCCTTGCCCGCCGCGAACACCTCGCGGGTGCCGCCGTAGTACCAGGTGACGTCGTGCGCCTCGTCCACACCGACGCCGTAGGAGTCGACGCCCGCCGCCTCGCACAGGGCCACCGCCCTGCGGATGTGGAAGCCCTGGCTGACCAGGACCGCCCGGTCCACGCCGAAGATCCTCTTCGCGCGCACGCAGGAGTCCCAGGTGTCGAACCCGGCGTAGTCGGTGACGATCCGGGCGGCGGGCACTCCGTGCTCGGTCAGGTACGCGCGCATGGCGTCCGGCTCGTCGTAGTCCTCGCGGCTGTTGTCGCCGGTGACCAGGAGCACCTTGACCCGGCCCTCGTGGTACAGCCGCGCCGCCGCGTCCAGGCGGTGCGCCAGATACGGCGACGGCTCGCCGTCCCACAGGCCCGCGCCGAAGACCACGCCGACCTCGGCGCGCGGCGCGTCGGCCGTGGTCCGCAGCCGGTCGCCGGTCACGACGAACAGCCAGGCCGCCGGGAGCAGCGCCAGTACGCACACCGACATCACGGTCTGTACCAGCCGCCGCTGCCCGGTGCGGGTGAGCCGACACCGGCTGTAGCGGCCCTGCAGCGAGCCCCGAAAGAAGGGGGCGCGCGGCAGCCTCGGTCCGTGGATCTTCATGCCCGGCATGCCCCTAGGGACGCCGTGAGCGACGCCCCGGTTCGCCGGGGCGGGGCGGGGAGCGCGGAAGCCTGCTCACTCCGCCCCTGCCCGCCCCGTGAAATGCCGGAAAACAACCCGGTCACGGCCACGCAACGGCGCGGCAACCTCACACCGTCAGGATCTGTGCATGACGGCGGCAAACCGATCCTTGGCAGTGAGCAGGAGTGAGTCCGCGCACTGGCACGCCCCGAACGGTCTTGAGCGCACTGGTCCCCGGCGTACTCGTCCCCAGGGCGGCGACACGCATCCCGTGCGTGGTCCGATCCCGGGAGGCCGGTTCCCTCACGATCTGGCCATGTGGGCGCGGCCAGAGGCGGCGGGGAGGCCCTGGACCATCTCGCTGGTGGAGCAGGGGCCCCGCACGCCGGCACCGCACCCGGCGTCCCAGATCGCGCTGATCACGCTGCCCCGAGCCCCGCACGGCACCGCAAGCCGGGAAACTGACCATCACACGATCGAGCTGATGCAATCCGATGCGCACTTCTTGGCGAGCAGTTACCGCCCTCCTCGCGACGAGTCCCTCCACGGCCCCGGCGGGCCGCCGGCCCCCGGCGTCCGCCTCGACAGTACGGCGCACATCATGAGCAGCATCAGCACCCAGCTCGCCGGCCAGCTCAGCCTGGTGTCGCTCAGCGGCGGACGCCGGCCCGACCCGCCCGCCCTCGTCCTCGTGGCGCACGGCAGCCGCGACCCGCGCGCGCTGAGCACCGTACGGGCCCTCATGGACCGTGTCCGCGAGCTGCGCCCCCGGCTGTCCGTGCACCTGGGGCACATCGAGCTCAACGAGCCGCTGCTCCCCGACACCCTCGCCGGTCTGGGCGACACCGAAGCCGTCCTGGTGCCGCTGCTGCTCAGCCCCGGCTACCACGTCAAGCAGGACATCCCCGGGATGGCCGCCGCCGCACCGGCACGCGCACGCGTGGCCGCACCGCTCGGCCCGCACCCCCTGCTCGTGGAGACCCTGTACGCCCGTCTGGTCGAGGCCGGCTGGCCCGCCCGGACCGGGACCGACGACGCCGTGCGCCGTACGAGCGCGGTGGTGCTGGCCGCCGCCGGCTCGCGCGACCCCGACTCCGCGGCCGGCACCCGCCGCACCGCGCGGCTCCTCGCCGACCGCCTCGGCGTACCCGTCGTGCCCGCCTACGCCTCCGCCGCCCGCCCCACCGTCCCCGCCGCCCTGCGCGCCCTCGCGGCCCGGGGCCGCCACCGCGTCGCCGTCGCCTCCTGCTTCACCGCCCCCGGCCGCTTCGCCACCCAGTGCGCCGAGGCCGCCCCCTGGATCGCCTCCGCCCCGCTCGGCGACCACCCGGCGATGGCCCGGCTCGTCCTGCACCGCTACGACCGGGCCCTCGCGGCGCCGGCGACCTCGGCCCAGGACGCGCGCGTACCGGCCTGACGCGGGCGTACCGGCGGGTGGACGGCGGCGCCGCGACCGGTCTGGCGATCACCGACCGGAGCCGGACGGTGACATCCCGATTGTCGGCGGCTGCGCTTACTGTCGAGACATGGAAGGGATCGCCCCCGGGGCAGTCGAGGCAGCAGGGCCCTACGAGAACCACCTCCCGTCCGACGGTTACGAGGCGTCGGCCGTCGAGCGGTGGGCCGCGGAGCCGGACAAGCGCCCGGGCCGTACGGCGTTCCAGCGCGACCGCGCGCGCGTGCTGCACTCCGCCGCGCTCAGACGCCTGGCGGGCAAGACGCAGGTGGTCACGCCGGGCGAGCGCAGCCAGGCCTGGGACCCGAGCCCCCGCACCCGGCTCACCCACTCGCTGGAGTGCGCCCAGGTCGGCCGGGAGCTGGGCGCCGCCCTCGGCTGCGATCCCGACCTGGTGGAGGCGGCCTGCCTCTCCCACGACCTGGGCCACCCGCCGTTCGGGCACAACGGCGAGCAGGCGCTGAACGAGTTCGCGCGGGACTGCGGGGGCTTCGAGGGCAACGCCCAGTCCCTGCGCCTGCTCACCCGCATCGAGCCCAAGCGGTTCGTCCCCGACCCCGCCTCCGGCGAGCTGGTCAGCGTCGGCCTCAACCTCACCCGTGCCGCCCTCGACGCCGCCACCAAGTACCCCTGGCCGCGCGACGCCCACCCCACCGACCCGGCGTCCCCCAAGTTCGGTGTCTACGAGGACGACCGGCCGGTCTTCGACTGGCTCCGCAAGGACGCGCCCGGCACCCGCACCTGCTTCGAGGCCCAGGTCATGGACTGGTCCGACGACGTGGCGTACTCGGTGCACGACGTGGAGGACGGCCTGCACGCCGGCCACATCGACCCGGGCTGCCTCCAGGCCGAGCCCGAGCGGCAGGCGGTGTTCGCGGTCGCCGTCGGCCGCTACGTCCCCGCGGACACCGACCCCGAGGAGCTGGCCGAGGCCCTGGACCGCCTGCTGGACCAGGAGTGGTGGCCGCACGGCTACGACGGCTCGGCGGTCGCCCAGGCCCGGCTGAAGGACGCCACCAGCCAGCTCATCGGCCGCTTCTGCCTGGCGGCCGAGGGCGCCACCCGGCAGGCGTACGGCAGCGGGCGGCTGAGCCGTTACGGCGCCGAGCTGGTCGTCCCCAGAAGCACCCGAACGGAGTGCGCGGTCCTCAAGGCCGTCGCCGACCGCTACGTGATGCAGCGCGCCGAACAGGAACGGCTCCGGGCCGATCAGCGGATCGTCGTCGCCGAGCTGGCCGAGGCGCTCACCGCGCGCGCCCCGGGGGGCCTGGACCCGCAGTTCCGTGCCCTGTTCGACCAGGCTCCGGACGACCGCGCCCGCAAGCGTGTCATCGTCGACCAGATCGCCTCCCTCACCGACGCCTCGGCCCGCTCGCTCCACGCGCGTCTGAGGGGGCGCGCATGACACTGACAGCGCGCTTACGGACGTCCGTGATACCGGTGATACCGGTGTGACAACAGTTGGTTCCAGAGGTGATCCAAAGGCCCTGACCAGGCCCCCAGGTGACCCTCCGTGGCCTGATCGGGCCACTCCCTCTTCCCGCATCACGCTCCGTGCGGGACGCTCGCATGTGGCGGCACCCTGACGAGGAGGCAACAAGTGGTCGACGCGGATCAGACATTCGTCATCGTCGGAGGGGGTCTGGCCGGCGCCAAGGCGGCCGAGACCCTCCGCGCGGAGGGCTTCAGCGGCCGCGTCATCCTCATCTGTGACGAGCGCGACCACCCCTACGAGCGCCCACCGTTGTCCAAGGGCTACCTGCTGGGCAAGGAGGAACGCGACACGGTCTTCGTGCACGAACCGGCGTGGTACGCGCAGAACGACATCGAGCTGCACCTCGGCCAGACGGTCGACGCCATCGACCGCGCCGCCAAGACCGTCCACTTCGGTGACGACGGCACCCACGTCCGCTACGACAAGCTGCTGCTGGCCACCGGCGCCGAGCCGCGCCGCCTGGACATCCCGGGCACCGACCTCGCCGGCGTCCACCATCTGCGCCGCCTCGCGCACGCCGAGCGGCTCAAGGGCGTCCTGACCCACCTCGGCCGGGACAACGGCCACATCGTGATCGCCGGCGCCGGCTGGATCGGCCTGGAGGTCGCGGCGGCGGCCCGCGAGTACGGCGCGGAGGTCACCGTCGTCGAACCGTCCGCCACCCCGCTGCACCACGTCCTCGGCCCCGAGCTCGGTCAGATCTTCACCGAGCTGCACCGCGAGCACGGCGTCCGCTTCCACTTCGGTGCCGTGCTGACCGAGATCGTCGGCCAGGACGGCATGGTGCT
The DNA here is from genome assembly GCF_032658145.1 of Streptomyces sp. MK7. Taxonomy (NCBI): domain Bacteria; kingdom Bacillati; phylum Actinomycetota; class Actinomycetes; order Kitasatosporales; family Streptomycetaceae; genus Streptomyces; species Streptomyces sp. MK7. Next base: position 389,202 of record NZ_JAVACL010000003.1, read on the forward strand.
GGCCGCCCGCACCGACGACGGCGAGGAGCACCCCTGCCACGACGTGCTCGCCGCGATCGGCGCCGCGCCGCGGGTCGCCCTCGCCGAGGCGGCGGGCCTGGAGCTGGCCGACCGCGCCCACGGCGGCGGCATCGCGGTCGACGAGCGGCTGCGCACCTCCGACCCGGACATCCACGCCGCCGGTGACGCGGCGTCCTTCCCGCACCCCCTGTTCGACACCCGGCTGCGCGTCGAGCACTGGGCCAACGCCCTCAACGGCGGCCCGGCCGCCGCCCGCGCCATGCTCGGCCAGGACGTCACCTACGACCGCGTGCCCTACTTCTTCTCCGACCAGTACGACCTGGGCATGGAGTACAGCGGCTGGGCGCCGCCGGGCTCGTACGACCAGGTGATGATCCGGGGCGACGCCGGAAAGCGCGAGTTCATCGCGTTCTGGGTGAAGGAGGGCCGGGTGCTGGCCGGGATGAACGTCAACGTGTGGGACGTCACGGACCCGATCCAGCACCTGATTCGTACGAAGGCACAGGTGGACACGGAGGCGCTGGCGGACCCGCATGTGCCGCTGGACACCCTGGCCTCGTAGCGGGGCGGGAGTGTCCGGCCTCCCCGTGCTGCGATTCCCGGGGGGCCTGCGTCCCACAGCCGCTGCACGGCGGGCCGGACCCCCGGCCGGGGAGCGGCTCGCCCCAGGAGTGTCGGTCCGGCCCCGTAGAATTCACGCGTGGCAGGACGGATCAACGACGAGGACGTGAAGGCGGTACGGGACGCGGTCCCGATCGACGCCGTGGTGTCCGAGTACCTCCAGCTGCGCAACGCGGGCGGAGGCAACCTCAAGGGTCTCTGCCCCTTCCATGACGAGAAGTCGCCGTCCTTCCAGGTCAGCCCGAGCAAGGGACTCTTCCACTGCTTCGGCTGCCAGGAGGGCGGCGACACCATCACCTTCGTGATGAAGGTCGACCACCTCTCCTTCTCGGAGGCGGTCGAGCGGCTGGCCGCCCAGGCCGGCATCACCCTGCGCTACGAGGAGGGCGGGTACAACCCCGCCCACCAGCGCGGCGAGCGCATCCGCCTGGTCGAGGCCCACAAGCTGGCCGCCGACTTCTACGCCGAGCAGCTCGCCGGCTCCGCCGAGGCCGAGACCGGCCGGGTCTTCCTGGCCGAACGCGGCTTCGACCAGGCCGCCGCCGTCCACTTCGGCGTCGGCTACAGCCCCCAGGGCTGGGACCACCTCACCCGCTTCCTGCGCGGCAAGGGCTTCACCGACAAGGAGCTGATCCTCTCCGGTCTGGCCCAGGAGGGCCGCCGCGGCCCCATCGACCGCTTCCGCGGCCGGCTGATGTGGCCGATCCGGGACATCGGCGGCGAGGTCGTCGGCTTCGGCGCCCGCAAGCTCTACGAGGCGGACAACGGCCCCAAGTACCTCAACACCCCCGAGACGCCGATCTACAAGAAGTCCCAGGTCCTGTACGGCATCGACCTGGCGAAGAAGGAGATCGCGAAGACCTCCCGCGCGGTCGTCGTCGAGGGCTACACCGACGTCATGGCGTGCCATCTCGCCGGAGTGACGACCGCCATCGCCACCTGTGGCACGGCCTTCGGCGGCGAGCACATCAAGATTCTGCGCCGGCTGCTGATGGACAACGGCTCGGCCCGCGTGATCTTCACCTTCGACGGCGACGCGGCCGGCCAGAAGGCGGCCCTGCGCGCCTTCGAGGACGACCAGAAGTTCGCCGCCGAGACCTACATCGCCATCGCGCCCGACGGCATGGACCCCTGCGACCTGCGCCTGGCCAAGGGCGACGAGGCGGTGGCGGACCTCGTCGAACCGCGCACCCCGCTCTTCGAGTTCGCGCTGCGCCAGATCGTGGCCCGCTACGACCTGAACACGCCGGCCGGCCGCGCCGCCGCCCTGGACGAGGCCGCGCCGGTCGTCGCCCGGATCAAGAACAGCGGCGCCCAGCACGAGGTGGCCGTCCAGCTCGCCGGCCTGCTCGGCATCCTGGACACGCAGTTCGTGGTCAGGCGGGTGGCCCAACTGGCCCGCTGGGCCCGGGAGCGCGGCGGCCGCGGTCCCGCGCCGGAGCGGCAGCAGCGGGGACCGCAGCAGACGTATGCCGCCGCGCCCGCCCACCCCACCGCCTCCCGCGGCCCGGCGCTCAACCTCCGCAACCCCGTCTACGCCACCGAACGGGAGCTGCTGAAGCTGGCGTTGCAGCGCCCCGAACTGGTCTCCCCGGCCTTTGACGCCTACGGGGTGGACGAGTTCACCGCCCCGCCGTACGCGGCCGTACGGCAGACGATCCTGGACGCGGGCGGCGCGGAGTACGGCGTGCAGGACCCGCAGGAGTACCTGGTCCGCGTCCGCGAGGCCGCCCCCGACGACACGGTCCGCGCCATGGTCACGGAACTCGCGGTCGAGGCGATCCTGCTTCGCCGGGAGGTCGACGAGGCCTACGTCGGCGCCCAGCTGGTCACCGTCCGCCGCCGCGCGGTCGAACGCCGCATCCGCGACCTCCAGAGCACGGTCGCCCGCCTCGGCAACGGCGGCGACCCGGCCCAGCTGGCGGCGGTGCAGAACGAGTTGTGGGTGCTCCAGCAGTACGACCAGGCGCTGCGGGAGCGAGGGGCGGCGGCGCTGTGAGGGCTGCTCCGGCTACTCCTCGGAGGAGTGTCCGGGCGGGGTGATCCCGAGGTGGTCGGTGATCGCCTTGAGATGCTCCATCATTGCCACCTGGCCGGACACCAGGGCACCGAGGACCTTGCTGTGCTCCTCCAGCGTCCTGCCGTGTTCGATCTGCGTCTCCCGCGGTGCCCGGATCACCTGCATATCCGAGCGCCGCTGCACTTGCAGAGCGGCCACTTGCAGAGCGGCCACGTCCCGATCGGAGCCCACGGCCAGGTTCTGCGTCGTGGTCTGCTGCTCACGACGGCGTTCACCTGAGCCTCCAGCGCTTCCAGACGGCGCCGCGGCTCCTCGATCTCTCCCATGTGGATCCTGCCCGAAGTCGGTGGGTTCCAGTGTCCCCGTCCATCAATCCGATGGTCGGACGACCTGAGTAACCGACCGGTCACGGACCGGACGCAAAAAGTCACCGCACGCCCCTCGTGGCGGCGATGTGTCGTACCCCACACTGGGTCCGGTGCCTGAGTCCTCGGAGCGCGGCCGATCCGTCCCCCACGGGTCCTACATCCCCGCGGTTCCGCTCATCGCGTACGGGACGGACAGCGGCGTGGCCGCCGACTCCGCCCCCCGAGTACCGCTGCCGCACAGTTCAGCAGCGATCATCCTGGAGGTCGCCCCCGTGCAGACCCAGACCCTCACCCAGACCGACATCCCCGCCGATGTCCCCCCCGACCTCGTCATCGCGGCGGCCGTGCCCCCGCAGGACCGGGTCGCGCACCACCCCGAGGCGGAGCCGGCGCCGCCCGAGCCGGAGGAACCCCCGGCCGGCGCGCTGGAGAGCGACGCGCCCGAACCCGTCGAACCGGCCGCTCCCGCCCGCCCCGAGACCGGCGGGCCCTCCTCCGACCTGTTCCGGCAGTACCTGCGGGAGATCGGGCGGATTCCGCTGCTCACCGCCGCCGAGGAGGTGGAGCTGGCCCGGCGGGTCGAGGCCGGGCTGTTCGCCGAGGAGAAGCTGAGCAACACCCCGGACCTGGACAGCCGGCTCGCCGGCGATCTGGACCGGCTGGTCGTCATGGGGCGGGTGGCCAAGCGCCGGCTCATCGAGGCCAACCTGCGGCTCGTGGTGTCCGTGGCGAAGCGTTACGTCGGCCGCGGGCTCACCATGCTGGACCTCGTGCAGGAGGGGAATCTCGGGCTGATCCGGGCCGTGGAGAAGTTCGACTACGCCCGCGGCTACAAGTTCTCCACCTACGCCACCTGGTGGATCCGCCAGGCCATGTCCCGGGCCCTGGCCGACCAGGCCCGCACCATCCGCGTGCCCGTGCACGTCGTGGAGCTCATCAACCGGGTCGTACGCGTCCAGCGGCGGATGCTCCAGGAGCTCGGCTACGAGCCGACGGCCGAGGAGGTCGCCGCCCAGCTCGAACTGCCGCCCGAGCGGGTCGGCGAGGTGCTGCGGCTGGCCCAGGAGCCCGTCTCGCTGCACGCCCCGGTCGGCGAGGAGGAGGACGTCGCCCTCGGCGACCTGATCGAGGACGGCGACGCCGCCTCCCCCGTGGAGTCGGCGGCGTTCCTGCTGCTGCGCGAACACCTGGAGGCCGTGCTGTCGACACTGGGGGAGCGGGAGCGGAAGGTCGTCCAGCTCAGGTACGGGCTCGTGGACGGCCGCCCGCGCACCCTGGAGGAGATAGGGCGCCTCTTCGGCGTCACGCGCGAGCGGATCCGGCAGATAGAGTCCAAGACCCTCAACAAGCTCCGCGACCACGCCTTCGCCGACCAGCTGCGCGGCTACCTGGACTGACGAGGGGCCGCTCACCGCGGTGTCGACCGGATCGACCCGAAGCGAGCGGCCCCCGACGCGTGGCCCGGACGGTCAGTCGACCTCCGCCACCGCCTGCGCGAACTGCGCCTTGTACAGCCGTGCGTAGGCCCCGTCGGCGTCCAGCAGGTCGGTGTGCGAACCCTGTTCGACGATCGACCCGTTCTCCATGACCAGGATCGTGTCCGCGTCCCGGATGGTCGACAGCCGGTGCGCGATGACGAACGACGTCCTGCCGTGCTGGAGTTTGGCCATCGCCTTCTGGATCAGCACCTCGGTACGGGTGTCGACCGAGCTCGTCGCCTCGTCCAGGACCAGGATGACCGGGTCGGACAGGAACGCCCGCGCGATGGTGATGAGCTGCTTCTCACCGGCGCTGACCCCGGAGCCCTCGTCGTCGATGACCGTGTCGTAGCCGTCGGGGAGGGTGCGGATGAAGCGGTCCGCGTGCGCGGCCCGCGCCGCCTCCTCGATCTCACCCCGGGTGACCTCGCCCTCCCGTCGCCCGCCACCACCCTGACCGAGTGCGCTTCGCGCACCCCCTTCAACTCCAGCGCCGTAGGCGATGTTCTCCGCGATGGTGCCGCCGAACAGCCAGGTGTCCTGGAGCACCATGCCGATGCCGGAGCGCAGTTCGTCCCGGGACATCCGGGAGATGTCCACGCCGTCGAGCGTGATCCGCCCGCCGGTGACGTCGTAGAACCGCATCAGCAGGTTGACCAGCGTGGTCTTGCCCGCGCCGGTCGGGCCGACGATCGCCACCGTGTGGCCCGGCTCCACCGTGAGCGACAGGTCCTCGATGAGCGGCTTCTCGGGGTCGTAGCGGAAGGAGACGTGCTCCAGCGCGACCCGCCCGCGCAGCTCCTCCGGCCGCACGCCCGGCACCGGATCGGCCTCCTGCTCCTCGGCGTCCAGGAGCTCGAAGATCCGCTCGGCCGAGGCGACGCCGGACTGCACCAGGTTCGCCATCGACGCGACCTGGGTCAGCGGCATCGAGAACTGCCGCGAGTACTGGATGAAGGCCTGCACGTCACCGATGGACAGCGAGCCCGAGGCGACCCTGAGACCGCCGACGACCGCCACCAGCACGTAGTTCAGGTTCGACACGAACATCATCAGCGGCTGCATGACGCCGCTGTTGAACTGCGCCTTGAACCCGGCCTCGTACAGTGCCTCGTTCTGCTCGGCGAACTGCTTGGCCGACTCCTCCTGCCGCCCGAACACCTTCACCAGCGTGTGTCCGGTGTACATCTCCTCGATGTGCGCGTTGAGCTTGCCGGTGGAGCGCCACTGCTGCACGAAGTGCGGCTGCGACCGCTTGCCCACCCGGGTGGCCACCACGAACGACAGCGGCACGGTCACCAGCGCGACCAGCGCCAGCAGCCAGGAGACGTAGAACATCATCACCAGCACGCCGATGATGGTCAGCACCGAGTTGATGAGCTGGCCCATCGACTGCTGGAGCGTCTGCCCGATGTTGTCGATGTCGTTGGTGGCGCGGGAGAGCACCTCGCCGCGCTGGCGCTTGTCGAAGTACGACAGCGGCAGACGCGACAGCTTGCCCTGCACGTCCTCGCGCATGCGGAACATGGTCCGGTTCACCGCGCGGTTCACCAGCCGCGTCGCCACCGCCATCAGCAGGCCGGCGACCAGGAACGTGCCGAGCGCCAGCAGCAGGACCTCGCCGACGGCACCGAAGTCGATGCCCTTGCCCGGGGTGAAGTCGGTGCCCTTCAGCATGTCGGCGACCGAGCCCTGCCCGCGTTCGCGCATGGAGTGCAGGACCTGGTCCTTGGTCACGCCGGACGGCATCTGCCGTCCGATGATCCCGGCGAACACCAGGTCGGTGGCCCGGCCGAGGATCTTCGGCCCGATCACGCTGAGCCCGACGCTCAGGACCACGCACAGCACGAGCGTGACGATCGTCACCCGTTCGGGCCGGAACCGGGAGACGAGCCGCTTGCCCGACTTCTTGAAGTCCATCGAGCGGCTGTCGGGTCCGCCGCCGGCCATCATCCGCCCCATGGGCCCGGCCATCAGGCAGCCTCCGCTTCGGTGAGCTGGGAGAGCACGATCTCCCGGTAGGTCTCGTTGTCGGCCATCAGTTCGTGGTGGCGGCCGGTGCCGACGACACGTCCCTCGTCCAGGACCACGATCCGGTCGGCGTCGCGGATGGTCGCCACCCGCTGGGCGACGATGACGACGGTCGCCTCGGCCGTCTCCCGCGCCAGCGCCGCCCGCAGGGCCGCGTCGGTGGCGTAGTCGAGGGCGGAGAAGGAGTCGTCGAACAGGTAGATCTCGGGCCGCTGCACGAGCGTACGGGCGATGGCCAGGCGCTGGCGCTGACCACCCGAGACATTGGTGCCGCCCTGCGCGATCGGCGCGTTCAGCCCGCCCTCCAGCTTCGAGACGAAGTCCTTGGCCTGCGCCACCTCCAGCGCGTGCCACAACTCCTCCTCGGTGGCGTCCGGGTTGCCGTAGCGCAGGTTGGTGGCGACCGTGCCGGCGAACAGGTACGGCTTCTGCGGAACCATGCCCACCGTCTTCGCCAGCAGCTCGGCGTCCAGGGTCCGTACGTCCACGCCGTCGACGAGGACCTCGCCGTCGGTGGCGTCGGACAGGCGCGGCACCAGGCCCAGCAGGGTGGACTTGCCGCTGCCGGTGGAGCCGATGACGGCGGTCACCTCGCCGGGGCGGGCCACCAGGTCCACGGCCTTCAGCACGGGCTCCTCGGCACCCGGGTAGCGGAAGCCGGCCTGACGGATCTCCAGATGCCCGTGCCGGCGCAGCTCCCGCACGGGCGCGAGCGGCGGCACGACGCTGGACTCGGTGCCCAGCACCTCCTGGATGCGCTCGGCACACACCTCCGCGCGCGGCACCATCATGAACATGAACGTGGCCATCATCACGGACATCACGATCTGCATCAGATAGGCCAGGAACGCGGTCAGGTCACCGATCTGCATGCCGCCGCTGTCGATGCGGTGCGCACCGAACCACACCACGGCGATGGACGACAGGTTCACCACCGTCATCACCATCGGGAACATCAGCGCCAGCAGCCGGCCGGTGGCCAGCGCCATGTCCGTCAGGTCCGCGTTGGCCTTGCCGAAGCGTTCCTTCTCGTACTCGTCACGGACGAAGGCGCGGATCACGCGGTTGCCGCCGATCTGCTCGCGCAGTACCCGGTTCACCGTGTCCAGGCGGGTCTGCATGGACCGGAACAGCGGGCGCAGCCGGCGCACGATCAGGGTCACGCAGATGGCCAGCACCGGTACCACGGCGACCAGGACGCCCGACAGCGGCACGTCCAGGCCGAGGGCCAGCACCACACCGCCCACGCACATGATGGGTGCCGACACCATCAGGGTGAACGTCATCAGGGCCAGCGTCTGCACCTGCTGGACGTCGTTGGTCGTACGCGTGATGAGCGAGGGCGCCCCGAAGTGCCCCACCTCACGCGACGAGAACGACTGCACGCGGTCGAAGACGGACGCGCGCACGTCCCGGCCGAGCGCGGAGGCGGTCCGGGCGCCGTAGTAGACGGCCCCGATGTTGCACACGACCTGCGCCAGCGAGATGCCGATCATCACGGCACCGAACGTCAGGATGTACCCCGTGTCACCCTTGACGACACCGTTGTCGATGATGTGGGCGTTCAGTGTGGGCAGGTAGAGGGTGGCGCAGGTCTGCAGGAACTGCAGCAGCACCAGTACGGCCAGTGGTTTCTTGTAGGGCCTGAGATAGGTCCGCAGAAGTCTTATGAGCACGCTGGGTCTCTCGGAGTCGGCGGTCGGGGGCGGTCGATGTCCCCTGGCCCCTATCGTCGAACACTCCACCCGCGTTACCTCAACTGATTAAGCCGACAGCGGTCCACCGACCGACGCGCCGTCAGCCGGTGGACCTACTCCGTGCGGGTGGCGTAGGGGAATTCAGGGGGCATTACGGGCGAAACGCCCCCGGATGGGTCTGTTCGCGCACCGACACGTACTGCTGGCGCACCGCCTGGCCCACCGCCAGTTCCTCGCCGGGCTCCAGGATCTGGGCGACGGCGCCCTGCCAGCGCGGCGGAGTGCGCGGGTCGAGAGTGCCCTGGGACACGCCGAGCGCCCACGCGGCCTGCCGGGCGGCGCCGATCGCGGCGTAGTCCGCGGGCTGCGGGACCACGACCTGCGCGCCGAACAGCGGGGGCGCCACGGCCTGTACGGCGGGCAGCTCGGCGGCCGGTCCGAGCAGGAAGACGCGCCGCACCTCCACGCCCCGCCCGCGCAGCACGTCCAGCGCGTCCGCGAGCCCGCACAGCATGCCCTCGAACGCGGCCCGCGCCAGGTGCTCCGGCTTCATCGACTCGCGCCGAAGGCCCGCCAGCGTCCCCGCCGTGTGCGGCAGGTTCGGGGTCCGCTCGCCCTCCAGGTACGGCAGGAGGACCAGCCCGTGCGCGCCCGGCGTCGACTTCATCGCCAGGTCGGACAGGCCCTCGAGATCGGGCAGCCCCAGCAGCTCGGCGGTGCCGCGCAGCGCCCGTACGGCGTTCAGGGTGGTGACGACGGGCAGGTGCATGCCGGTGGCGTCGGCGAGCGAGGTGATCATCCCGCTCTGGTCCACCAGCGCCTCGGGGTGGACGGCCATCACCGAGCCGGAGGCGCCCAGCGAGACCACCGCGTCACCGAGACCCAGACCGAGCCCGAAGGCGGCGGCCATGGTCTCCCCGGTGCCGGCCGAGATCAGCAGCCCCTCGGGTGTCGTACCGGCGGCCTCCGCCGGGCCGATCACCTCCGGCAGTGCGGCGTGGTGACCGAGGGCCAGCTCCACCAGGTCGGGCCGGTAGGCGCCGGTGGCCGCCGACCAGTAGCCGGTGCCGGAGGCGCCCCCGCGGTCGGTGGTCCGCCGTACCGGCCGGCCGAGCAGCTGCCACACCAGCCAGTCGTGCGCCTGCAGCAGCAGGGCGACACGCCGGGCGGCGTCGGATTCGGTCTTGGCGAGCCAGCGCAGCTTGGTCACGGGCTGCGCGGCCTGCGGAACGCATCCCACGGCCTGCGCCCAGGCCTCCCGCCCGCCGAGCGCGTCGATCAGGTCGGCCGCGGCGACCTGGGCCCGCCGGTCGCCGCCGACCAGTGCGGGCCGCACGGTGGCACCCTGCCCGTCCAGCGGGACCAGCGCGTTCTGCTGGGCCGAGACGCCGATGGCCTGCACGCCCTCCAGCAGCCCGCCGCCCGCGGCCTCCCCCAGCGAGAGCAGCCACGCCTGCGGATCGACGTCGGCAGGGCGGCCTCCGCCCTCGGGGCTCTCCACCGGATGCGGCGCGTAGCCCTGCCTGAGCACGGCCCCGGTGTCCGTGTCGCAGACTACGATGCGAGTGAAATCGGGTGAACTGTCCAACCCGGCGACTATCCCCATGACCGAAATTCTGCCGCACCGGAGCGCTTGCTCGGGTCGTGGGCGCCGGATCGCTACGTGTTGCTGGTGCCCCAGTCGTCCGTGCCGCCGGTGCCCCGCTCGCGCAGGGAGCGCACGCGCCGGGCGACCGAGTCGGGCATCCGGTCGCCGACCCTCTCGCTCACCGCGTGGTACGCCCGGCCCGCGAACTGGCGGCCCTGCTGCGCCGCGCTCTCGGCGGTGTTGCGCACCGCCGGGTTCTGCGCGACCTGCCGCGCGGACTTCCTCAGCTGCTCGTAGCGCTCACGTCCCGCCCTCGTGCCCAGTACGTAACCGACAGCCAGTCCTGCGATGAACACGAGCCGGTAGCGCATGGTGGCCACCCTTTCTTGCCTCGACGTCGTTGCCGGAGGGAACCGATTGGCGGAGCACCCCCCTGCTTGCGCTAATGTATGTGTCGCAGCGAGCGAGCGCCCCCTGGCCAATACCCAGGTAGGCACGTTCGATGCAACGAGGCATTCCTCCGTAGCTCAATTGGCAGAGCAGCCGGCTGTTAACCGGCAGGTTACTGGTTCGAGTCCAGTCGGGGGAGCTCGGTCCTCCGTAGCTCAATTGGCAGAGCAGCCGGCTGTTAACCGGCAGGTTACTGGTTCGAGTCCAGTCGGGGGAGCATGCTGAACGAGGACCCTTCGGGGTCCTTTTTCATGCCCGCTTTCCTGCCCGCCTTCTCGCCGTGAGCCTCGCCATGGGCTTCCCGGCCTCCCGCCGGCTTCCCAGCGATCCGTCCCGTCCCGGGGGAACCGCCCCGTCCCGGGGGAACCGTCGCGGCCCCGGCGGAGTCCTCAAGGTCGTGAAGACCATCAAGGTCATGAAGGGCCGCGGTAAGCCGACCATGGCGAAGCAGGAGATCGTATGAGCGGCTATGCTGCGGCAGACGGCGCGTACAAGTGTGCGCGACACGCCGCACGGGGCGGTAGCTCAGCCGGTTAGAGCAGCGGACTCATAATCCGTCGGCCGTGGGTTCGAGTCCCACCCGCCCCACCAGGCGCTCTGCGTGCAGAAGCGTTTCTATCCGCGGAAACACGCGGACCGGGGCCGCCACGCGGGCGTGGTGGCCCCCGTTCACTCGTCAGGACCAAGACCGGATCGTGGTGGCCCGGTCCGGCTACTCCTGGCGGGGGTTCGGCTTGAGTACGGCGAAGACCGCGCCCGATGCGTCCGCCAGCCAGGCGATCCTGCCGACGCCCGGCACGTCCGCCGCCGGCATCGGCACGGAGCCGCCGTTCCGCTCCGCCCTGCGCGCGGTCTCGTCGGCGTCCGCGACCGCGAAGTACGGCACCCAGCTCGCCTCCAGGCCGCCCTCCTGGAGCGGCGCCACCCCGCCGAAGGACGCGTCCTGCTGGTCCCCGTCCCGGAGACTGAGCACCCGGTACGTCATCCCGGGCGCCCGCATCTCCTGTGAGCGCCAGCCGAAGAGGTCGCGGTAGAAGGCGATTCCCGCCTCCGGGTCCGGCACGTGCAGCTCCACCCAGACCAGCGTGTCGTCCTCGGACGTCCGCTCCAGCCCTCCTCCCGGCGTGGCGCCCGGCTGCAAGGCCGCGAACCGGGCTCCCTGCCGGTCGGTGAGCTGGGTGATCCGTGCCCCGCCCGGGATGTCCATCGGCGCCGTCCGCACGGTGCCGCCGCCCCGCTCGACCGCGTCGGCCGTGGCCTGGGCGTCATCGGTACGGAAGTACACCGTCCAGGCGCTCCTCGCGCCCTCCTCGGTGAGCGGGCCCAGCGCGGCGACGGTGCCACCGTCCTTCTGGAAGAACCCGTACCCGCCGGCCTCGGGTCCCGCCGGGACGAACCGCCAGCCGAAGACACCGCCGTAGAAGGCGGCCGCCCGGTCGGTGTCCGGACTGCCGAGGTCGATCCAGCAGGGTGATCCGTGGGTGAAGTCTGTGCCGAGCATGCGCGCCCCTCCGACGACGGCTCCGCGGGACCACTCCCTGGGCGGCCCCGCACGACGCCTGCCACGATGCCCACCTTCGGCCGCCCCGCCCTCACATCCCGCCCGGCGGGCCGGGGCGATTCATGCTCCGGGGTGACGAGCGGCCGATATGACTGTCATGAGCCTGCCATCCACCGGCATCACACGGATTTCTCACGCCCGGCGGCCGGCGCCGTGGTCAGGCGTCGGCGGCGTCGGCCGTCTCGGGGAGGTCGTCGCGGTCGCCCTCGGCCTGGGAGGGCGTCGGGTACGGCGTGTCGGGCAGCTCGGCGATGCGCTGGGCCTCGTTGTCGTCGCGCTCGCCTTCGGCCTGGGAGGGGGTGCGCTCTCGCATCGTGGCGACTCCTGCGGACGGGGCTGGTCACTCGGCGACCGGGTACCCCTGAGCGCCGGAAACACCCCGTGCGGGGACGCGGGGGTGTGGCCGTCGTGCAGGGGCGCGGGGGGTGTTGCGGTCATGCGGCGGTCCGGCCGTCGTGCGGGTGAGCGCGCCGGGCGCAGGGCACGCGTACCCCCTCCGGCGGCGCCGCCGGGGCGTGGTCCGGTATGTGCGGGCCGGCCGAAGCCTCGGGGCGCGCCGCGGTGTTGATGGTCGCCGCGTCCGCGCCGGTGTCCGCGTCCGCCTGCCGGCTACGCCCCCAGCGGGTCGAGGACCAGTGGCTCCACCTTGCCCTCCAGCATGTCGCCCAGGCCCTGGACCGCGCAGATGTCGGGGCGTTCGGCGATGTTGACCGGCATGCCGGTGGCCTCTCGCAGCATCTGGTCCAGGCCCGGGAGCAGGGCGGAGCCGCCGACCATCATGATGCCGCGGTCGGCGAGGTCGGCCACCAGGTCGGGCGGGCACTCCCGGAGCACCTTGTAGATGCCGTCGAGCACGGTGGTCAGCGGGGTCTGGATGGCCTCCCGTACGGCGGCGGTGTCGACCAGGACGGAGCGGGCGAGGCCGGTCGCCACGTCCCGGCCGTGGATCTCCGTGGACGCCGGACCGTGCGCGGTGAGCCCGTTGCCGTGCAGGGCCACCTGGAGGGGACGGACGGACTGGCTGGGCAGCATCAACGCGTGCTCGTGGCGCAGGTGCTGCACGATCGCGCGGTCGACGGCCTCGCCGCCGACGGGCATGCGCTGCGCGGTGACGATCGAGCCCAGGGAGAGCACGGCCACCTGGGTGGCGGCGGCCCCGCACACCAGGATCATGGTGGCCTCGGCCCGCTCCACGGGCAGCCCGCAGCCGACGGCCGCGGCGATCAGCGTGTCGACCAGCTCCACGCGGCGGGCGCCGAGCCCCACCAGGGTCTCGATCGTGGCGCGCTGGGCCAGCGGGTCGGCGTCGTGCGGGGTGCAGGCCGCGGCCCGCAGCCGGGGCCTGCGGCGCAGCGAGCGGCGCATCCGGTCGCCGAGCAGATGCCGCAGCATGCGCTGCGCCATCTCGATGTCGACGACCGTGCCGCCGGAGACGGGGCGGACGACGCGGATGTAGTCGGGGGTGCGGCCGGTCATCCGCTCCGCGAACTCGCCGACCGCGATCAGCGCGCCGTTGCGGGTGTTCACGGCGGCCACCGAGGGCTGGTCGACGACGAGTCCGGCGCCCTTGACGTACACACGGGTCCGGGCGGCTCCCAGGTCGACGGCGAAGTGACAGCGGCGCAACTGCTCGAGACTGGCGGTCGCGGTCATGGCAGATCCTCCCGAGAGCGCGGGCCGTGGCGGCCGCCGGGCTGCGGCCCCATAGGCATCGTGCGGGCGGCGGGGGAGTGGGCGCCTGTTCAAGGGGGCCGGGCGGGTGCCACTGGGCGAGTGCATTTTACGGTTATCAGCTGAATAAGCGCTGGATAAGCGTAAAGTTGGGCGGCTTGCCGGCGGCGGGAATCTGCCACGGCACTCATCCACCACCTCCCGTCAACTCCCGTACCGCACAAGCCCTCCAGCCGTCTGGCACCTTTGGCGGCACCGGACTCGGCTGGGGGGCAGCAGCGGGCCGGGAACCCCGGCGGAACGGCTCGGGGCGCGTACGTGTAGGACGCCCCGGCCGACGAGCACACGGACCAGCTCGTCACGGACACCGCGCTCGACACCGCGCACTTCGAGCTCGCCACCCAGGGGCACGCCGAGTGGACGTTCCGGTCGTCGGCGACCCTCGAGGACCACTGGACCGCGCTGCCCCTGATCAACCTCGCCTTCGACTCCGACACCGACCTCGCGGGCCTGCCGAAGGCCGGCGGGCGGCTCCCGGTCGGCCCGCACCCCGCGCACGTGGGGGGCGCGCCGGGCACCGGGACCATCGGCGCCGGGAAGCTGGAGGTCTCGTACGACGAGGGCGCGACCTGGCAGACGGTCGGGCTCACCGGCGGGCACGGCCGGCACGTCTAGCACGGCGGGCACGGCGGACACGGCGGGCACGGCGGTCAGGGTGAGCAGGCCTCATGGCACGGCAGCCTGACCGTGCCCCGGGGCGCGGCCACCGTCTCACCGCGCGCCTCGGCGAGCGACGGCCGGGGCGGTTCGGTACGGCAGGAGATCGTCCGGGCCGTGGGGGTGAGGTAGGTCCGGACAACCGCCCGGACAACCGTCAGGCCGCGTCCGGATCGCCGAGGACCGGCACCACCCCCCGGACCACCCCGAGCTCCACCAGATCCTGCGGCCGGATCCGCAGCTGCTCGGCCGTGGCCGGTGCCTGGTCCGGCGGGCGTTTGAGTATGGCGGCGGCCAGCTCGGGCGCGATCACCGAGAAGTAGCTGTCGGGTGTGGCCCAGGTGTTGCCGGGCGCGGCCAGGGCCAGGGCCCCGCCCGAACCGCCCTCGCCGATCACCAGGGTGGTGATCGGCGTCCGGGCGGCCGCCACCGCACCGAACAGCTCGGCGATCGCGGCGCCGGCCCCCTGGCGCTCCGCCTCGGCGTCGTTCGCGGCCCCGGGGGTGTCCACCAGGGTCAGCACCGGGATCCCGAGCCGGTCCGCGAGCCGGATCAGCCGCGTGGCGGTGCGGTACCCGGCGGGGCGGGTGGCGGTGCCGGTCTGCGCGGCGTAGGCGACGGTACCGCCGTCGAGTTCGCCGAACCCGCAGAGCATCCCGTCGTCCGTGCCGCCGCAGCGGTCGCCGCGCAGGGCCACCCGCCGGGTGAAGCAGGAGTCCAGGTAGCGCTCGGCGCGCGGGCGTTCGGGGGAGCGGGCCCGCCGGACGGCGTCCCAGCCGGTGGCGGGAAGACCAGTGGCGGGAAGTCCGGTCGCGGGAAGTCCGGTGGTGCGCAGGCCGGCCGCGGACCCGGTGGGGGACCCGGACCCGGTCGCGGGCTCTGCCGTGGACAGGGCCCGCGGCGGGGCGACGGCGGCCGTCGACGGCCGCGAAAGCAGGCGCAGCCACAGCCCCAGCGTCGCCCGCAGCTCCTCCGGTCGCACCACGGCGTCCACCGAGCCCGCCGCCATCTGCGCCTCGGCCCGGTAGGCCGCCGGGTCGGCGTCCGCCGGCCGTACCCGGGAGCCGGCGAAGCCGACCTGGGCGCCGGGCAGGGCGAGGATCACGTCCGCGCCCGCGCCCAGGGTGGCCCAGCCGCCGCCCGTCGTCGGGTCGCGCACCACCGCGATCTGCGGCAGGCCGGCCGCCCGGGTGAGCGCGGACTGCCGGGCCACGCGCTGCAACTGGGTCAGGGCGAGCATGCCCTCCTGCATGCGGCTGCCCCCGGTGGCGACCAGCGGCACGACCGGAAGGCGGTGCTCGCGGGCGTGGGCGTACGCCGCCTCCAGACGGTCGCCGGTGCGCCGGCCCAGCGATCCGCCGAGGAAGCCGAACTCGAAGGCGATCAGCACGGCCCGGGTGCCCTCGACGCGCGCGGTGCCGCACACCACGGACTCCTGCTCGCCGGTGCGCTCGGCGGCGCGGGCCCGCGAGGCGTCGTAGCCCTCCCAGCCGAGCGGCCCGTCGGGCTCCGACTCCCTCGCGGGATGGGCGAGTTCGTGGAAGTCGTCGCCGACGAGGGCGATGGCCTGCCGGGCCGAGAGACGCTCAGCCACGCGTCAGCGCCCGCTTCATGATCTTTCCCATGTCGTTGCGGGGGAGTGCGTCGAGCAGATGCAGGACCCGGGGCCGCTTGTGCGGGGCGAGCCGCCGGGCGACGTGGTCGGCCAGTTCCTCCAGCCCCGGCGGGGACTGCGGATCGGCCGGGACGATCCAGGCGACGATCCGCTCACCGAGGTCGGCGTCGGGCTCCCCGGTGACGGCGGCCTCGCGGATCGCGGGGTGTTCGAGGAGCGCGTTCTCGATCTCACCCGCGCCGATCTTGTAACCGCCGCTCTTGATCAGGTCGGTGGCCTTGCGCCCGACGATACGGACACAGCCGTCGGGGTCGCGCACCGCCATGTCCCCGGTGCGGAAGAACCCGTCGGCGGTGAAGGCGGCGGCCGTCGCGTCGGGCCGGTTCAGGTACTCGGTGAACAGGTTCGGCCCGCGCACCTGGATCTCGCCGACCGTCTCACCGTCGTACGCCGTGATCGCCGTGCCGTCCTCCTCCACCAGCCGCAGCTCCACGCCCGGCAGCGGGACCCCGACCGTGCCGGCCCGCGCCTCGCCGTCGGCGCGCACGCTGGTGTTCATCAGGGTCTCGGTCATGCCGTACCGCTCGATCACCCGCCGCCCGGTGGCGGCCGCGATCCGCTCGTGGTCGTGCACGGGCAGGGCGGCGGACCCGGAGACCAGCAGCCGCGCCCCGGCGAGCGCCTTGGCGAGCTCGGGATCCCCGGGCAGTGCCTCCGCGATCCGGTGGTACATGGTGGGCACGCCGAACAGCATGGTCGCCCCGGCGTTCAGCTCCCGCGCCACCCCCTCGGTGGTGAACCGCCCCAGGTGCCGTACGGACCCTCCGCGTCGCAGCGGGCCGAGGACGCCCAGCACCAGCCCGTGCACATGGAACAGCGGCAGCCCGTGCACCAGCACGTCCTCGCCCGTCCACTGCCAGGCGTCGGCGAGGGCGTCCAGGGTGGTGGCGACGGCCCGGCGCGGGATGACGGCGCCCTTGGGCGGCCCGGTGGTGCCGGAGGTGTAGACGACCAGGGCGGGGTCGCCGTCGCCGTGGTGCTCCTCGGAGAGGTCCCCGGGAACGGGACCCCGTCCGCCGACCTCCACGTCGATGCGCTCCAGGCCCGCCGACGCGGCGGGAAGCGCGTCACCGGCCCCCGCCAGCACGGCCGAGGGTGCGCTGTCACCGAGGACGTGACCGAGCTCCTTCTCCCCGGACTTCGGGTTCAGCGGCACGGCGGCGGCCCCGGCCAGCAGCACGCCGACCACGGCCACGGCCGTCTCCGGTGTCGGCGTCGCCCACACGGCGACCCTCTCCCGCCCCCGCACCCGCTCGGCGACGGCCCCGGCCGCCGCCGCGAGCTCCGCATACGTCAACGACCGATCACCGAACCGCAGGGCGGCTCGCGCCCCCGGATCACCCGTCAGGGCCGGAAAGAGGGAGGACACGCGGCGGACTCCTAGTGACTCTCGTGCTGACCGATGGACGACACCACCGTCCTACCGTTCCTGGAGACTGAGCGGAAGTGAGTCCTGTTGCCAGAACCCGTGCTCAGCCGCGTGCCCCGAACGGTGTTGGGCACACTGGTCGGCCGCTTTCACTCCGCACCCAGCGCCATCGGATCGTGTCCGTGGTCCGGGCGTGCGGGGGCGGCCTTCCTCGCGTCCCCGGGCGCCGTGTCCGGCCTGGTCAGTCCGATACCCGTATCCATCGCTCTGGTGGGTACGGGGCGGTGCCGTCCGTCGCCGGATACGGTGCCCGAGGGCGCGCCTTCCGATAGCCACGCTCGCGGCGTCGTGCCGCGTGGTGGCCCGCTTCGTGCTGGTGAGGGACTTCTGCCAGTGCTGGGCGCCCCACTTGCTCGTGTAGGCGGGGTCGACGGCGACGATGGTGATGCCGAGTTCGGCCGCCATGCTGACGAGCCGGGCCCGCAGCCTGGAGGTGGGCATGCCGGAGATGAGATGGCGGAACCGTTTGCGGCGGCCGTGCTTCTCGCGGGTCTTCTCGGCGGTGAAGTCGAGGTCTTCGACCGCGATCGCGAGGCTGTGGCGTTTGGCCCAGTGCAGCAGGCGGATCAGGGCGTGCCTGACGTGCGCGTCGCGATGCTGGGCGGTGCCGGACAGATCGTAGAAGAAGCGTCGGGGGTTGCCGGTCGGGTTACCGTGTTCGTCGAGGCGCCAGGCTGCCAGGTGGTCGGCGTTCATGTCGAAGCCAATCAGGCCACCGGCGCGGGCCGCCGTCAGGGGGACGGTCTTGACCGGGGAGACCGTCCAGGACGCAGTTAGGTACCAGCGTCCGCGCGCCGTGTCCTCGTGGACGCGGTAGGCCACGGCCCGGTTCGCCGATACGCGGTCGGCCCACTGCTCGTCCCGGTGCGCGAACGACACCTTCGCCGCCAGTACATACCGGCCGTGCGGAGCATTCGCCAGGTGCGCCGGCGGCGCGGGGAGCCTGATCGAGACCTCGCCGTCGTCGGTGACGCGGATGGTCTCGTTGCCGAACCTTTTGCCGGACTCGCCGTCCGCGGTGAGGAACCGGCGCCCGGCCCGCCATCGGGCGCGCCACTCCTCGTCGGTGAGCTGGGCTGCCTTCAGGTGGTGGCGGGTGTTCAGCAGCCGCTTCCCACCGCGCACCACGCGCACCCGCCCGGCCTCACGGTCCGCCCGGGCCGCCTGAAGCCGGTCTTCGAGCAGGCGCAGGCGGCGGGACTTGGCGAACCACTCCTGCCTGCTGCGGTAGCCGCCCGCAGCCTTCTTGGTGCCTTTCTCGCCCACGGGCAGGGACAGCCGATGCGTGATCGTCTCGATCACGGCTTCCAGGCTCCGGATGTGCGCGAACTGGGCCCGCTGAGCGAGCGCCCACTGACCGTGGGTGGCCTTCGTGATCGATCCGGCCCAGCGGGAGGAGGGCTCCTGTGTGAGAGTGCGCTTACGCTCGGCCCACTGCGCGGTGTCGTGATCACGCCCGGCCGCGCACCGAGCCTTGAGGTCACGGGACGCGAGTGAACCGAGGTGGTCGCCGACCAGGTACAGCACCTTCTCGTCCGCGGCGCTCAGGTGCTTGAGTCGGGTGCGGATCGCGGCCCCCGAGGGTCCGGGCACCACGAACGGCGCAGCCACCTCCCGCAGCCCGCCCACCGGTTCACCCCAGATCCCGCGTCGAAGAATTCCGTCACCACACCCAACGACCACCACCGGCCAAGGTCACGCATTCGATGCAAGAACTCCTGTTCCTCACCGGAGGAGTGTGTCTACCACTGCCCACAGGCCCACTCGTGCGCGCCAGGGGACGCTCAATCGCCGTCGACCACCACCTGTTCACAACCCCACAGCCGGCTCGGTTCGTCGCCGGCGGGGCGTGGAGCCGGTCACGTCCTGCCGCCGTGCGGGAGTCGCCGGTCAAGGCGGGTGCGGTGGTTCCGGGGGGCGGTTGTTAGCGTGCGGGGGCCGCACTTCGGACCGTGTCAGGAAGAGGAGCCCGCCGTGCCCCGTGTCGCACTCGCCACCTACGACCCCCGGACCGGGCCGAGCAAGGACCGCGATCTGCCCGTGCTGGTGCGGGCCCTGCGGGATGCCGGAGCCGAGGCCGAGGCCGTGCACTGGGACGACGAGAGCGCCGACTGGGCGGCGTTCGACCTCGTCGTCATACGTTCGACCTGGGACTACAGCTGGCGGGCCGCCGAGTTCACGGCATGGGCCGAGAAGTGCGGGCAGGTGACCCGGATCGCCAATCCGGTCGACGTCGTGCGCTGGAACGCGGACAAGCGCTACCTCGGAGACCTCGCCGCGGCCGGTGTGCCGGTCGTCCCGACGCGCTACCTCGCCCCCGGGCAGAACTCCGGGCAGAACTCCGGGCAGAACTCCGGACAGAACCCCGGTCAGACCCTCGGTGTCGACGACCTTCCCGGCGACCGCGAATTCGTCGTCAAGCCGGTCTTCGGGGCCGGTGCCCGGTTCGCCGCCCGGTACACGCCCGGGGAGCGGGAGACGGCCGTCGCCCAGGTGGCGCGGATGCACGCGGAGGGGCTGACCGCGATGGTGCAGCCCTACCTGACCCGCATCGACGTCAGCGGGGAGCGGGCGCTGCAGTTCTTCGGCGGCCGACTGCTGCACGCCAGCCGCAAGCGGGCCGTGCTGTCGCCCGGGACCGCCTACGACGCCGACAAGGTGGCCCACCCGGACCTGGAGCCCTGGACCCCGACGGCCGCCGAACTCGCCGTCGCCGAGCGGGCCCTGGCCGCCGTGCCGGACAGTCTCGAGCTGCTCTACGCCCGTGTGGACCTGGTGGACGGGGAGGACGGCGCACCGCGCGTGATGGAGCTGGAACTGGTCGAGCCGAACCTGTTCCTGTGGCTGCACCCGACGTCGCTGCCGACGGTGGTGGACGCGATCCTGGACGCGGCCGCCGCTGCCGGCTGACCTGCCGTCCCCTCACCCGCTGACCCGTGTCCGCTGGAGCAGGCCCCAGGTGAACTCCGCGACCACCTCACGTCGCACGTCCTGCGCGTCGGGGGCCGTGAAGGCGAGCCCCCACCGGGTGGGCGCCGTGCCTTCCAGGGGGCGGGCCGGGGCGAAGGCGCGGGCGGCCTCGTCGACCGTGCAGGACCAGGGGGTGAGATCGTCGAGGGTGCGCAGTGACGGCGGTTCGGCTCCCGGGGCGCGGACCAGCCACTCGTTCCAGACCCGGCCGTTCGGCCCGGCCAGCACCTCGAAGCGCAGGCCGGGCCAGAGGGGCAGGGGCCACTGCCGGGCCTCGCAGTCCAGGTCGCCGATCCGGCGGGCGGCCGTGGACTCGGGCGGGCCGAGGACGGAGCGGTAGCGAGCGGCGGCCGAGCGGGTCCTCGGGGAGCGGACCATCGCCTGCCAGCGCTTGTTGGCCTCCCGCATCCGGGCGATGGACACGCCCAGGGTGTGGCGGGCGTCCTCCACCAGGTCCGGATTGTGGTCGGCCATGCGGCGCAGCAGCACCAGCTGGAAGTCGAGCGGGGTGAAGGGCGTGGGCGTCGAGGCGGGCATGGACACCATCGTCGCCCACGGTGGTCGCACCAGTTCGCCCTCGGTGGTCGCACCCATTGCCCGCCCACCTCACTCTGGCTAGCCTGTGTTCGTGATGCCGACCGCCTGTTGAAATATCGAACAGGCCTGGATTCAAGGGAGGGGGCCGGTCGTGGGACGCCTTGTACCAGCCGTGACCCGGGCTCTCGACATATTGGAGCTCTTCCTCGACGGGGACGGGACGCTCTCCGCCCCCGACATCGTGCGCAGGCTCCAGCTGCCGCGCACGACGGTGCACGAGCTGGTCACCACGCTCGCCGCCCGCCAGTACATCGTGCCGGTGACCGGTCAGCCCGGACGCTACCGGCTCGGCGTACGCCCGTACCAGCTCGGCAGCCGCTACGCCGAGCAGCTCGACCTCGCCGCCGAGGGCCAGCAGGTCGCCCGGTCCGTCGCCGAGACCTGCGACGAGACCGTCCATGTGGCGATCCTGGAGGACACCGACGTCATCTACATCGCCAAGGTCGACTCCACGCACGCCGTGCGCATGGTCTCGGCGGCCGGCCGCCGCCTCCCGGCGCACTGCACCTCGGTCGGCAAGATGCTGCTCGCCTCCCTCCCCGAGCCGGAGCTCGCCGCGCGCGTCCCGGACGACGCCGAACTGGTCGCCATGACCCCCAACAGCATCACCGACCCGGCCGCCCTGCGCGAGGCCCTGACCGAGATCCGGCAGCGTGGCCTGGCCGTGGAGAGCCGCGAGTCCAACCCGGACGTCAGCTGCGTGGCCGCCCCGGTGCGCGACCGCACCGGGCAGGTGGTCGCGGCCCTGTCCATCTCCGTACCCATGATCCGCTGGAGCGACGAACGCCTGGCCGAGCTGGAGCAGCTGGCCGTGAAGGGCGCCGCCGAGCTCTCGGAGCGCCTCGGGCACAGGAGCGTGGCGTGACACAGGAACGTGGCATGACGACGGCGTACGACGTCCACGAGGTCGCGGTGCCCGCGCGGGCCGCACTGGGCGAGGGCCCGACGTGGGACCCGGTGACCGGCCGGCTGATCTGGGTCGACATCCTCTCCTCCCGGGTGCACACCTACGACCCGGCATCGGGCGCGCGCACGGTCCGTACCACCGAACAGCACGTCGGCGCGGCGAAGCCGCGCGCCGGCGGCGGGCTGGTGCTGAACCTGCGCGACGGGGTGGGCCTGGTCGACCCCGACGGCGCCTTCCGCTGGCTGCACCGCGACCCGGTGCCCGGCCGCCGCGGCAACGACGCCGCGGTGGCGCCGGACGGCTCCCTGTGGGCGGGCACGATGCGCTACGACGAGACCCCGGGCGGCGGCACGCTGACCCGCCTGACCGGCGACGGCGCGGCGGAGACGGTCCTGGACGACGTGACGGTCAGCAACGGCACCGGCTGGAGCCCCGACGGCCGCCTGATGTACTACGTCGACACGCCGACCCGCCGCATCGACGTGTTCGACCTCACCGACGGCGGGGCCGTGAACCGGCGGGAGCTCGCGCGGGTGGAGGAGGGCGCCGGCTTCCCGGACGGCCTGACGGTCGACGCCGAGGGCTGCGTCTGGGTGGCCCTGTGGGACGGCGGGGCGGTGCGCCGCTACACCCCGGCCGGCGACCTGGACCGCGTCCTCACCCTCCCCGTCCCCCGCCCCACGGCCTGCGCCTTCGGTGGCCCCGCCCTGACCGACCTCTACGTCACCACCGCCCGCACGGGCCTGACGGCGCCCCACCCCCTCGCGGGTTCCCTGCTGGTGCTGCCGGGTGCGGGCCAGGGCCTGCCCCAGCCGGCCTTCGCGGGCTGACCCGCGGCTCAGGCGCCGGTTCCTCCGGCCCCCGTTCGGTCCAGTGTGGTCACGATCTTGTGCTCCGCCGGGGTCAGCGGGGGGCCGGACGGGGCGGGCAGGAGGGGGCCGTTGAGGACGTCCAGGAGCGTGCCGGGGCGGAAGAGGCGTTCGGGGCCGGTGCGCATGCTCGTCACGTCCCACAGGGCCGCCGCCGCACGGTAGGAGCCGGTGGCCGCCTTGGTCAGGCGGCGGCTGTAGGCGGTGACCAGACGGTCCGCCAGGCCCGGCCGGGCGCCGCGCGTGCCCGGGAACCAGACGTCCTGGCCGACCGCCGCCGCCCAGGCCGAGTCGACCGACCGGGCGGCCCTGCGCTGCACCCGCCGGGCCAGGCCGGGCGCGGCGAGCCCGCCGCGGCGCAGCTCCTCGCCCAGCAGCCGGGCGCCCTGCGCGGCCACCGACATGCCCTGGCCGTAGGCCGGGTTGAACGTGGCCACCGCGTCGCCGAGGGCGACGAAACCCTCCGGCCAGCGCGCGGTCTTCTCCAGGTACCGCCGGGAGTTGCTGGTGCTGCGGCTGACGTGTACGTCGGTGAGGGGTTCGGCGCCGGAGACGAGCCGGCCCACCAGCGGGCTCGGCAGGCCGAGGGCGTAGCGCAGGAAGCCCTCCGGATCCGCGGGCGGCTCCCCGCCCCTGGTGCCGGCCAGGCTCACCATCCAGCGGTCGTTCTCGACGGGCAGCATCATGCCGCTGCGACCGGGCTCGCCGCCGTACGGATCGGCCTGCACGATCGTCAGCGGGAACCGCTCGGCGCCCGCGGGCGTGCGGTAGACCCGGGTGGCGTTGACCAGCCCCGAGTCCACGCTCTTCTCCGGTACGCCGGTGATGCCCAGCTCCCGCAGCCAGGTGACCACACGGGACCCGCGCCCGCTCGCGTCGACCACGAAGTCCGCGGCCAGTTCGGTCTCCTGCCCGCCGGGAGCGGCGATCCGCACCCCGCGCACCCGCCCCGCGTCGCCCGCCAGCCCGACCGCCTGCGCCTTGCGGACCTCCACGCCCGTGTGCGCGAGGACGGCCTGACGCACCGTCCAGTCCAGCAGGGCGCGGGTGCAGCTGAGCATGCGTGGCCCGTCGTGCCGCCAGCGCGGGAACCAGCCCTCGGGGGTGAGGGCCACGATGCCGTGGCCGAGGGGTATCTCGTGGGCGCCGGCGGCCAGCAGCCGCCGCCGTATGCTCCCGCCCGGCACCACGTCCTCCATCGCGGCCAGGCCCCCGGCCATGAGGAGATGGGCGTGGCGGCCCTGCGGCAGCCCCTTGCGGTGCTCCGGCCCGTCGGGCAGGTCGTCGCGGTCGAGCACGACCACGTCGTCCACGGAGCGGGACAGCACCGCCGCGGCCAGCATGCCGGCCAGGCCGGCACCGACGACGACAGCTCTGCGATGGCTGTGACCAGGGGGCATGGGACTCCTCGGAGTAGGCCATGGCTCAGCCATGGGAGGTCCTCAACGTTCCTTCTCGGGCCGCGGCCGGGGCGGGCGCGGGAAGCGGCAGCAGGGCCTGGGCCAGCTCCACCAGGCCGCTGGTGCCGGACACCTCCGTGGCGTGCAGGCGGTATCCGCTCGGCGCCGCCAGCGGCGCCTCGCGGGCGGCGGCGCGGCGGGCGGCATCGGCGAGCATCGCCGCCTCCGCGGCGATCCGTGCCTCGTGCGCGCTCCGGCCCGACTCGCGGGCGGCGGCCAGGGCGTCGGCGCGGACCTGGTCGTCGAAGTAGGGCGCGAGGGCCAGCAGGGCGTCGTGGATGGACATCTCGCGCCAGTGCAGCCGCGCCCGGGGCGACTGCCACCAGCCGCTGGGCGGCTTGGGCGCGGTGGAGACGAACCGCACCCGCGACCACAGCGGCCCCAGCCTGCGGTAGTCGCGCAGGCCGCGCAGCTGGGCGGCGGCGGCCGGCAGCAGCCGGGGCAGGACGAAACCGGCGGAACACAGCAGGGCGCCGAGCGAGGCGGACGGCGGCGCCACCTTGGTGGACAGTACGTCCAGGTCGTGGCCGTACCAACGCGCCGCGACAGCCGTGTACTTGGTCAGCTGGAACCCCACCACGTCCAGCAGCGACCCGGCCATGATCAGCCGCAGTCCGGCCCGCAGCAGCCCGGTGACCTCCCGGCTCCACTTCACGCACAGCGTCGACATCGCCAGGGTCGCCGCGGTGTGCCCGATCAGGTACAGCAGGATCATCTCGCGCACGTACGGGGTGTTGGCGTAGTACGTGTCGAGGTCGGTGAGCCGTTCGGTGTGGGCGTCGCCCAGCGTGAACAGCACGACGATCGCGGCGACCAGCGGCACGTACGCGGCGATGCTGCGCAGCACCAGCCGCCGGACCAGCTCGCGGGGGCCGCCCCGCCAGTGGACGAGCAGGACCAGCAGCGAGCAGCTGTACGCGCTGAGCATGCCGTACGTCAGCGGGGCGCCGAAGTTGGGGACGCCGGTCAGGCGGTTGACGGCGGCCAGGGTCAGCGGCGCCGAGCAGACGAACACCAGCGAGCCCAGGATGATCGACACACACGTGGACACGGTGAGCGGGTCCCGTACCGCGGTGCGCGGCCGGCGCAGCAGGACGACCGCGGAGAGCCCCAGCAGCCCGGCCGCGAGATAGACGACGAGACTCACGGGCGGCACCCCCGCCCCGTCGGCCGGCCGGCCGACGCCACCACCGGCCACGTCATCACGCGGCCCCCGAAGGGGTCGTACCACCGATCACGCCACCGGACGCCCCGCCCGGGGCCCCGGCGGAGTTCAGCGCCTCCGCGATCCGCACCAGCGCCGCGGGGCCCGGCACGCCGTCCCCCAGCCGCCCGAAGACGCTCGCGCCGCCCGGTGACGGCCCGCCGCCCGCGGCCTCCGTGCCGTTCCCGGACCGCTCGGCCGCCACCGGCCACGCGGCGGCCCACACCGCCTCGAGCGGCGGCGGACCGGCCGCCTCGCACCGCTCCTCCCGGCCGGCCGCGCCCTCTCCGGGCACGGATCCCGGCCCGGCGGCCGGGCCCGGTGAGCCTCCGGCGTGCTGGGCGCGGGCCGCGGCCGCGATGACCGCCGCCCACGCGGCGGCCTCGGCGTGCTCCTTGTCACCGGTGGCCTGAAGGGCGGCGTCGTGGACGCGCTCGTAGTGGGCGCGGTCGAAGAAGGCGTCCAGATGCCCGAGCGCGTTGTGGATGCTGGTCTGCCGCCACATCAGCAGCGTGGTGGGGGAGGCCCAGCGCGGGCGGGGCAGCCGGAGGGAGCGCCGGGTGAGCAGCTCGTCCAGCTCGCGCTCCAGCGGCGCCAGGCGGGCGTACGTGCGCCAGGACCGGCGCCACTGGGCCAGCCGGGGCCCGGCCAGCGGCGTCAGGATGCCGACCGAGATCAGCATGGCGCCCAGCCCGGCGGCCACCGGCGAGACGTCGGTGCTCAGTTCCGACCAGTCGCGCCCGCACCAGCGGGCGACCACGGCGGTGAGCTTGGTGACGCTGTAGCCGGCGCCGCACAGCGACCCCAGCCCGAGGACGACCATCCCGGCGCGCAGCCAGCCGTCCACCTCGCGCGCCCAGCGCAGCGACAGCACCGTGGTGACGCTCACGGCGACCAGGTGCCCGACCAGGTACAGCACGATCATCTCGGCGATGAACGGCGTCGTCGCGTAGTACGTGTCCAGGTCGGTGCGCCGCTCCACCGGGGCGTCGCCGAGCGCGAACGTGACTCCTATGCCGGCCACCACGAGCGTGTACACCGCCACCCAGCGGCGGGCCACATGACGCACCCGTGCGCCGCCCCGCCAGTGGACGACGAGGACCTGGGAGGCCGCGCTGTAGGCGATGATCGACGCGTAGGTCAGGGGCGCCGCGAGGTTCGGCACACCGCTGAGGCGGTTGATCGCCCCGACCGTGGGCGCGGCCCCGAGCAGGAAGCAGGCGCCGGCCAGGCCCAGCACCGTGCAGATCGCCCGCAGGTAGGGGTCGCGCGGGTGGCGGACGAGGTCCGGGGTCTTCGCCGCCAGGCCCAGCCACAGCACGCCGCAGCTGACGTAGTTGATCACGCCGCTCATCTTCTCCGGGTCCCGCGGTAGTTGAGCGCGGCCCCGATGCGTCCGGCGAGGTCCGCGTCGCCGCCGGGGTCCGCGGCGGACGCCGGGTCCGCCGCCGACTCCAGCCAGTCGCGCAGCCGGCCGCCCATCAGCATGCCGAACCGGTCCGCCTCCTGCTCGTCTGCGAGGCTGAAGTCGGTGCGCGCCGCCACGGGCCGGGGCACGCCGGCCGGGGACGGTCCGGCGGCGGCGTCCGCGCCGGCCGTGTCCGCGTCCCGCCGGTTCATGTGCCACACCTCGTGGCAGAAGATCACGATCTGGTGCCACACGGCGGCCCGCCGGTCGACGACCACCACGTCCTGCGTCTCCGCCTCCAGCCACAGCCCGCTGGCGGTGTGCGGCGGGAAGACCTCCCGGCGGACGACGACCGGACGGCCCCGCCACGCGGCGACGGAGTCGACGAGCGCGGTGAACAGCGCCTCGGGGTCGGTGGGCACCGGCACCTGGATCGGGTCGATGAGAGTGTCGGCGAGCCGCCGCATCTCCCTTTTCCTACGCACCGGTTACCCCTCGTCCCCTTGATCGGTCTTCGCTGGCGCGGCCCCAGCCGGACGGTCGTCCGAGCCTACGTGGACGTAAGTGTCCACGTCATGCGCCCCGATGGGACGTCGTTCAACCGGGAACGACCTCAGAACGGCCGGAAACGACCGGTGCGGTGCGCCGTCCTGTCCCGGGGCGCACCGCTGCTCGAAAGTCTTGCCGGACCCATTGACGCGCAAGCGCTTCGACTTTACGGTCCCGTTCGAGGTTACGAGCAATATTCGAGATATCGAACAAGCTCAGGCGTCGAGAACATCGAACGGCGCCGCGGCACAGGGCACCACCCCCTCGAAACGTAAGGGCAGGCAATGGGACGACCTGGCCTGAATCGCAGGCAACTTCTGGCCACCGCGGGCGGCCTGGCCGTCGCGGGCAGCTTCGGCTTCGCCGCCCTCGGCACGGGCGCCGACGCACTCGCCTCCGGCGCGCGCACCCGCGTGCGCTACTGGAACCTCTTCAGCGGCGGCGACGGTTCGAACATGATGCCGCTGTCCCGCCCCTCCCTCGCCGCGGTCGGCATCTTCACCTTCATCGCCAGCTGGAACAACTTCCTGTGGCCCTACATGGTCACCAACAACCCCGACCTGATGACCATGCCGAACGGCATCGCGACCGTCATGAACTCCTACGGCATCCAGTGGGCCCAGCTCATGGCCGGCGGCCTGATGGCCGGCCTGCCGCTGATCGTCGTCTTCGTCTTCTTCCAGCGCCAGATCGTGGCAGGCGTCGCCCGCACCGGCCTGGCCGGCCAGTAGTAGCCACAGTCCCACAGCCCGCAGCCTCACCCCCTTGCTCGAAAGGAACCCATGCGCTCCGCCCGCTTCACTCTCGACCCCGCCTTCACCGTCGGCACGGTCGACCCCCGTCTCTTCGGCTCCTTCGTCGAACACCTCGGCCGCTGCGTCTACACCGGCGTCTTCGAACCGGGCCACCCCTCCGCCGACGCCTCCGGGCTGCGCACCGACGTACTGGACCTGGTCCGCGAACTCGGCGTCACCGCCGTCCGCTACCCGGGCGGCAACTTCGTCTCCGGCTACAAGTGGGAGGACTCCGTCGGCCCCGTCGAGGAGCGGCCCCGCCGCCTCGACCTCGCCTGGCGCTCCACGGAGACCAACCGCTTCGGCCTGTCCGAGTACATCGCCCTCCTGAAGAGGATCGGCCCGCAGGCCGAGCCCATGATGGCCGTGAACCTCGGCACCCGCGGCGTCGCCGAGGCCCTGGAACTCCAGGAGTACGCCAACCACCCCTCCGGCACCGCGCTGTCGGACCTGCGCATCGCGCACGGCGACAAGGATCCCTTCGGCATCCGCCTGTGGTGCCTGGGCAACGAGATGGACGGCCCCTGGCAGACAGGCCACAAGACCGCCGCCGAATACGGCCGCCTCGCCGCCGAGACCGCCCGCGCGATGCGCCAGATCGACCCGCATGTCGAACTCGTCGCCTGCGGCTCCTCCGGCCAGTCCATGCCCACCTTCGCCGAGTGGGAGGCCACCGTCCTGCAGGAGACGTACGGCCTCGTCGACTACATCTCGCTGCACGCCTACTACGAGCCGCTCGACGGCGACATCGACTCCTTCCTCGCCTCCGCCGTCGACATGGAGTCCTTCATCGAGAACGTCGTCGCCACCTGCGACCACGTGGGCGCCCGGCTGAAGTCGAAGAAGAAGATCAACCTCTCCTTCGACGAGTGGAACGTCTGGTACATGTCCAGGTCGCAGGAGCAGGCCGAGCGCGCCGACCCCGGCGACTGGCCCGAGGCACCGCGCCTGCTGGAGGACAACTACAGCGTCCTGGACGCCGTCGTCTTCGGCTCCCTGCTCATCGCCCTGCTCCGGCACGCCGACCGCGTCACCGTCGCCTGCCTGGCCCAGCTCGTCAACGTCATCGCCCCGATCATGACCGAGCCGGGCGGCCCGGCCTGGCGGCAGACCACGTTCTTCCCGTTCGCGCAGGCCTCGAAGTACGGCCGCGGCCAGGTCCTCGATGTGCGGGTGGACTCGCCGACGTACCGGACGGGCAAGTACGGCGAGACGGACCTGCTGCACGCGACCGCGGTCCGCGCCGAGGACGGCACGGTGACCGTCTTCGCGGTCAACCGCTCCCGCACCGAACCCCTGCCCCTGGAGGTCGCCCTGGCCGGCCTGGACCTGACCGGGGTCGTCGAGCACAGCGCCCTCGCGGACGCCGACCCCGACGCCCGCAACACCCTCACCGACCCCGAGCGCGTCACCCCGCACCCGGTCGAGGGCACCGCCCTCACCGACGGCACGCTGACCGCGACCCTGGAACCGCTGTCCTGGAACGTGATCCGCCTCGCCTGACAGCCCTCGGGCCTCGGCCCTCAGCGGCCGGGGGAGGGCACCGGTGTCACCGGCACTCCTCCGGCCGCGCTGCCCAGCAGCGTCAGCCGCACCTGCCCCGGACCCGACGGCGTGGTCGGCTCCGACAGCACGGCCAGGGCCAGGGTGTTGGTGCCCCGGGTGCGCAGGATGCCGTTGGGCAGGACGAAGGTGTGCTGCGGGCCGACGTCGTTGATGTACTGGCCCATGTTCCAGCCGTTCAGGAAGATCTGCGCCCGCCAGGCCCGGTTCGGGTCGTCGTCCAGGGTGAGTCCCACCGACGCGTCCACGCCGGGGTCCACCGCCAGCTCGAAGGTGGTCCGGTACCAGGTCACCCCCTGCCGCCGCGCGGCCCGCGGGAAGGCGACCGGCTCCCAGCCGCCGTCCGGGAAGCCGGGCAGGTGCCAGCCCTCCCGTTCCCCGTACAGGCCGCCGTTGTTCAGCGGCCCGCGCACGGGGTCGGGCGCGGTCTCGCCCTGGACGCGCCACCGCACCCGGGGCGAGCCCCCGGCGAAGGTGACCGCGGTCAGCCCGCGTGCCGCCTTGTGCGTGTCCTGGGCCTTGCCGTCCTGGTCGTGCGCCATCCGCCGCACCAGCACCGACAGCACATGCCGGCCCCCGGTGCGCAGCCGGCGCGGCACCGGGAGGACGGCGGTGTCCGTCCACGTGCCCCGGCGGATCGTGCCGCCGTCCGGCACCGGCATCCGGTGCGAGCCCAGCGGCTCCCCGTCCAGCCACGCCATCAGCAGCCCCTGCGTGCCGGTGCTGTGGGCGAGGGAGACCGACTCGATGCCGGTGGCGTCCGTGAAGGTGCCCCGGTACCAGACGTCCCCGTAGTGGAAGCCGTAGTCGTCGGCGAACAGCACCGGCTGCCCCGCCGGGACGGCGGTGGTGCTGTGCGAGGCGGCCTTGTCGGCGACCTGCCAGGCCGAGTCGTCGAAGTCCGGCCCGGCCTCCGGGTTCTCCGTGCGCATCCGCCAGCCGCCGAGCGCGGGCAGCTCCACCTTCGGCACACCGGCCAGCGGGGCGGCGGCGCGCAGGCTGCCCGAGCCGGTCGCGCCGGTGGGCACCGCCCGGCCGTTCCACGTCACACCGTCGATGCCCCGCGGACCCCACACCTCCAGGTCGGTCGCCTCCACCGTGTCGCCGGTCAGATGGACGGTGGAGCCGGACAGGGCGGCGGTGCGCAGCAGCTTCGGGCCGTACACCAGCAGGGACCCGGACGGGGTGTCGTAGGGCCACAGGCGCAGGGAGGTCGCCTCGTCGGCGAAGAGCAGCAGCAGCGGCCGGTCGACCCCGTCGCCGCCCTCCACCCGGACCCCGATCAGCCCGCCCGCGCCCAGCGGGACGGTCACCCGCAGCAGACCCCGGTCGTAGACGTACGCGGCCTGCTGGCTCAGCCGGGTGACCAGCGGCTCCTCGGCGCACTCGACGACCACGCGTGCCATGTCGCCGCGCCGGCCGCAGAACACGGCGACGTCCTGCCGCCCGGCGGTCTGGAACAGCATCGGCTGCGCGGTGGCGTACCGCAGCCTGCGCTGCCCCAGCGACAGCCCGGCCACCAGCAGCCGGGCGTCCCGGCCCGGCACGGTCACCGGAAGGTCCTCGCCGCCGGCGCGCAGCGTGGACGACACCTCCTTGTCGCCGTCGTTGCGCAGCACGTAGACGTGCGCGTCCGTGTCCGGGTTCTTCAGGTGGTACGTGGTCAGCCCGGCCGCCTCGACGTCCGGCGCCCGGTCCAGCTTGGCGAAGTCCGGGACGCGCTGGAGCATGTGCCCGATCTGGTGCATCGGCACCAGCTTGTCGGTGGGCTGCCGGCCCTCGGTGAAGGCGGCCCCGTAGTCGTACGACGTGTAGACGACCGGCGCGGGCAGCCAGCCCCAGGAGGTGCCGCCGAAGGTCATGTAGACGTTGTGCAGGGTGATGCCGTTGGCCAGGTTGGTCAGGTAGAAACGCCGCTCGTACGCCGCGTCCCGGGTGCGCCGGGACCCCTCGTAGCCCTCGCCCTTGAACCAGTACCCGCCCCACGGGTCGAACCAGCCGCCCCCGAACTCCGGCACGAACCCGGGCGTACGGGGACTGGCGGTGGTCCCGCCGGTCGCCCCGCCCCTGCCGAACCTCCCCCAGTCGGGCGGGGTCTTCGACGGCGAGGGATACCCGTCGAACCCGTACAGCCACCGCCCCTTCTCCCCACCGGTGTCGAAGGTGCCCGGGGTCCAGTAGCCGTTCCTGGACTTGTCGTTGTGGAAGAGGGGGACGTCGATGCCGTCGGCGCGCACCTTCTTGTACAGGTGGGACATGTAGGCGCGGCCGGTGGCGTCATGGACGTAGGAGTCGTACTCGTTCTCGATCTGGTAGAGCAGGACCGTGCCACGCCCCCGGGTGAACAGGTGCCGGGCGGCGATGGAGTCGACGTGGGTCAGCCACTCGTCGACGTGCTTCAGGTACGTCGGATCGGCGGTCCGCGCCCGGCCCTCGGTGGTGGTGAGCCAGCCGGGGAAGCCGCCGCCGTCGATCTCGGCGTTGATGTAGGGGCCGGGGCGCAGGACGACGTACAGCCCGGTCTCGGCGGCGGTGCGCAGGAACAGGTCCAGGTCCCTGACGCCGGTGAAGTCGTAGCGGCCGGGGGCGGGGGAGTGGTAGTTCCAGGACACGTAGATGCTGACGGCGTTGTAGCCGTGGGCGCGCATCTTCTGCAGGACGTCCCGCCACAGCGAGGGGCTGGGCAGCCGGAAGGGGTGCATCTCGCCGGACCACAGCACCAGCCGCCTGCCGTCCACCAGCAGCGAGTAGTGGTCGAACCCGACGGTGTGGCGCCGCCCGTCGGCGCTCGGCGCCGGCGGCGGCGGACCCGTGGGCACCTCGCGCGCCGCGTAGGCCGACGACGCCCCCGTCCCGCCGCTGCCGCCCAGGGCCAGACCGAGCGCTGCGGTGCCGGCGAGGGCGCTGAATGTACGTCTGCTGAGCGCCAAAGCTGTGCCTCCCGGGCGGATCTTACGGCGTGCGGTGGCGCCATTCTCCATGGCCCCGGAGGCCACATCGGACCCAGGAGGATCCCGGCGGGCGGATCGCGTGGTACGGGCCGCTTGCGAACCGGTCGTTCGAAATCCGTGATTGGCCGGAGAGCGACCTTATCGCCCCGCCGAGCGCTGCGTACGATGCGACAGCTCCCGGCCTTCACAAGGCATCCATGATTCCTTCACGGGTGGGGAGTGTGCGTGCGTGGAATTGGCATGGACATGCCTATCTCCGCAGGCACAGGACAGGCACATGCACAGGCACACGGACGCAAGGCGCCGACAACCCCCCACCGAACGGATGGAGAACCATGGCTGGCGGACTGCTCCTGAGCAGCGCGATCGCCGCGCTCCTGACCACCGCGCTTCCCGCGCACCCGTCGTCCCCGGTGGTGACCGACCCGCCCCCGGACAAGATCGTCATCGACGTCGCCACGGTGAACGGCTCGGGCTGCCCCCAGGGCACCGCCGCCGTCGCCGTCGCCCCGGACAACACCGCCTTCACCGTCACCTACAGCGACTACCTCGCCCAGGCGGGCGGCAACTCCGACCCCACCGCCTTCCGCAAGAACTGCCAGCTCAATCTGGTCGTCCACGTCCCGCAGGGCTTCACCTACGCCATCGCGAGCGCCGACTACCGGGGCTTCCTCTCCCTCCAGCCCGGCGCGACCGGCACCCAGCGGGCCTCGTACTACTTCCAGGGCTCGTCGAGCACGGCGTTCAGGACCCACCCGTTCGACGGCCCGTACAACGACGACTGGCAGGCCACCGACAGCACCGACTGGGCCCAACTGGTCTGGGCCCCCTGCGGAGTGCTGCGCAACTTCAACATCAACACCGAGCTGCGCGTGAGCGCCGGCACCTCGGCCCCCGGCAAGGTCAGCTTCATGACCATGGACTCGACGGACGGCGACATCAGCACGGTGTACCACCTGGCGTGGAAGGAGTGCCCGAAGTCCTGACGGCGGGCAACCACCGCGCGCGGCACGCCGTCTGATGTCACATGGGTGCTCTGTGGGCGAACCGTGAGCGGCGACGCTACGCGGTCATGGCGTGCGCCACGGTCCTGGTGGTGGCCGTGGTGTGCGCCGTGGCCCTGATGACCCGCGGGAGCGGACGGGCGGGCGGGGCGGCCGGGACGCGGGCACCCGGCACCGCGGACAGAACCGTATGGACACCCGACCGCCACGGAACGACCGCGGCCACCGGGACCGGAAAGGCGGTGCTGGGGCTCCGCTTCGCCCTGAACGTCTTCTACCTGCCGCGCTACAGCCCGCCCGCCGGGGCCCCGTTCGCCCCCGAGTACACCATCGACCTCAAGTCACTTCCGGCCTCGCCCGGCCAGAGCCCGGGGCCCGTCAGGGACGTCCGCGTCTCCCTCGACCTCTCCGCCTTCAAGGGCAAGGCGGACATCTACGACGTGAACAAGGGGTACGGCTGCGTCCGCACGGACCTCCACCTGGACTGCGCGCTGGGGGACATCAAGGCGGGGGAAGGAGCGATCTTCGTCCCCTTCCAGGCCAAGCCGAGGCCCGACACGGCCCGCGGCCCCGCCGGCTCGCTCAGGATGACCGTGCGCAGCGCCGACGCGCCCACCGTCCGGCACACCACCCGCCTGATCGTCGGCTCTCCGTACCTCACCGCCCGGCAGGACTATCCCAGGCTCACGGGAGTGCGCCCCGGCGGCAGGATCCGGCTCACCCCGGCCTTCGGCAACAAGGGGGACACCGCCGTCGACGGCGGCCTCTCCCTGCTGATCTCGACCCGCGAGGCCACCCTGCCGCTCCGGTACGCCAACTGCCGCTACAACAAGGCGACCGGCGCCACCTTCGCCTGGTGCGACCTTTCCGGGCCGCTGCCCGCCGGGTCGGCGTACGAGACCGACAGCCCGGTCACCGCCGTCGCCGACGCGGAGGCACGCACCGGAGAGGTGCACTTCTCCGTGTGGCGCGCCGTCGACGCCGACTACCTGTCGCGGCTGCCCGCGTCCGCCCCGCGCGGCAGCGGCGCTCCCCTGCGGCTGCGGCCCGTCGACGGCAGCGCGTTCACCGGCATCGAAATGCGGCGGAGCGAGTCGGCCGGCGGGGAGCTGTCGTTCGAGACCACGCAGAAGTACGACGTGGAGGCCGTCGGCTTCACCATCAAGGGCAAGGTCGGCCAGGTGCTCGACATCACCGTCCCCTACCCGCTGGGCGAGGGCTGGACCCCGCCCGGCCGGTCGGGCAGCCTCTGGGTGACCCTCCCCCAGGGCGTCACCCTGATCGATGTGCCCCCCGAGTCCCACTCGGGCGACATCCCCTACTGCTACCCGGACCCGGACAAGAAGGGCCGCGCCGTCTGCCCCGGCCCGGAACCGCCCGGCACGGTGATACGCGTCCGCATCGACAAGCGCGTCGAGGGGGCACGCGGCAGCGTCACGGCCCACTCCGACCCGTCCGTCGACCCGGACCAGAGGAACAACACCGCGCCGGTGAAGGTGGAGTACGTCCCGTGAGCCCGTGAGCCCGTGAGCCCGTGAGCCCGTGAGCCCGTGAGCCCGTGAGTCCGGGGGCGCCCGGGGTCCTAGCCCGCCTGGCCCATGCCGGCCGCGTCCGGCCAGCTCTGGCCGTTCGGCCGGCTCTGCGCGCCGGGCCAGCCGGTCGCGGGCGCGGGGGCCAGGCCGGGGGCGGCGGCCGGGGCTGTCATACCGCGCACCTGGGCGGCGGTCAGACCGCCCCGGGCCGGGACACCGGGCGGGGTCGGACCGGTCGCCGCCGGAGCCGGGAACGGCGTGGCGGCGGGGACAGGCATGGAGGTGACCACGGGGGCCGGTGCGGGGAAGGGCGTGGGCGCGGGCGCGGGGACCGGTGCCGGGGCGGGAACCGGGGTCGGCGTGGGCATCGGCGCGGGGGCGGGTGCCGGTGCGGGAGCGGCCGGCAGCGGAGCCGCCGGCAGCGGCTGCCGGACCGGTGCGGCCTGGGCTGCCGCCGGCATCGGCATCCCGTCGCCCGGCCCCGCCGCGGGTGCGGCGGGCACGGCGGCGGGGAGCGGCATGCCGGTGCCGACGGCCGGGACGGGACCGGCGGGGGCCTGAGCGGCGAGCCGCGCACCGGACCCGTTGGTCTGGCTCATCAGCCGGTCCACCGCCGCCGTACCCGAGCTGTAGCCGGTCCCGGTGGCCTGCTCGGGTACGGCGGCTCCCCTCCTGGTCCCGTAGAGCACCTGTTCAAGGGCGGACACCAGGCGACGCACGTCCACCTCGGGGCGCACCACGAGCCGCAGGAAGCGGCTGGAGGAACCGATCTTGTTGCCGCACTCGCGGACCAGGATCCGGTGCTCGGTGAGCAGCCGGTCGCGGACCACGGTCCCCTCGGCGCCCACGGGAAGGCGTACGAAGAGGAAGTTGCCCTGGGACGGGTACACCGTCAGACCGGGCAGCGTGGAGAGGTGGCCGGCCATCTCCAGGCGGTCGCGGCGCACCTGCTGAAGGCTCTGCCGGTACTCGCCGCCGTGCTCCTTCAGCATGAAGACGACGTGTTCGGCGAAGGAGTTGAGGTTCCACTTGGGCAGCATGGCGCGGACGCGGCCGGCCAGGGCGGGGTTGGCCACCAGATAGCCGAAGCGGACGCCGTGCAGTCCGAAGTTCTTGCCGAGGCTGCGCAGGACGATCACGTTGGGGCGCAGCATCGCCTCCCGGACGACGCTCGGCTCGGCCTCGGCGTCGGCGAACTCCAGGAAGGACTCGTCGATCACCAGCAGGTCCAGGTCGGTCATGGCGTCCATGAACTGCACCAGTGCCTGCTTGTGCAGGAAGCCGCCGTCGGGGTTGTTCGGGTTGCACACGACCGCGACCCGGGTGCCGCGCCTGCGGATGAACTCGGCGTACTGCGCCAGGTCCAGGGCGAAGCCGCCGGCCTCCGGGAGCGGGAACATGTCGACCCGCTTGCCGGTCTCCATCGGCTGGTCGGTCCAGCGGCCGAAGGTGGGGACGGGGACGGCGAGGGACTCGCGGACCAGGAGGTGGTCGATCCAGGTGATCAGCTCGGTGGAGCCGTTGCCCATGGCCACGCACTGCGGGGGGAGCTGGAGCAGGTCGCACAGTTCGGCGGTGACCGTCTCGGCGCCGCTCGGGTAGTACGTGAGGATCTCGCGCAGCCCGGCCGCCATCTCCTGGAACATGGCGGGCGTGGGGAAGTACGGGTTGCACGGTATGCAGAAGTCGACCGGGCCGCCCTCCCCGTCGCCGCCCGCCCGCGTCAGCGCCGCCATCGAGGGGCTGTGCGCCGACGGGCCGCGGAAGAGCGAGGTGACGTTGCCGGCCAAGGGAACCTCCGTCCGTGGGTGGCCCGTGCGGGGGAGCACGGGCCGCCCTTACATACGGTGGTCCGGGTGGTGCCGTTCAACTGAGGTGTTACGCGGGTGACTTGAGCCTGGTCAGGCGCAGAACGAGTGGACGGTCGTCGACCGGTACGTCTGGCCCGGCCGCAGCACGGTCGAGGGGAACGACGGCTGGTTCGGCGAGTCCGGGAAGTGCTGGGTCTCCAGGCACAGGCCGTCGCTCTGCCGGTAGGTGTGCCCGGACGGGCCGGTGAGCGTGCCGTCGAGGAAGTTGCCCGAGTAGAACTGCACGCCCGGCTGGTCGGTGGAGATCTTCAGGGTGCGGCCGGACCCGGGGTCGCGCAGCGTGACCACATGCTCCGGGTGTGCGGTCACGCCCTTGTCGAGCACGAAGTTGTGGTCGTAGCCCTTGGCGGTGACCAGCTGCGGGTGGCCGACGCGGATGTCCCGGCCGATCGGCTTGCCCCGGGTGAAGTCGAAGGGGGTGCCCGCCACCCGGGCCAGCTCGCCGGTGGGGATCAGGCCCGAGTCGGTGGGGGTGTACCGGCCGGCGGCGAGCCAGAGTTCGTGGTCGTAGATGCTGCCGCTGCCCTCGCCCGCGAGGTTGTAGTACGTGTGGTTGGTGAGGTTGACGACCGTCGGCTTGTCGGTGGTGGCCTCGTAGTCGATCCTCCAGTCACCGTGCCGGTCCAGGGTGAAGGTGACCTTCGTCCTCAGCGTGCCCGGGTAGCCCATCTCGCCGTCGGCGCTCGTGTAGTACATCCGCAGGCCGACGTCGGAGCCGGAGGTGAAGGGCTCGATGTCCCACACCTTGGTGTTGAAGCCCTGGGCGCCGCCGTGCAGGCTGTTCTCGCCGTCGTTGACGGAGAGCTGGTAGGCCTTGCCGTCCAGGGTGAAGCGGCCCTTGGCGATGCGGTTGCCGTAGCGGCCGATGGTGGCACCGAAGAAGGTGGTGCCCTTGACGTACGCCTCCAGGTTGTCGTAGCCGAGGGAGACGTTGGCGTACCGGCCGTGGCGGTCCGGGATCTCCAGGGACTGGACGATGCCGCCGTAGGAGAGCACCTTCAGCCGGGTGCCGCCGTTGGCCAGCGACCAGCGGTAGACCTTCGTGCCGTCGGCGAGCCTGCCGAAGAGCTCCTTCACGGGCCTGCCTCCTCCGGAGTTCCGGCCGGCGGCCTCGGCGGTGCCCGAGCCGAGGGTGGTGGCGGCTATCCCCGCCGCCGCTGCTCCCGCGATGACCGTTCGTCTGTTCAGTTCCATCTGCTGCTCCCCTGTTTCGTGGCTCGGTTCGCCTCCGGGGCGCCCAAGCCGGTGTCGAGAGACCGACCGTGCTCAGCCCTTCGGGCCTCCGCGCGCTCGCCCTCTCGACACCGGCGCGCCCCTTCGGCTCACTCGCCGGGTGAACGTCGGGCGCCGCACCGTCCGGCGGGGCCCGAGCTGACTCACGAACCGGACTTGCGCTTGTTCCACACGTCGAACCCGACCGCCGCCAGCAGGGCCAGGCCCTTGATGACCTGCTGCCAGTCGGTGCCGACGCTGAGGAGGTTCATGCCGTTGTTCAGCACGCCGAGGACGAGACCGCCGACGATCGCGCCGAGGACGGTACCGACACCGCCGCTCATCGAGGCGCCACCGATGAACGACGAGGCGATCGCCTCGAGCTCGAAGTTGACCCCCGCCTTCGGCGAGGCCGCGTTCAGGCGGGCGGCGACCACCAGACCCGCCAGGGCCGCGAGCACGCCCATGTTCAGGAACACCTGGAAGGTGACTCGCTTGTCCTTCACGCCGGACAGCTTCGCGGCCGGCAGGTTGCCGCCGATCGCGTAGATGTGGCGGCCGAAGACCGCGTTGCGCATGACGTAGCCGTAGCCGACCACCAGGACACCGAGGACGATGAGGA
Source organism: Streptomyces sp. MK7 (assembly GCF_032658145.1). Classification (NCBI taxonomy): domain Bacteria; kingdom Bacillati; phylum Actinomycetota; class Actinomycetes; order Kitasatosporales; family Streptomycetaceae; genus Streptomyces; species Streptomyces sp. MK7. Next base: position 428,042 of record NZ_JAVACL010000003.1, read on the forward strand.
TGATCGGCGCGCCCTTGTAGCTCGCCAGCAGCAGCGTGACGGAGAGGACGGCGGCGACCAGCGCGACGAGCTTCAGCGCGAACGCCTTCGCGGGCAGCACGTCGAGCGCGAACTCCTGCTGCCGGCGCCGGTCACGCACCTCCTGCCACACCACGGAGGCGAGGAGGACGAGACCCAGCAGCACGGTCAGGTTGTGGTAGTTGGTGTTCGGGCCGACCTCCGGCAGGAAGCCGTTGCCGAGCTTCTGCAGACCGCCCGGGAACGGGCCGACGGTCTGCCCCTTGAGGACGATCTCCGTGAGGCCGCGGAAGAGCAGCATCCCGGCGAGTGTGACGATGAACGACGGTATGCCGAAGTAGGCGATGAGATAGCCCTGCACCGCGCCCGCGACCGCGCCCGTCAGCAGGCAGATCGCCGTGGCGAGGGGCCAGGCCACATGGTGGTTCACCGTCAGTACGGCCGCCGTCGCGCCGACGAACGCCGTGAGCGAGCCGACCGACAGGTCGATGTGGCCCGCGATGATGACCAGCATCATGCCGATCGCGAGGATCAGGATGTAGCTGTTCTGCAGGACCAGGTTGGAGACGTTGCGCGGCAGCAGCAGGTCCCCGCCCGTCCAGATCTGGAAGAGGACGACGATCAGGCCGAGCGCGATCAGCATGCCGTACTGCCGCATGTTGCGGCGCAGACCGCCCAGCATCAGCTGGAGCAGGCCCTCGTCGCCGGCCGATCCGCTCTTGCCCGGCGGCGCGGGGGCCGGGGTCTTGGCGGTCACATCCGTGCTCATCGGGTTACCTCTTTGTCCTTCGTCATCTGGCGCATCAGCGATTCCTGCGAGGCCTCGGCCCGTGAGAACTCGCCGGTCAGCCGCCCCGCGGCCATGGTGTAGATGCGGTCGCACATGCCGAGCAGCTCCGGCAGCTCGGAGGAGATGAAGACGACCGCCTTGCCCTGGGCGGCCAGCTGGTCGATGACCGTGTAGATCTCGTACTTGGCGCCGACGTCGATACCGCGCGTCGGTTCGTCCAGGATCAGCACATCGGGACCGGCGAAGATCCACTTGCTCAGGACGACCTTCTGCTGGTTGCCGCCGGACAGCTTGCCCACCGGCTCGAAGACGGTCGGCGCCTTGATGTTCATGGACTTCCGGAAGCGCTCGGCGACCTGCCGCTCCTCGTGCTCGTCCACCACGCCCCGCTTGGCGACCTTCTTCAGCGCGGTCAGCGAGACGTTGCGGTTGATGGTGTCGATGAGGTTGAGGCCGTAGTGCTTGCGGTCCTCGGTGACGTAGGCGATGCCGTGCTCGATCGCCTCGGCGACGGTCCTGGTACGGATCTCGTTGCCGTCCTTCAGGACGGTGCCCCCCGCGTACCGGCCGTAGGAGCGGCCGAAGACGCTCATGGCCAGCTCGGTGCGGCCGGCGCCCATGAGGCCCGCGATGCCGACGATCTCCCCGCGTCGCACCTTGACCGACACGTCGTCGACCACCTTGCGCTGCTGGTCGATCGGGTGGTGCACGGTCCAGCCACGGATCTCCAGGGCGGGGGCCGCCCCCTCCTCCGGCTCGTGCGGGGTGCGCTCGGGGAACCGGTGGTCGAGGTCGCGGCCGACCATGCCGCTGATGATCCGGTCCTCGGTCGTCTCCTCCGACTTCACGTCGAGCGTCTCGATGGAGCGCCCGTCGCGGATGATCGTCACCGAGTCGGCGACCCGGCGGATCTCGTTCAGCTTGTGGGAGATGATGATCGATGTGATGCCCTGGTTCTTCAGCTCCAGGATCAGGTCCAGGAGCTTGCCGCTGTCCTCGTCGTTGAGCGCCGCCGTCGGCTCGTCCAGGATGAGCAGCTTCACCTTCTTCGACAGCGCCTTGGCGATCTCCACGAGCTGCTGCTTGCCCACGCCGATGTCGGCGACGCGGGTCTCCGGGTGGTCGGTCAGACCGACCCGGCGCAGCAGTTCGGTGGCGTGCTTCAGAGTCTCGTTCCAGTCGATGAAGCCGCGGCTGGCGTGCTCATTGCCGAGGAAGATGTTCTCCGCGATGGAGAGGTACGGCACCAGCGCGAGCTCCTGGTGGATGATCACGATGCCGTGTTGCTCGCTGGCCCGGATGTCCTTGAACTCGCAGACCTCACCCTCGAAGAGGATCTCTCCCTTGTAGGTGCCGTGCGGATGGACGCCGGAGAGCACCTTCATCAGGGTGGACTTGCCGGCGCCGTTCTCCCCGCAGATGGCGTGGACCTCGCCCTGTCGTACCGTCAGAGTGACGTCCGACAGCGCCTTGACACCGGGAAAGGTCTTGACGATCGAGCGCATTTCCAGGACGGGTCCCGCCATGGTTGTGCCTTCCAATCAGTGTGGGTCGGTCGGTTGGCGGGATTACTTGAGCTGGGCGTCGGTGTAGTAGCCGCCCTTGACCAGGACGTCCTCGTAGTTGCTCTTGTCGACGCTCACCGGCTGCAGCAGGTAGGCGGGGACGACCTTGGTGCCGTTGTTGTACGACTTGGTGTCGTTGACCTCCGGCTTCTTGCCCTTGAGCACGTCGTCGACCATGGTGGTGGCGACCTGGGCGAGCTTGCGGAGGTCCTTGTAGATCGTCTGCGTCTGCTCACCCGCGATGATCGACTTCACCGAGGCGACCTCGGCGTCCTGGCCGGTGATGACCGGCAGCGGCTTGCTCTTGGAGCCGTAGCCGTCCGACTTCAGCGCGGCGAGGATGCCGATGGAGATGCCGTCGTAGGGCGAGAGCACGGCGTCGACCTTGCCGCTCGTGTACTTGGAGGTGAGGATGTCCTCCATGCGCTTCTGTGCGGTGGCGCCGTCCCAGCGCAGGGTGGTGACCTTGTTCAGCTCGGTCTGCCCGGACTTGACGACCAGCTGCTTCTTGTCGATGTACGGCTGGAGCACGCTCATCGCGCCGTTGAAGAAGTAGCGGGTGTTGTTGTCGTCGTTGGAGCCGGCGAACAGCTCGATGTTGAACGGGCCCTTCTTGCCGCTGTCCAGGCCGAGCTTGTGCACGATGTACGTGCCCTGCAGCTTGCCGACCTTCTCGTTGTCGAACGAGGCGTAGTAGTCGACGTTCTTGGTGCCGAGGATCAGGCGGTCGTAGGAGATGACCGGGATGTGGGCGTCCGCGGCCTCCTGGAGCACGTTGTTCAGGGACTTGTTGTCGATGGCCGCGATGATCAGGCCCTTGACGCCCTGCGTGATCAGGTTCTCGATCTGGGAGACCTGGGTGTCCGGGTTGTCCTCGCCGTAGACGAGCTTGGTCTTGTAGCCCTTGGCCTTGAGGTCCTTCACGACGTTGTTGCCGTCGGCGATCCAGCGCTCGGAGGACTTGGTCGGCATCGCGATGCCGATGGTGGCGCCCTTGGTGTCGCCCGACTTCTCCTTGCTGCCGCCCTCGCCGCTCTGGCCACAGGCGGAGAGGGTCAGGGCGAGCGAGGCGGCGGTGGCCATCGCGGCGAGTGCGGCTCTGCGGTTGCGCATGGTCATCATCCTTGGTGTGTGGCGGGGTCGGTCCGGTGGTCGGTCCGGTGGTCGGTCCGGTGGTGCGAGGCCGTGCGGGGCGCTGCGCCTGGGTGGTGCTCGGGGTGGTGCTCGGCGTGGTCCTGCGGTGGTGCGTCGGGATGGTGCCTAGGGATGTGCGGGGGCGGAGCACTGGTGGACCGGGAACGGTTGTGTGGGATTGTGCGCGGACGTGTGGTGTTCTGTGAAGCTGATTTTCCGGAACGTTATGCCGGTGTTTCGAACCGGCGCAGCGCGCCCGGCAGCCGGGAGCCCAGCGGCGCCATGTCCCCGGCGGCGCCGTGGCGTTCGAGCAGATCCAGCGCGAGCCGGCCGCGGCGCACCCGCTCCCGGGCGGTGGCCAGGGTGACCTCGCGCAGCTGGTGGCCGTACGGGTAGATCCCGGGCGCCTTGGACAGGCCGAACTTCAGATACAGCGGCGCCCCGCGCCGGATCAGCTCGGCCACCTCGTACATCCGGACATAGCCGCCCAGATCGTCCGGTGCCTCGATGTACATGTCCATCGGGGCGGCCGACACCCGCCGGATCTCGGTGAGGTGATCGAGCGTCAGATCGCTGGGTACGTTGACGGAGTCGGCGCCCAGGTGCTCGTAGACCGCGTAGGAGGCCGGGTTCACCGGGCCGATCAGCGCGGACACCTTGAGCGTGGTGTCGGCGGGAAGGATGCCCGCCGCGCGTGCCCGGTGCAGCGTCCACAGCACGCCCTCGTCCGCGACCAGCAGGCACTTGACGCCCAGCTCCGTCGCCCGTACGGCGTCCTCGACGCACCCGGCGACCGCGTCGTGGCCACGGGCGCGCAGCCCGGCGCCGTGCGAGTCCGAGCGTACCGAGGCGCCCGTGTCCCAGGTGCCGCGGGGGCCGGTGAACAGGCAGAGCTCGATGTCGCGTTCGGCGGTCGCCTCGACCATCTCGGTGATCTCGTCGTCGGTGAGCATCCACACGCCGCTGCCCTGGCTGATCCGGTGGATCGGGACGTCGAGCCGCGCGGACTCCTTCAGGACCACCGCCAGCGCCTCGGGACCCTCGCACGAGGGGATCTCGGTGCGCCAGCGGCCGCCGCCGGGGAAGGTGTGCGGCGAGGCGTCGGCGGGGTCGAGGGCAGGGGCGCCCAGGCCGAGCGCGGTGAGCAGCTGCTCACCGGGCCTGCGGGCTGCCGTGGCGGAAGCGTCGGTCACAAGCTGTCCTTTAGGTTCGCCGAGCCACTCGTTCGATATCTCGAACGGAGTTCGTGACTCGGGGTATGAAAAGAGGTGTGGGGTGCGCCGGTCACGGCGTGTTGCTGCGTGTCAGGTCGCGCCGTGACCGGCGCACGACTAGGGGCGGAGCAGGACCTTGCCCACCTTCGGATCGCCGGCCCCGACCAGCTCGATGGCCTGGGAGAACTCGGTGAGCGGGAGTTCGTGGGTGACCAGCGGCAGCGGATCGAGCAGCCCGGCCGCGAACACCCGTACCGTGTGCGCCCAGGCGGCGGGCGGCGCCCCGAACACGGTGTGCACCTCCAGCTGCCGCACCACCAGGTCGGTCGGGTCGAGCCCCTCGGCGCCCGGCGCCGGGATGCCCGTCAGCACCAGCCGTCCGCCCCGCTTCAGCAGTGCGGCGGCCGTGCGGGCCGCGTCCGCGGACCCGGCGGTCTCGACGACCACGTCGAAGCCGCCCGGCAGGTCCTCGTCCTTGGTACGGAAGTCCGTGGCGCCGAACCGCCGGGACAGCGCCTCCCGGTCCCGCCGCGTGCCGACCACCAGCAACTGGGCCGGAGAGACGGCCCGCAGGAACTGCACGGCGAACATCCCGAGCGTCCCGGTGCCCACCACCGCGACCCGCTCACCGGGCCGGGCCTCCGCCTTCAGCGCGGCGGCGGCGATACAGGCGGCCGGCTCCAGCAGCGCGGCGGCGGTCAGGTCGGCGTCCTCCGGCAGGACGTGCAGCAGCCGGGCCGGCAGCGTCAGCGTGGCCGCCATCGCCCCCGGCTGGGTGAAACCGGTCTCCTCGTACCCCGCGCCGCACAGGGTCGTCTCGCCCGCGTGGCAGTGGTCGCAGACCTGGCAGTTGCGAAAGCCCTCGCCGACCACCTTGCGGCCCACCAGGTCCCCGGGCACCCCCGCGCCGACCGCGCGCACGGTCCCGGACCACTCGTGGCCGGGCGTGAGCGGGTAACGGACGTACCCCTCGGGCCGGTTGCCCTGGTACACCTCGCGGTCGCTGCCGCAGATCCCCACGGCGTGCACGGCGACCAGGGCCTCGCCCGGACCCGGCTCGCGCGGGGTGTGCTCGGCGAGCCGGTGCGCGCCCGGCGCCTCCACGACGACGGCGGTGCTCACGGCCGTGCTCACTTCGTGCCCTTGGGCTTGCGCTGCTCCCAGCCCTCGGCCCACAGGTCGAACCGGGCCTGCTGCTGCGGGAACTCGGCGGCCGCGTCCACATCCAGCTCCACGCCCAGCCCCGGCGCGTCGGAGAGGTGGAAGCAGCCGTCCTCCGGGTTCACCTGCGGGGCGCCCTTGACCACCTTCTTGATCTCCGCGTCGGCGAAGTCGTTGAAGTGCTCCAGGATCTTGAAGTTGGGGGAGGTGAAGCCGACCTGGAGAGAGGCCGCGGTCAGCACGGACCCGCCCACATTGTGCGGGGCGACGAGCATGTAGTGGGTCTCGGCGGTCGCGGCGAGCTTCCGCGTCTCCCAGATGCCCCCGATGTGGCCGACGTCCGGCTGGATGATGTCGACGGCCTGGCTGTCGAAGAGCTCCCGGAACTCGATCCGGTCGTGGATGCGCTCGCCCGTGGCGACCGGGATGTCCACCTTGGCGGCGACCTTCTCCAGCGCCTTCAGGTTCTCCGGCGGCACCGGCTCCTCCAGCCAGGCCGGCTTGAAGGGGGCCATCTCCCTGGCCAGCCGTACGGCGGTGGCGGGGGAGAAGCGGCCGTGCATCTCCAGCATCAGCTCGGCCTCGGGCCCGATGGCGTCGCGCACGGCCTCGATCAGCGAGACGGCGTACAGGGTCTGCTCGTGGTCGAGTTCGAAGTGCCCGGTGCCGAACGGGTCGATCTTCAGCGCCCGGTACCCGCGCTCCATGACCCCCTGGGCGGCCTTGTGGTAGGCCTCCGGCGTCCGCTCGGTGGTGTACCACCCGTTGGCGTACGCCTTGACCCTGTCCGTGACCTTCCCGCCCAGCAGCTGCCACACCGGTACGCCCAGGGCCTTGCCCTTGATGTCCCAGCAGGCCATCTCCACGACCGCGATGCCCGACATGACGATCTCGCCGGCGCGCCCGTAGTCGCCGTACTTCATCCTGCGGACCAGGTCCTCGACAGCGAACGGGTCGGATCCGAGAATGTGGTTGGTCTCCGCCTCCCGCAGATATCCGATCAGCGCGTCGGTGTGACCCAGCATCCGGGTCTCGCCGACTCCCGTGATCCCCTCGTCGGTGTGCACCTGGACGTAGGTCAGGTTGCGCCACGGCGTCCCGACCACGTGTGTGCTGATTCCGGTGATACGCACGGCGGTTGCCTCTCGCTGTTCGATATTTCGTCACCCGTTCGAAATGCTGGCGTGACAGTAAGGATGCGCGGCGGGGAGTGTCAATGGGTCCGACACGTAACGGTTTAGGCAAGTCTTTCGGTGCTTCCCCACGGAACCTTCACAACGATGCCTAGGAACCCGACGCGCGCGGAATCTAGTCTTCCCGCGTCATGAACTACTGCCACCCGTGCCGACGTCACCTCAACGGCGCCTTCACCTGCCCCGGCTGCGGCACTCCGGCCGAAGCGCTCCAGGAGTACGCGGACGCGGCGCCGGCCGAACCCCTGGAACCCCTCGAGGAGGAGCGGGAGTTCGAGGACGGCGCGGGTGACGACGCGCCCGGCCCCGAGGAACCCCGGGGCCGGGCGGATCGGCGCCGGGGCCGTGGGCGCGGCACACCCGAGGAGGACCGGGAAGGCCCCGTGGTGAGCCGCCGCGACCGCAAGGCCGCGGCCCACCGCAGGCGCCGCCGCCGAACCCTGCTGATCGGCGCGGGTTTCGTCCTGGCGGCGGGCGGCCTGAGCCTGGCCGAACTGGGCACGGACGCCCCGGGTCTGCCGGGCTTCTCCAGCCCGGGGCCGGCCGCCGCGGGCGGCGAGACGGCCGACGGAGGCACGGCGAGCCCCGGCGCGTCCGGCACGGCCCGGCCACCGGGCGGCGTCCCCGGCGGCAGCACGACCGCGCACAAGGCCTCGGCCACGACATCGGCCTCCCCGTCCGCCTCCGAGAAGGACAAGAAGCCGAAACCGGACGAGAGTGCCTCGGGGACCTCCTCGCCTTCGGCGCCGGCATCCACGGGCACGGGGACAGGCTCGGGCACGAGCGGCGGCTCCTCCGGTACGACCGCGGCGCCGCCCCGCCCGAGCAGCACCTCCACAGCCCAGCCGGCGCCTTCGGCTCCGGCGCCCGCCCCCACCCCGACACGCACGAAGTGCGAACGCTTCCTGTGGTGGTGCACGTGACGTAGCCGCGGGCGTCGCGCGTCGTCAGCCCGCGGTCCGGCCGCAGCGTACGTCAGCCCCGCGAGCGAGGCTCACTCGAGCGAGCCCGCCCGAACCTCACGCCCCCAGCATCCGTCGCAGCAAATCCCGCAACACCAGCCGCTCCCCCTCGCTCAGCCCGGCCAACGGCTCCCGCGCGAACCGCAGCCCCTCCCGCAGCTCCCGCGCCACCCGGCGCCCCTCCTCCGTCGCCGCCGCCAGCTTCACCCGCCGGTCCGCCGGATCGGGCCGCCGCTCCGCCAGCCCCCGCGCCTCCAGCCGGTCCACGATGCCCGTCACGTTCGACGGCTCGCACTTCAGCTTCTGCGCCAGCTTCCGCATCGGCAGCGGCTCCAGCGACAGCAGACTCAGCAGCCGTGCCTGGGCGCCCGTCAGCGCGTGCTCCCCGGCGGCGTCCTCGTAGTCCTCGTAGAACCGGGCCACGACGTCGCCGATGAGCTCGACGACCTCCTGGGTCAGCGCATCGGGGCGGTGTGTCTTCGGTGGAGTGGCCATGGCATCCAGAGTACCCACTTACTTGACATTCTGAAATATTCAGGCGCATGGTTGTTTCAGGTGCTGAAGTATTTCCGGCATCGCAGCCCGCCGGGAACCGCACCGGACCCGCCAGGAACCGCACCACACGAGAGGCGCCACCGTGTCCGACACCCCCACACTCCCAGCCGTCAGCCGTGAATGGCACCTGCTCGGCCGCCCGGTCGGCTGGCCGAAGCCCGAGGACTTCGCCCTGGTCGAGGCCCCGCTCCCGCAGCCGGGCGAGGGCCAGATCCTGGTACGGAACGAGTACCTCTCCGTCGACCCGTACATGCGCGGCCGGATGAGTGCGGCGAAGTCCTACGTGGCGCCGTACGAGCTGAACAAGCCCATGCAGGGCGGCGCGGTCGGCCGGGTCGTCGCCTCGCACGCCGAGGGCTTCGCCGTCGGCGACCACGTCCTGCACTTCGGCGGCTGGCGCGAGTACGCCGCCGTGGACGCCCGGCACACGGTCAAGGTCGACCCGGAGGCGGCGCCCCTGTCGACGTACCTCGGTGTGCTCGGCATGACCGGGCTGACCGCCTACGCGGGCCTGCTGCGCACCGCCTCCTTCAAGGAGGGCGACGTCGTGTTCGTCTCCGGCGCGGCCGGTGCGGTCGGCAGCCAGGTCGGGCAGCTCGCCAGGCTCAAGGGCGCCTCGCGCGTGATCGGCTCCGCCGGCTCCGACGAGAAGGTGAAGCTGCTCCTGGAGGAGTACGGCTTCGACGCCGCCTTCAACTACAAGAGCGGCCCGGTGGGCGAGCAGCTGCGCGCCGCCGCCCCCGACGGCATCGACGTCTACTTCGACAACGTCGGCGGCGACCACCTGGAGGCCGCCATCGGCTCCCTGAACCAGGGCGGCCGCATCGCGATCTGCGGCATGATCTCGGTCTACAACGCCACCGAGCCCGCCCCCGGCCCGAGGAACCTGGCCCGGCTGATCCAGACCCGCGGCCGCATCGAGGGCTTCCTCGTCGGCGACCACTACGACCTTCAGCCGGAGTTCGTGCGGGAGGTCGGCCCGTGGGTCCGCTCGGGCGAGCTGAAGTACCGCGAGACCGTCGTCGAGGGCGTCGAGAACACCCTGGAGGCCTTCCTGGGCGTGCTGCGCGGCGACAACACCGGAAAGATGATCGTCAAGCTCTGACGTTCACCCACTCGCTTTTCGCGCATGCGTCCGTCCCTTCGATCGGCAGGGTGAGGTCTCGCCCTGCCGACCCGGGGCGCGCGGCGCTGCTGCCAACGCCTGTGGAAGCCCGTGCAAGACCGGCTCCCGCAAGGGAGAGGCAGGGGCGCCGGTGAAACAGGAACCCGAGGTGGCATCGCGAAGCGGTGCGGACCGGAATCATCCGGGCACCAGGTGAGGGCGCCAAAGCGCCTGCTTCCAGGGCGTCCGAAGCGTCGTCGCCCGCAAGAGGGCGCCGACGTCTCCGGCTCGACCGCCACCGCGAAGGCCCTGGTCGAGAAGGCCCACCAGGTCTGCCCGTACTCGAAGGCGACGCGCGGCAACATCACGGTCACGCCGGCCTGACCACGACCCGGCGGCCGCGACCGCCGGGCGGCGGGCCCCCTCGCGAGAGACGCCCTCTTCGCGAGAGACGCCCCTCTGGCGAGCGCGGGCCCCTCGCTACAGTGGGCCCCATGGGTGATCTTGGGGTGGGTTTCGGTCATCTCCTGAAGGGCCAGCGCTGGGTGGCCCGGCACGGGAGGTCGTTCGACTTGGGCCTGCTGCCCGGTCTGATCACCCTCGTCCTGTACGCCGCGGCCCTGGTCGCGCTGGCGATCTGGGGCGAGGACGCCGTCGCCTGGGCCACCCCGTTCGCCGACGGCTGGCCGAGTCCCTGGCTGGGGCTGTTCCGCGGCTTCCTCACCGCCGCGCTGTTCGTCCTCGGCCTGCTGCTCGCCGCGGTCACCTTCACCGCGGTCACCCTGCTGATCGGCCAGCCGTTCTACGAGATCCTGTCCGAGCAGGTCGACCGGGACGTGTCCCCGGACGGCACGGCACCCGAGTCCGCGCTGCCGCTCTGGCGGGAGCTGTGGATCTCGGCCCGCGACAGCCTCCGCGTGCTCGTCCGGGCCGCGGTGTGGGGCGTGCTGCTCTTCGCCCTGGGCTTCCTGCCGATCGTCGGCCAGACGGTCGTGCCCGTGATCGGCTTCTTCGTCACGGGCTTCTTCCTCACCGAGGAGCTGGCGGCCGTCGCCCTCCAGCGCCGCGGCCTCGAACTCCGGGACCGTCTCGCCCTGCTGCGCTCCCGCAAGGCGCTGGTCTGGGGCTTCGGCGCGCCACTGGGTCTGGCCTTCCTGGTGCCGTTCGTCGCCGTGTTCCTCATGCCGGGCGCGGTCGCGGGCGCCACCCTGCTCGCCCGCGACCTGCTGGACGAGGAGACGGTCGACCGGACCGACGACGACACGGGCGACGGCGGCTCGAACCGCGACGGCGACCCGGTCACCCGGGCACCGCAGGCGCCGCGGACCCCGCGGTAGCCGACGGCACCGCGGCGACCACCCCCTCCCGCAGAACGCCGATGAACGCCCGCGCGGCCGCTGACAGCGACCGCCCGCGCACGGTCGCCGCGTACACCGCCCTGGCCGGGGCGTCCTCGTCCCGCAGCGGGACCAGCGCGACGTCGGGCCGTACGGACGCGGCGGCGAGCGCCGGGACCAGGGTCACGCCCAGCCCGGCGGCGACATAACCCTGTTTGGCGGTCCACTCGGCGACGACGTGCGCGATGCGCGGCCGGAAGCCGTGGCGCAGCACCGCGTCGAGCAGGGTGCCCTCGGGCCGTGGGCTGCCGGAGATCCAGTCCGCGTCGGCGAGCCGGCCGAGGCCGACGGGTCCGGGGTGCCCGGCGAGCGGGTGCCCGGCGGGTACGGCGACGTAGAGGGGCTCGTCGAGCAGGTGGTGCAGTTCGTACGCCTCCAGCGGGGCGGGCCGGGTCGTCGAGACGACCGCCAGGTCCAGGTGGCCGGCGGTCAGCCGGTCCAGCAGGCCGGGGGTGAGGCCCTCCTCGCGGGAGACGCGCACCCCGGGATGGCGGGCCCGGAAGGCGGCCAGGGCCCAGGGCACCAGCGCCGCGTCGGCCGTGGCGAACGCGCCGAACCGCAGCCGGCCGCCCGCCACGTCACGCAGCGCCGCCAGCTCGCGCACGGCACCGTGCAGCGACCGCGCCACGGCCTCCGCGTGCGGAACGAGCACCTGGCCGGCCTCCGTGAGCCGCACTCCGCGCGGCAACCGGTCGAACAGCCGGGCCCCGCCCAGCGCCGACTCCAGCGCGGAGATCTGCCGGGACACCGCGGACTGGGTCCAGCCCAGTGTCCGCGCGGCCACCGTGAACGACCCGTGCCAGGCCACCTCCAGGAACACCCGCAGCCAGACGGTGGGCAGGTCGGGGACGGCGTCACCCGCGGCACCGTCATGCGTGGTCAGCATGGCAGCCATGCCAGACATTCGCTTGTCGCATCCATGACGCAAACCTAGCGTCGACGGCATGCGACAGACCGAGAAGATCGCCTTTCTGGGGCTGGGTCACATGGGTTCTCCCATGGCCCGGCGCCTCCTCGCCGCCGGCCATCCGCTGACCGTCTGGAACCGTACGGCCGCGAAGGCCGGTCCGCTGGTCGCCGAGGGCGCCGTCCACGCCGCGTCCCCTGCCGACGCCGTACGCGACGCCGACGTGGTGATCACGGTGCTCGCCGGGCCGTCCGCGCTCGCCGCGGTCGCCGACGCCGTCCTGCCCGCGCTGCCGGCCGGCGCGCACTGGGTGGAGATGTCCACCGTCGGCCCGGACGCGGTACGGGACCTCGCCGCCCGCCTCGGCGACCGGGCGACCCTGGTCGACGCGCCCGTCATGGGCAGCACCGACCGGGCGGCCGCCGGACGGCTCGGCATCCTCACCGGCGGCGACCCGGACGGCGTCGAGCACGTCCTGGCCCGGCTCGGCACGATCACCCGTACCGGCCCGACCGGATCCGGCGCCGCGCTCAAACTGGTCGTCAACGCCGCCGTGATCAGCGGGGTCGCGCTCGTCGCCGAGGCACTGCGGCTTGCCGACGCGCTCGGCCTCGACGAGGACACCGCGCGCACCGCCCTCGCCGGCGGCCCGCTCGCCGGCGCGGTCGCCCGGGCCTTCGCCGAGGACGCGCACTTCGCCACCGCGCTGGCGGTGAAGGACCTGGAACTCTCGCGACCGCCGCCGCCGGACTCCCCGCCGTGGAGGCCGTGTTGGCGAGCTACCGGGAGGCCGCCGGGGAGCCGGGCCTCGCCGAGGCCGACCTCGCCCGGGCCGCCGCCCACCTGCGCACCGCGGACCCCGTCACCGCCGTGTCCCGTATCGCCCTGTGAGGAGCAGCGACATGCAGATCACCCTCGGCAGCCCCGCCGGCGCGCCCCAGCCCCTGAGCCCCTACTACTCCCAGGTCGCCCGCGTCGAACACGCCGACGGAAGCGCCCTGTTGTTCGTCTCCGGCCAGATCGCCGAGGGCGCCACGCTCACCGAGCAGAGCCGCGGAGTCTTCGAGACCATCGCCGCGCTCCTCGACGCCCACGGCGCGAGCCTGGCGGACGTCATCAGCATCCGCACGTATCTGACCGACATCGACAAGCTCGCCGAGTACGGCGCCGTGAGGCGGCGGTTCCTCACCGGCACCCCGCCCACCAGCATGACCTTCGAGGTGTCCCGGCTGTTCCGGCCCGAGGCGCAGGTCGAGGTCGAGGTCGTGGCCGCGGTGCCCGCGCGGACCGGAACGACCGCCGGTATTTGAATCCTCCCCTCCCTGGCGGGAGGGGATTCCTGGCTCAGGCCGCCTCCTGGAGCAGCGCTCCAGGAGGTCTTGCGCCGTCAGCACCAGCCGGGTCGAGACCAGCCCGGTGAAGCATCACCCGTGCGGAGTTCTTGTCCCTGGGGGACACGGCTCCGCACGCGGTGCAGGTGTAGGTGCGCTCACCCAGCGGCAGGCGATGCTTGGCTCTCGCATCGCAGTGCGCGCAGTCCATCGTGGTGTGCGCGGGGTGGACCAGGCGGATGTCCCGCCCGTGTTTGCGGCCCATCTCGATCAGGGCGGCCTTGGTGGCGCCGATGGCGGCGTCGGCGGCCTCGCGGGCCATGGTGGTGCGGCTGAGGAACTTCGGGCGGAAGTCCTCCGCCGCGACGGCGTCGTGGTCGCGGACCACCTTCTTGGCCCACTTGCGGCCGGTGTCCTCACGCTGCCTGGCGACCTTCTTGTATGCCTTCGCCCGCAGTCTCCTCGCCTCGCGGTAACCCTTCGAGGCGGGCCGGCCCTTCTTGGGCTTGCGGCGGGCCATCATCCGGTCGTACCGGGTCAGCGTCTCCTTCGCCTTCCTGCCGTGCTCGGCGTGCGGCAGGTCGTGCGCGTCGGACGTGGTGGTCGCACTCTCCTTCACGCCCCAGTCGACACCGAGTACACGGCCGGTCTTCGGCAGCGACTGCACCTGGGCGGGCACGACGAACGAGCAGTACCAGTGTCCGAGGCTGTCCTGGTACACGCGCACCGAGGACGGCTGCGCGGGCAGTTGCCGCGACCACACCACGGTTGCGGCGATGCCCCCGGCCAGGTGCAGCCGGCCGTCCTTCAACCGGAACCCGCGCCGGGTGTAGTTGAGGGCCGGCAGCGCCTCGCGCTTGGTCTTCCACGTCGGCATCCCGGCCCGGCGTGCCATGGGCAGGCGCTCTCGGATGTCCTTGTGTGCTTGGGCGCGGGAGCGGCCGAAGTCGCGGATGACCTGCTGCTGGGGAACCGAAGCGCCCTCACGCAGCCATGGCGTACGGGCGCGGGCGTCGGTCAGCATCCGGTCGAGCTGAGCCGGGCCGCACGTGGCCTTCTGACCGGTGGCCCTGTTGTGCAGGTGCACGGCCCTGGACTTGGCGACACATTCGTTCCACACCCACCGGCACCGGTCCCACTCGCCGGGGCCGTGCGCGCGGCGGACGAGACACGCAGCCGGTAGGTGTAACGGGCATGCCCGGCCTCCGCGGCCGCCCCCACCCGCGCCATCTCGCCCCCTCACGATCCCCGGCCGAAACCCCCATGCCATCCCAACTCCGAAGGACCATACGTACGAACGCCGCACACACGTATCCCGATCCCACGGCCACCACCCCAACCAGCGACCACAGGCACGCGCGTTCGCATCATCCCGGCGGTGCCTGACAGCGGTACGGTCGCTCCGCGCCCTGCACCGCCACGCGGCGACGCACCGAGTCGCAGCACCCGGACGCGGTAGCTCCCCGGCGTGAACGACGGGGCCTCCTCGCACGAAACAGGTGAAGGGTTCGTACATGATTGCGGCCAGACGTTCGATCGGCGGCCGGCACGGCACCCCGGCGATTAGGGTCTGATCCGGGGCAACTCTCCCCACGAGCAGCCCCGGTCCGGGACCTGACCCCTGGGCCGGGGCTCGTGGCGTCGTGGCCGTATGTGGCAGACTCCCGGCCCGGAAACGCCGGACCAGACAGGTCCGGTGGACGTTCAGGGGGAGACGCGGATGTATCCGGGGCAGCAGCAGCCGGGACCGTACGGACAGCAGGGGGCCCAGCAGCAGGGACCGTATCCGCAAGGACCGTACCCGCAGGGACCGGGACCGTACGGGCAGCAGCCGTATCCGCCGCAGGGCGGCCACGGGCAGCCGGGACCGTACCCGCAGCAAGGGCCGCAGCCGGCGCCCTACGGGCAGCAGCCGGGCCAGTACCCGCCGCCCCCGCCGCAGCCCTACGCACCCCAGCAGCCCTACGCCCCCCAGGCCCCGCAGCAGCCCCAGGCCCCGCTCCAGCGGCTCGGCGAAGGCCATGTGCGGCTGGACCCGAACCTCACCGCCGACCAGCGGACGCTGGTCCTCCGGATCCAGAAGAAGTCCAAGCTCCTCGCCTACGGCTTCGTGCTCGGCATCCCGCTCACCTTCGGCGGCGCGCACTACGGCATCACACGCGCCCCGGCCGGTTTCGGCGCCGCGGCCGTCGGGCTGGCCCTCGTGGCCATGGGGGTCCTCGCGCTGACGCAGATGCAGGCCATGAAGCGGCAGCTGCGCCTGATCACCCCGGACGCCTGGCGCTCCCCGGCGGCGCACCTGCCCGGCGCCCGCAAGGCCGCCGCCCTGGCCGCGTACATCAACGGTGTGCTGGTCCTGCTGTCCTTCGCCGCCACCGGCTATCTGCTGGTCAAGGGCGCCGGCTGGGGCGCGTACGGCAACTCCTTCGGGTTCGGGGCGCTGATGGCGGGCGCGTTCATCCCGTTCGCCATGGGGCTCGGCGCCGCGACGACCATCCCGCAGCTGCTCCAGGTGATCCCGGCCGGCGCCAAGGTCGGCCGGAGCCTGTACTCGATCATCCTGGTGCTGGCCGTCACCGTGACCGGCGAGGGCATCAAGGGCGGCGAGGTGCAGCCGACGCTGATCGGCGGCGCGGTGCTGCTCGTCTGCGCGGGCGCGGTCGCCCTGCTCGGCCGCGCGGCCAGCCGAATGCGCGGCGAGGGCCTCTAGGACGGCCGCACACCGACGGCCGCACACGAAGGCGTACGCCCCCGCACCGCGCCCGGAAGACGAACGCCGCCTACCGCGCCGAGAACCCGTACACCGTCTCCGAGCGGTACACCTCACCCGGACGGAGCACCGTGGTCGGGAAGTCCGGACGGTTGGGGGAGTCCGGGTGGTGCTGGGTCTCCAGGGCGATTCCGTCGCCGGGGGCGAACGGCGCCGCGATGTGGTCGGCGGTGTACAGCTGCAGGCCCGGTTCCGTCGTCGCCACCGTCAGGGTGCGGCCCGACGCCGGGTCGTGGAGCTCGGCGACCTCCTCGGCGGCCCGGGTGACGCCCTTGTCGAGGACGAAGTTGTGGTCGTAGCCGGAGCCGGTCTTGCGGGACTGCCGGAAGTCGAAGCGGGTCCCCTCCACCTCCGCCGGGGCGCCGGCCGGAATGAGGTGCTCGTCGACGGGGGTGTAGCGGGAGGCGGCGAGCCGCAGTTCGTGGCCGCCGGCCGCGCCCGAGCCGGCACCGCCGAGGTTCCAGTACGTGTGATTGGTCAGGTTGACCACGGTCGGCGCGTCCGTCACCGCCTCGTAGGCGATGCGCAGGGCGCCCGAGGCCTCCAGCGTGTACGTCGCCGTGACCTCCACCCGGCCGGGGAAGCCCTCCTCGCCGTGCGGACTGACCCGGGTCAGGCGCACCCCGTGCTCGACGGCGGTCACGTCCCACACCCGCTTGTCGAAGCCGCGCTCGCCGCCGTGCAGCGAGTTGGGGCCGTCGTTGCGCGCGAGCGCGTACGTCCGCTCGTCCAGCGGGAAGCGGCCGCCGGCGATACGGTTGGCGTACCGGCCGATCAGGGCGCCGAGGAACGGCTCGGGATGGGCGAGGTAGCCGTCCAGGTCCGGGAAGCCCAGCACCACGTCCGTGGCGCGCCCGTCCCGGTCCGGGACCTCCACCGACTGCACGATCCCGCCGTACGACAGCACGCGCACCCGCACCCCGGCGCGCTGAAGCGTCCAGCGGTGGACCGGGGTGCCGTCGGACAGTGCGCCGAAGAGTTCACTCATGTGGGAAACCCTAGGTCACGGGCTCTTGGCGGTGACGGTGCGGTAGGCGATCTCCGCGAGTTTCGCCTGGCCGTTGCGGCTCGGGTGGAACCAGTCCCAGTGGCTGAGCTGCGCCGTGCCGAACTGGTAGTCGAAGACCGCGTTGTCGTCGAAGCGGCAGCGGCGGTCCTTCGCGCACACCTCGGCCAGCACCTTGTTGTAGTCCACCACCCGGGACTGCACCGTCTCGCGCCGCTGCTTGGCCGCGTCGTCCAGCGCGTCGGCGTCCCCCAGCATCGACGGGCACAGGCCCAGCTTCCAGATCTGCTTGCCGAGCGGGTTGGTCCGCCCCTGCGACCACAGCCGCTTCAGGTTCGGCACGCTGGAGACGTACACCTCCGCCTTCGGCAGCGCCTTGCGCAGGGTGCCCATCGCCTTCTGGAAGTCGCGGCGGAAGTCCGCGACCGAGGTCATCCGGGCGGGGGAGTCGCGGCAGGCGTCATTGGCGCCCACCATCACCGCCACCAGCTCCGGCTTGTTCAGCACCGCCTGGGCCATCTGGCCGTTCAGATCCGCCACCCGGGCGCCGGTCACCGCGTGGTTCCAGCTGCGCCGGGCCGCACCGTCCGCCCCGAGCAGCCGCACCGCCAGGCTGTTCACCGAGGGGTCGCTGCCCGTCGCCCACGACGCCTCCGGGCAGTCCGAGAGCACCGCGCACGTGTCGAAGCCACGGGTGATGGAGTCGCCGACCGCGGCGATCGAGCCCGGACTGGTGTCCCAGGCCGGTGTCGCCGACGCGGACGGCTTGGCCGCTCTGGCACCGGCGTCACGAGCGGACGCCTTGTCACCGACCACGTCACAGCCCGCGGTGACCAGGACGGCCGCCGCCACGACGGCATGAGCGGCCCGCATACGGTGGCTTCGCTTCCGCATCCCTCGTGATCCCCTCGGTCGTCGCGCGGAACCTCGCGCAGAACTGGCACTCCCCTCCATAAGAACGCGCGAGGGTTCCCGCCCCCACCCGAGGCGACGGCGCACAGCCGTACAAGCGTCCCCCTGGGTGAATGGGGGCCCTTCCTGGCACCGGGACCGACGGTACGTCACACTCCTTGCCCCGACGCACGGTAGCCTCGCCATCAGCAGGGCGGTCGCGCGCCACTGCCGCCCGCCCGCCCGCACTCTGTCCCGCTCTGCCCGGAGGTCCCGGTGACGACACGTGGAGTTCTGTACGTGCACTCCGCGCCGCGCGCGCTGTGCCCGCACGTCGAGTGGGCCGTCGCCGGGGTGCTCGGCACGCGCGTCAGCCTGGACTGGATCCGGCAGCCCGCCGCGCCCGGCACCTGGCGCTCGGAGTTCTCCTGGCAGGGCGAGGCCGGCACCGCCTCCAAGCTCGCCTCCGCGCTGCGCGGCTGGCACCTGCTGCGCTTCGAGGTCACCGCCGAGCCCTGCGCGACCGCCGAGGGCGAGCGCTACAGCTGCACCCCCGACCTCGGCATCTTCCACGCCGTCACCGGCATCCACGGCGACATCCTCATCCCCGAGGACCGGCTGCGCGCCGCCCTGATCCGCTCCCAGCGCGGCGAGAGCGACCTGGAGGCCGAACTGGCCAGGCTCCTGGGCAAGCCCTGGGACGACGAACTGGAGCCGTTCCGCTACGCGGGCGAGGGCGCCCCGGTGCGCTGGCTCCACCAGGTGGTGTGACGGTTCCTCAGGCACGGCCCGAGCGGGCGCGGCAGAACCGGGCGGCCACAGCAGGAAGGGCCCCCACCGACCGGTGGGGGCCCCTCACGCACGTACCGGAGTCACTCAGACGCTCCGGAAGGCCAGCACCACGTTGTGCCCACCGAACCCGAACGAGTCGTTCAGGGCCGCGATACGGCCCTCGACGGGCAGCTTGCGGGCCTCGCCGCGGACCACGTCCGCGTTCGCCTCGGCCTCCGGGTCGATGTTCTCGACGTTGATGGTGGGCGGGGCCACCCGGTGGTACAGGGCCAGCACGGTCGCCACCGACTCCACGCCGCCCGCGCCACCGAGCAGGTGACCGGTCATCGACTTGGTCGCGGAGACCGCGATGTGGTCGGCGTCGTCGCCGAACACCTTGCGCAGCGCCTTCAGCTCGGCGATGTCACCGGCCGGCGTCGACGTGGCGTGCGCGTTGACGTGCATGATCTCGGCCGGGACCAGGTCGGTGCGGTCCAGCAGGTTCTGCAGGGCGTGCGAGATGCCGCGGCCCTCCGGCTCCGGCTGCACGATGTCGTGGCTGTCGGCGGAGATGCCCTGGCCGACCGCCTCCGCGTAGACGCGGGCGCCGCGCCGGGCGGCGTGCTCGGCGGACTCCAGGACGAGCACACCGGCGCCCTCGCCGAGGACGAAACCGTCCCGGTCGACGTCGTAGGGGCGCGAGGCACCCTCGGGGTTCTCGTTGTTCTTGGACATCGCCATCATGTTGCCGAACGCGGCGATCGGCAGCGGGTGGATCGCCGCCTCCGTACCGCCGGCGACGACCACGTCGGCGCGGCCGGTGCGGATCATCTCGATGGCGTAGCCGATGGCCTCGGCGCCCGACGCGCAGGCGGAGACCGGGGTGTGCACACCGGCGCGGGCGCCCACGAGCAGACCGACGTTGGCCGAGGGGCCGTTCGGCATCAGCATCGGCACGGTGTGCGGGGAGACCCGGCGGACGCCCTTCTCCTTCAGCACGTCGTACTGGTCGAGCAGCGTCGTCACGCCGCCGATGCCGGAGGCGATCACCGCACCCAGCCGGTCCGGGTCGATGTTTCCGTCCTCGCCGGCCTTACCGGTGAAACCGGCGTCCTTCCAGGCCTCCTGGGCGGCGATCAGCGCGAACTGCGCCGAGCGGTCCAGACGGCGCGCCTGCGGCCGCGGAATGGTCTCGGTCGGCTCCACGGCGACCGGGGCCGCGATACGGACGGCCTGCTCGGCCGCCCACTCCTGGGTCAGAGGCTTGACACCGGACTTGCCGGCGACCAGACCCTCCCAGGTCGAGGCTGCGTCGCCACCCAGCGGTGTGGTTGCGCCGATACCGGTGACGACCACGGTGCGATTGGTCGAGCTCACGGGAATTCTTTCTCCAACGGAAACGAGGATTCGTACGGCGCCACCGCCGGGTGGCGGGGCAGTCAGCCCAAAGCAGTGATCGGTAGATCAGGCCTGGTGCTTGAGGATGTAGTCGGTCGCGTCGCCGACGGTCTTGAGGTTCTTGACGTCCTCGTCGGGGATCTTGACGTCGAAGCGCTCCTCGGCGGCGACGACGACCTCGACCATGGACAGCGAGTCCACGTCCAGGTCGTCGGTGAAGGACTTGTCCAGCTGGACGTCCTCGGTGGGGATCCCGGCGATCTCGTTCACGATCTCGGCGAGACCGGCGACGATCTCTTCCTGAGTGGCGGCCATGTCGGCGCTCCTTCGTTGTGTTCCGTAAGGGTGTGGCGCCCGCCGCGGCAGCGGCAGGTGTTGCGGTTGCCGTCCCGGATGCATGATCCGGCACGGAGTGCCTAGGGGAGGGTAACGACCGTCGCGGCGTAGACGAGACCCGCCCCGAAGCCGATGACGAGCGCGGTGTCGCCGCTCTTCGCCTCGCCGGTCGCCAGGAGCCGCTCCATCGCGAGCGGGATCGAGGCGGCCGAGGTGTTGCCGGTGGTGCGGATGTCACGGGCGACCGTGACGTGCTCCGGCAGTTTCAGCGTCTTCACCATCGAGTCGATGATCCGCACATTGGCCTGGTGCGGAATGAAGACGTCCAGGTCGTCCGGGTTGATCCCGGCCGCGTCCAGCGCCTGCTGGGCGACCTTCGCCATCTCGAACACGGCCCAGCGGAACACCGCCTGGCCCTCCTGCGTGATCGCAGGGAACTTGACGTTGCCCTCGCCGTCCAGCGGCAGCTCGGACACATCGCCGGTCCGGAAACGGTCCCACGGGACCGTCTGCTTGATCGTCTCGGCCTTGTCGCCCTCCGAACCCCACACCGTCGGGCCGATCGCCGGCTCCTGCGAGGGGCCGACCACGACCGCGCCGGCGCCGTCGCCGAACAGGAAGGCCGTCGCCCGGTCCTCCAGGTCGGTCAGGTCGCTCAGCCGCTCCACGCCGATGACGAGGACGTACTCCGCGGAGCCCTCCACGACCATGCCCTTGGCGAGGGTCAGGCCGTAGCCGAAGCCGGCGCAGCCGGCCGAGATGTCGAAGGCCGCGGCCTTGTCGGTGCCCAGCTTGTCCGCGATCTCGGTGGCGACGGCAGGGGTCTGGCTGAAGTGCGAGACGGTGGAGACGACCACGGCGCCGACCTGCTCGGCGGCGATCCCCGCGTCCGCGATCGCCTTGCCGGCGGCCTCGATGGACATCGCCGCGACGGTCTCGTCGGGGCCCGCCCAGTGCCGGGTCTCGATGCCGGAGCGCGAGCGGATCCACTCGTCGGACGAGTCGATCTTCTCGAGGATCACCTCGTTGGGCACCACCCGCGTGGGCCGATAGCCGCCCACGCCGAGGATGCGCGCGTACGGGGCGCCCTTGCTGGGCTTGATCTTCGACATGTGCGATCGGCTCCTTAGGGCGTCAGGCGTTCGTGTGCTCGGCGATGAGCGCGCGGGCCGCGTCGAGGTCGTCGGGGGTCTTCAGCGCCAGCGTCTTCACGCCCGGCAGCGCCCGCTTGGCCAGACCGGTGAGCGTGCCGCCGGGGCAGACCTCGATCAGCGCGGTGGCGCCGAGCTCCTTGAAGGTCTCCATGCACCGGTCCCAGCGGACCGGGTTGGCGACCTGGCCGACCAGCCGCTCGACGACCTCGGTGCCGCTCGGCACCGCCCGGCCGTCCTTGTTGGAGACGTAGGTGACCTTCGGGTCGGTGGGCTCGAGCGCCTTGGCGGCCTCGGCCAGCTTCGCTACCGCGGGGGCCATGTGGTGGGTGTGGAAGGCGCCGGCCACCTTCAGCGGCACGACCTTGCGCACGCCCTCGGGCTTGTTCTCGTTCAGCGCGGCGAGCTGCTCCATGGTGCCCGCGGCCACGATCTGGCCCGCGCCGTTGACGTTGGCCGGGGTGAGGCCCAGCTTCTCCAGGTGCTTGACGGACACCTCCGGGTCGCCGCCGAGCAGCGCCGACATGCCCGTCTCGGTGACGGCGGCGGCCTCGGCCATCGCCAGGCCCCGCTTGCGTACCAGCGTCAGCGCGGCGGTGTCGTTCAGGACGCCCGCGAAGGCGGCGGCGGTGATCTCACCGACACTGTGCCCGGCGACGGCATCCGGTGCCACGTCACCGAGTGCCGCGGCCGACAGGATCCCGGCGGCGACGAGCAGCGGCTGGGCTACGGCGGTGTCGCGGATCGCGTCCGCGTCGGCCTGCGTCCCGTAGTGGACGAGGTCCAGTCCGATGGCGTCCGACCAGGCGGTGACACGGTCGGCTGCCCCGGGCAGTTCGAGCCAGGGGGTCAGGAAGCCGGGCGTCTGGGCGCCCTGGCCGGGAGCGACGAGTACGAGCACTCTCACACTCTCTCTTGGGGACGGCCGGAGCCGCCCGTGGGGACAGGGACGAAGAACACGGAGGGGTTTTGTGGACCCCCGACAAAAGCCTAGGTCTGGGGATCTCCCTCGGCCAGACGCCCCAGAATCAAGGCGATCCTCAGTGTGAACGCGGATCGTACATCGGACGGCGACCATCCGGTGACGTCTGTCACACGTCGGAGCCGGTAGCGCACGGTGTTCGGGTGAACGAAGAGCATCCGGGCGGCGCCTTCCAGGCTGCTCGCCTGCTCCAGATAGACACTCAAGGTCTCCAGAAGCGCGGACCCGGCCTCCTCCAGAGGTCTGTAGATCTCCTCTACCAACTGCTCCCGGGCGCTCGGGTCACCGGCGATGGCGCGCTCCGGGAGGAGATCGTCGGCGAGCACCGGGCGCGGTGCGTCCTGCCAGGCGAAGCAGGCCTTCAGCCCGGCCGCGGCGGCCTGCGCGGACCGGGTCGCGGCGAGCAGATCGGGCACCACCGGCCCGGCCACGACCGGCCCGGCGGCGAACGGCCCGATCAGCGACTTCGCCACGGCCAGCGGGTTGTCGCTGCCGCCCGCGATCACCACCAGCCGCTCCCCGAGAACCCCGGTGAGCACCTGGAGCTTGGCGTGCCGCGCGGCCCGCCGAATGGCCTCGACCGTCAGCTCGGAGTCCCCGTCCGGCGCGGTCCCGAGCACCACGCACACATGCTCGGGCGAGTTCCACCCGAGGGCGGCGGCCCGCGACACGGCGCCCTCGTCGGCCTCCCCGCTGAGCACGGCGTTGACGACGAGCGACTCCAGCCGGGCGTCCCAGGCACCGCGTGCCTCGGCGGCCTGGGCGTAGACCTGGGCGGTGGCGAAGGCGATCTCCCGGGCGTAGACGAGCAGGGCCTCGCGCAGCACGCCCTCGTCCCCCGGCGCCGCCACCTCGTCGATGGCGGACTCCATGACCTCGATCGTGGTCCGCACCATCTCCACGGTCTGCCGCAGCGTGATCGCCCGCGTCAGCTCACGCGGAGCCGTCCCGAACACATCCGTCGAGATCGCCTGCGGGGCGTCCGGGTGCCGGAACCACTCGGTGAACGCGGCGATACCGGCCTGGGCCACCAGCCCGATCCAGGAGCGGTTCTCCGGGGGCATGGCCCGGTACCACGGCAGCGACTCGTCCATCCGTGCGATCGCCTGCGCGGCGAGGGACCCGGAGGACTTCTCCAGCCGTCTCAGGGTCGCGGCATGCGGATGAGCGGGGCGCGCTGGGGCGTCGGCGTGACGGGATTCGGGTTCGGGCACGGGGACAAGACTGCCTTATCCGGACGTCAGTGCGTGCCGCCGGGTAGGAGGTCGGGCTGTGGGCGCCCCCACGACCGGGTTTCGGACCGGGTCTCACGAGGCGGGTTTCAGCCTGATCTTGCAAGGAGCCCCGCCCCTTCAGCGGATTCTTGCGTGGAACCCCAGGGCTTCAGCCCTGGGAGGAATCGCATCCTCGTGGTCGCGGCGCGGAGCGCCGCGATATCGCTCGTGTGTGCTCAGCCGGGAAGCGGCCGGGGTTCGTGTCCGGGGGAGCCGTGGCTGTGCCACGTTCACTCGGGCGGGTGATCCGTGGGGAACGTACGGTGGGCAGTCGTACGTCTGTGTAGGTTTGCTGATCGTGAAGCTGGTGGTGCAGGTCAGACTGCTGCCGACGCCCGTGCAGGCGGCTGCGCTGGAGGCGACCCTGCGCGCCTGCAACGAAGCGGCGACCTGGGCGAGCCGGGTCGCCTTCGAGAAGGACGTGAAGCGCAACTTCGCGCTGCGCGAGCACACCTACGGCGAGATCAAGGTCCGGTGGAACCTGGGGGCGCAGGCCGCCCAGCACGTCATCAAGAAGACCTGCGACGCCTACGCCGCGCTCAAAGCCAACCTGAAGGCCGGGAACCTGGGCAGGCCGGGCTCGAAGCGGTACCGCAGCGCGACGCAGAAGCCGATCGCCTTCCGCCCGCAGGGCGCGCAGCCTTATGACGACCGGATGCTGTCGTGGCAGATCGCCGAACGCCGGGTGTCGATCTGGACGACGACCGGACGGACCAAGGACGTGGCGTTCACCGCCTCACCCGAGCAGCTGGCCACGCTGGCCCTGTATCGCAAGGGCGAGTCCGACCTGGTGTGCCGGGACGGCATGTGGTTCCTGCTGGCCACCTGCGAGGTCCCTGAAGCACCGCCGAACACCGATCCGGCAGACTTCCTCGGCATCGACCTGGGCATCGTCGACATCGCTACCACGTCCGACGGCGAGATCATGGCCGGACGTGAAATCAACCGCATCCGCGCCCGGGAACGCGCGCTGCGCACCAGACTGCAGAAGAAGAACACCCCGTCCGCCAGGCGTCGGCTGAAGAAGCGCAGGCGCAAGGAAGCGCGGCGGGCGCGGGACATCGACCACAAGATCGCGAAACATGTGGTGGCCGCGGCAGAACGCACCGGTCGCGGGATCGCCCTGGAAGACCTGACGGGCATCCGCGAGCGGGTACGGCTTCGCAAGCCCCAACGGGCCACCCACTCCAGCTGGTCATTCGCGCAGCTGGGCCAGTTCATCGCGTACAAGGCCCGCCGGGCGGGGGTGCCGGTGGTGTACGTCGATCCGGCGTACACCTCCCGCACCTGCGCCGAGTGCGGCCACATCGACAGGGCGAACCGGGTCTCGCAGGCCTGGTTCGCGTGCCGGAACTGCGGATTCGTTGATCACGCAGACCGGAACAGCTCCCGCAACGTCCGCGCCCGCGCGCGGGAGTTGTGGCGACGCGGGGCCCCGTCAACGGCCCCTGCCCCACCACCGGAGCACGCGCGCCGGGGCGGGGCTGGACGCAAACGCAGCATCACAGCCAGTGATGCCCGTTGTGCAAGCCCGTCGCTTTAGCGACGGGTAGTTGACCGGGTCTACGGTGTTCTCCGTGACGATGGACGTACGGCGCGCGGCAGAGCGCTACCAGGGCGGCGACCCGGCGGCGGGCATCACCACCCGCCACGCCTTCTCCTTCGGCCCCCACTACGACCCGGACAACCTCCGCTTCGGCGCCCTGATCGCCTGCAACGAGGAGCACCTGGCCCCCGGCGCAGGCTTCGACGAGCATCCCCACAGCCACACGGAGATCGTCACCTGGGTGGTGACCGGCGAACTGACCCACCGCGACTCCACCGGCCACGAGACGCTGATCCGCCCCGGCGACGTCCAGCGCCTGAGCGCCGCGGCCGGCGTCCGCCACGTAGAACGCAACGACGCGACCGTCCCCCTGACCTTCGTCCAGATGTGGCTGGCCCCCCTCGAACCCGGCGGCGACCCCTTCTACGAGATCGTCCACGGCATCGCCGACTCCACCCCGTACGCCGTCCCGGAGGCCGGCGCCATGCTCCACGTACGCCGCCTGGGGGCGGGCGAGCGCACGGCGGTCCCCGAGGCGCCGTACGCATACGTCCATGTGGTCCGCGGCGAAGTGCTGCTGGCGGGGGAGCGGTTGGGAGCGGGTGACGCGGCCCGGATCACGGACGCGGGCGGGGATCTGGAGGCGGTGGGGGTGAGGGCGGCGGAGTTGCTGGTGTGGGAGATGGGCGGGGCCGGACAGGGAGACCCTGCCCGGCCCGCCGGCGGTAGCTGAGGCGTGTGCTCTAGCTGTCCGGCCCGAGCGCGGTCAGGTCGAAGGTGTCGCTGATGGCGCTGTATCCGTCGGACGTGAGGTTGACGTGGTCGCCGGAGTCGAAGTCTTCGGGGGCCGCGGCGTTGTCCAGCATGAGGGCGGGCGGGTCTGTTGTGCTGGCCGGGTCGGGGACGGCCACGGTGGACTCGGCGTCGACGTAGCTGACGGTGGGGGTGGTGAAGTCGGTTTGGTCGGTGATCCAGGTGTTGGTGTCGATGCGGTTCTGGTCGACGGCCGCGGTACAAGGGCTGTAGCCGTCGCAGGGGGTGAGGGTCGTGAAGACGACTTTGACGCCCCAGGCTCTGAGCTGGTTGCTCAGCAGGCCGAGCGCGCTTTCGGTGTCCACCTTGTCGTGGCCGGCCACGATGTCCTCAAGGCCCTGGGCGACCACCACTGTGCGCAGCCCCGGGACGGAGAGGACGTCCCGGTCGAGGCGGGTGAGGACGGCGCGGCCGCCGGCTCCTGCTCCTTGGTCGGTGCCGAGGTAGTTGTTCTCGATGGCGGAGGCCACGATGCCGTAGACCGGTGTGCCGTCGGTGTTGGTGCGCAGTCGGTAGGACAGCCATTGGTTGAAGCGCGGGGTGGTGAAGCCTGCGGTGGTGCCGGTGGTGCGGGTGTTGATGAGGCCGTCACCGAGGACGGACACGGTCGGCCGGTGGTCGCCGGTGGTGACGTCGACCTCGGTGAGGATGTCGGAGAAGCGGCTCGCCGAGATCGTTCCCGTGCCGGTGAACGCGGTGTCGGTGGTGTCGGCGGTGTGGTCGCCGCTGCCGACGGCGCTGACGTAGCCGAGTGTGTCGGTGGCCGCCCAGGGGTGCATGACCAGGTAGTCGACCTGGTTGACCAGGTGGATGCTGGTGGTCAGATTGCCGCCGTCGCTGACCGGCAGAGGGACCGGGTCGCTGTAGAGTTCGCCGCCTTCCGGGATGACGACCGACTTGCTGCCGCCGAAGGTCACGTCGACCGGTGCGGACGTCGTGGATGCGCCCTGTCCGTACGGAGCGAGGGTGACGTGGTCGAGGGTGAGCGGGTCGGTGCCCAGAGCGTTGGACAGGCGCAGCCGTACGGTGTCGCCACCGGCGCTGGTCTTGGTGATGATGCGGAAGGTCTGGTCGCGGAAGGCGCCCATGTCCGTGAAGTGGAACCGCTCCTCGGTGGGTGCACTCCAGGTTCCGGTCCAGGTGGCGCCACTCGGTGCGGTGGTGGTGTCGCGGACGGCCATGCCGAAGATGTGCAGGGCGGGTACGTCCGGGCGGGCGGTGTCGCTGAGGTCGGGCAGGGTGACGGAGCTGAGCTGGGCGCCCGGCTTGAGGGGGACGGCGAAGGCGTAGATGTTGGTGCTGCGGGTCTCCTGGGTGCCGCTGGTGTGGTTGCGGTGGGGGAGTGTGACGGTGGCCAGGGCGTTTGAGCCGTAGACCCAGTCGGGGACGTTGAGGTGGTACGTCTGCGGATCGCTGCCGTCGGCATAGGTGATGGCACCGCTGGGACCTCCGGCTTGGCAGTCCTCGTACTGCCCGTTGCCGAGGGTGCATTCGGTGCCGCTGATGGAGGTGCCGTCGGGGACGACGGGGCTTGTGTAGTCGTCGTGGTCGCGTTGTGAGCCGACGAAGCCGTAGGTGGAGAAGCCCAGGAAGACCAGGGCCCGGCCGCTGCCGCCGTTCATCTGGATGGTCTGGTTGGCGGCCATGACGTTGTCGCCGGAGACCGAGCCGAAGGACGGCAGGGTGAAGGCGGCGCCGTCCACGGTGATCTTGCCGCCGGGCTGCCAGCCGGCCGCCTTGAGGTCCTGCAGGGACATGGTCGCACCGGAGCCGTCCGCATCACCGGCCGACTGGTTGCTGTTGTCGGTGACGGCGGTGTTGTTGAACGCGGCCTGCAGGCTGGAGTAGGTCCGGCCGGCGTGGCCGAGGGCGGTGAACTGGTACTGCTGCTGGCCGGAGACGTTCCCGGCGGTGTCGACCGCGTACACGTAGAGGGTGTGCGTGCCCGGTGCGGTGGGAGTGAGAGTGATCGTCGCGGCGTTGCCGGAGGCGGTGGCGGTCTCGGAGCTCGGGGTGTTGGAGGTGGGCGGGCTGACGTCCAGGCGGTAGAGGAATTTGGTGGCGCTGTCGGTGGTGAGCGTGAACTTGCCCGGTGTGCCGGCGGCCGTGATACCGGCGGCGTCCTCGGGGTAGAGGCCGTCCGCGCTCTTGACGGCCGGCGGGGCGGGGGCGGTGAGGTCCACGGTGAAGTGGCAGCTGGAGGACGTCGGGCTGGTGTCCTTGCCGTCGCTGGAGTGGACGTTCCAGCCGACCGTGTCACCGCTCTTGAGGCTGCTCATGAAGGTGGTGGACAGCTGTTTGGGGGCGTTGGAGCCGCTGGCGACGGTGGCGCTGGTGGTTGTGGTGGAGGTTCCGCCATTGACCCAGTACTTGTACGTGGCCGCCAGAGCGTCCTTGTCGCCGTCGCTGACCACGGCGTTGAGGGTGGGCGGTGTGGTGGCCAGGGTCTTGCCGATGACCGGGTAGGGGGTCGTGGTGCCGCAGCCGACCGAGTGCGTGCCGAATTTGGCGGCCAGGCTGCCGGGCTTGCCGGGGATGTGGTTGTACTCGATGGACATCGACGGGTTGTTGGCGAAGCGCTTGAAGTAGGCGCCGTCGCCGCTGCCGTCGTGGCTGTTGACCAGGGCGAAGGCCCAGCTGGAGTCGTGAGCGGCCGCCTTGCCGGCGATCGTGGAGTCACCGAGAAGCCGCCGGAGGGCTGGCTGCTGCAGGCGGGGCCGAAGCTCTTGGTGGCCAGCAGGCTGGACAGAGACGGCTTGTTGTTCCAGGTGGTTCCGGAGCTGATGGATCCGGTGAGGTAGAGCTTCACGTCGGAGGAGAGGCTGCAGCTGGCCGAGTAGTTCTCCTTGGCGTTCACCGTGGCGAGGGACTGTACGGTCACTGGTGTAACTCCCGAGCTGAAAGCGACAGTTGATGACTGACGTGGTGAGTGACACT